>JBEGVK010000247.1:0-9343 GCA_041178405.1 Actinomycetota bacterium | reverse complement strand
GGCGACGCGAGCACCGCTCGACATCGTCACCGTCATCGACCGTTCGGGCTCGATGGCAGGTGATCCATTGCGCGCCGTCATCGCTGCCGTCTCCGACCTGCTGCGCATCGCTACGCCAGCTGATCGCATCGCCGTGATCGCCTTCGACGACAGCGTCGAGGTCGTCCTGCCGCTCGCCACGCACGATCCGCAGTCAGCAGTGCGCGCCGTGCGCGGCATCACGTCGGGCGGCTCGACCAATCTCTCTGGGGGATGGCTGAAGGCGGCGGAGATCCTCGCCACGAGCGGCCGCCCCGAGGCCGTCAAGCGAATCGTGCTGCTCACCGACGGCCACGCCAACAAGGGCGTCACGGGCCAGGAACAGCTCGCCGAGATGGTGCGCAGCGACAGCAACCCCGACATCACGTCGTCGTTCATCGGCTTCGCCAACGGCTACGACGAGGTGCTGCTCGCCAGCCTCGCCGATGCAGGTCGCGGCAACGACTACTTCTGCGCATCGGCCGACGATGCAGGCGCCGTGTTCCGCGCCGAGTTCGACGGCCTTGCCACGGTCGTGGCACAGAACGTCAGCGTGGAGATCACGCCGACCGATGCCGTGGCAGCAATGCGCGTGCGCAACAACTACGTCGTGCAGCACGGGCCCGACGGTCGCATCACCGCCCAGATCGGCGACGTCTACAGCGAGGAAACCCGCCGTCTCATCGTCGAACTGAGCCTCCGGCCGCTGCGCGAGGCCGGTCCCGTCGACGCGGCCACCATGACGATCCGCTGGACCTCGGTCGTGGGCTCGTTCGCAATGCACAGCATCGACGTCCCCATCGTCGTCACCGGCGGCGAGGCTGACGAGACGCGCGTGGCGACCCTCGACCCGCGTGTCGTCGCCCAGCTGGCCCTGCTCGATGCCGCCGACGCCGAGCGCGAGGCCCGCGACTTGGCCGGACATGGCGACATCGACGAGGCAGTTCGCCGCCTGCGTTCCTGCGCCGACCGGCTGCGGTCGCTCGGTCTCGACGACGACGCTGCCCTGCTGTCGGCGTCGGCCGACGAGATCGACTACAGCGGCTTCGACCCGGCGATGAGCAAGCGACTGTGGACCAACAGCCGGATGCGCGGCGGCAAGCGCCAGTCGACCTACGACTCGCGCTGGGACGCCCAGGCAGCGGCTCGTCGACAGACGGGCTCGGATCCCGGCGCCCCGGGCTCGCGCCCGTCCGGCGCCGGCTCGTCCGACCCTGGCTCGTCCGGCCCCGCCACCCCTGACGCCAGCCCCGGCGACTCAGGCGGCGACACCCTGTGACACCCCTTCGCGAGGGTGTCGATCTCATGACCACCGCGTCCGATCGCCCGTCCTCACAGGAGCCCGCCATGTCGTCGTCCCGTCGCCACACCGAGTCGCCCGCTCGTACCGTGTCTGCTCGTACCGTGTCTGCTCGTACCGTGTCCACCGATCCCACCGCGCTCTGGACCGCCGGCGTCATGCGCGCCGTGGCACGCCAGCTGCGCCGGCGTCCCGACGCCGACGACGTCGCCATGCGCGTCGTACTCGCCGTCCTCGAGCAGCCGGCTGCCCGCCTGCACCAGATCATGGCCCGCTACCCCGACCCGGTGGCCTACGCCCGCATGGTCGCCCGCCACGCCCTGATCGACCACGACCGATGCGAGCGGGTGCAGCAATGCCGCGGCGCCCGGCTCTTCCGCCGGATCGACGGCACCATCGAGCCGGGCCGCACGTGGCACTACGGCGACGCCTCGGTGCAGTCGGGCGGCGAGTCGATGTTCGACCTCTGGGCTGCCGACGAGGCACCGCTCGACGACCTCGTCGCCGACCGCCTCGATGCCGTCGGCGTCCTGCAGCGTGTCCTCGACGGCCTCGACGCCGACGAGCGCACCCTGCTCCACCGCATCGACGGCCTCGACCACCGCGTCAGCGACATCGCCCGCGAACGCGGCGTCGCCCGCGAGACCCTCAGCAAGAAGGTCTCTTCCACCCGGCTGCGCGTGCAAACAAACCGCCGGGCGGTAGAGAATGGGGGCATGGTCGCGAAGTACGCCACCCGCCCCGCCAGGCTGGCCGCCGCCGGGGCCGCTCACGTCGCCCGACGACGGTGAGCCCGCGTCTTGCGCAGGTCCACCTGCGCTACCGACCTGCCAGCGACGTGCTCAGTGGCGATGTCGAGCTGGGCACGCTCGCTGCAGACCAGTCGGTCACCGACACCCTCGACGCCGACACCTACTTCGAGTGGCGCCACAGCACCGTCGCCGACGGCCTCGTGCTCTCGTCATTCCAGATCCTCCACGCCGCCGCCCGCCTCGACGGCCCGCCGCTGTCGATGCTGCCGGCCGAAGTGCTCGTGCTGGCCCGCCAGGTGATCGCCTCCGGCACCGCTGCGCTGCGGCCGGAGGCCACGATGATCGAACGGCTCAAGGCAAAGGCCGACACCACTGCTCTGCTCACCGTCGACCAGCTGCTCCAGTCGAGTGCGGGTGCCGTGGCAACCGCGCCCCTGCCGCCCACTCCGGCAGAGCAGTCGCAGGCGGGAGCTCTTGCCGCCGCCATCGACCAGGTGGCATCGGTGATCGCCCGGCTTCCCGAGCCAGTCGAGGCCACGCGCACCAACGAACTCGTCCACCTCGCCCACGAACTCGCTGCCGTACTGCGCGAGACACCTGGCACCACGTCGCCCGGCACGTCGGCCGCAGCCCGCCGCGCTGCGCGGTACGCCCTGCCACTCGACACCTCGTCCCGATCGATGCTGTGGCGGGCGCTCACCGAGGTCGACGACCGACGCCACTGGCAGAGCGCCCTTGTCAGGTTCAACTCGCTCGCTGCCGACCTCGACCGCCAACGAGTCGACACGCTGCGCGCCAGGGTGCGCGGCACGAAGTCGCCGCTCGACGACTGCCCGTCAGCGGATCAACACACCGACGACGACAGCGACGACTGAGCGGCCGCCGCCGTCGCCACCGTCGTCACCCTCGTCGCCCTCGCCAACCTCGTCACCCTCGTCACGCGTCGCAGCCCTGCGTTCGTTCCTCCGGAGGTCACCCCCACCGCCGAGGAGCCCCGTGACAGCGATGCCCGACGATGAGCCCCAGCAGCCGCGCAACACCTTCTGGGCGCGGACCTTCGCCGACGCACGGCGCAGCGGCAACTGGACCGAGGTGCAGCGCCGCTACACGCGCTCGACGGCGCAGCAGATCGCATCCGACATCGGCAATGCACATCGCCGCAAGCCGGCCCACCTGCGCGTGCGCGGCATCGTCCCCGGCGAGATGTGGGAGGCGCGCTGGGAGCCGATCGACGGCAACGCCGAGGGCGACCACCGGGTGTTCATCCGACTCCGCCCAGCCGAACGCTGAGCAGGCCCCGCCGGGGCACGGCGACCGGCCGGCGGTTCGGTGTAGGTCGTCCACAGGAACCGCCCCCTTGCTGTCCACAGGGAACATATGTTTGATTCGCGACGATGACGTCCGCCACCATCGACCTCGGTGCCAGCCTCACAGCGGTCACCTCCGAAGCCGGCCCCGTGGCGCGACTCACCATCTCGTCCGAGCTGCACGACATCGCACTGCGCTTCGAGCGCACCGGCGGCCAGGTCACCGGCAGCCTGTGCTACTGCGGCGGCCGCATCCCGGTAGATGTCACCATCCAGCCTGGCGCCATGGTGCTCGCCCTCGACCACGAGGCCCGCGAGCTCGCCATCGACCCCAACCGCTGGCGGCTCGCCGTCGCCCGGGTGCTGGCCGAGTGGCACGGCGGCCTCGAGTGGTGCGCTGTCGACGGCAGCATCCCACCCGACCGGCTGCTGGTCGCCGTCATCGGCGCCGTGACCCACCCATTGCTCGAACCCCTCTACCGCGCCGGCCGGGCACCGCTGCGCGAAGTGCCCCGATGGGCCGTGCCGGTGCTGCGATCCGCAACTGCGGCCGAGGCCGCCGCCACCCTCGTTGAGCGCCCGCACCGCCGACTCGTGCGCACACTCGCCGCCTGCCTGCAGCACGGCGCCGACGGCAGCGAGCCGCGCTTCGACGCACTCGCTCTCGCCGTCGCCTCCGACCATGCGCTCACCGCCGACGAACTCGCCAACCTGCTCGCCACCGAGCCCTTCGCTCCTGAGTCCATCGCTACTGAGCCCGTCGACGACGCCGACCGACCCGTCGCCACGGTCGACGACATTGCCGCCATTCGCACGGCACTGCGCATCTGGCCGCGCGACCGCCGCGCCCCGCTGCTCGTCGACGCACTCGCCCACCACCGACTCGCCGACATCGTCACCACCTTCACCCGGCTCCAGTGGGTGCGCGACCGCGTCGAGCATCCGCTACCCGTGCGTCTCGCCGATGTCGCCGCGCTCTGCGCCCGCCACGTGCCGGTCATCGCCAGCGCACCACCCGACCCCGGTGCGGCCCGGGCACCCCGCGCCGCTCGCGCCCTAGGGCCACGCCGTGCCCGAGGGGCGGCGGCCAACCACCAGGCAGCCGTCCTCGATGCCCTTCGCGACCAACTCAACGCCACGCAGGTCGACGAGACCCCCGCGGTCCGGCCCGCCGACGCAGCACGCCCCGTCCCCGTCAACGACGAGCGCGACGAGCGCGATGAACTCGCCGCTCCCGACCTGCGGTGGCGCATCCCCGACGAACTGCTGCGCATCCACCGTCACCGGCACGGAGGTGTCGTCTTCGATGTCGCCACGTCGGCAGGTGAGCTCGAGGTGTGGGGACGTGTCCTCAACAACTGCGTCGGCGCCTACGGCCACGCCGTCGCCAGCGGCGCAGCGTGGATCATCGGCATGTGGGCCAACGACGAGCTCATCGGATGCATCGAGGTAAATCCCCGTCGACGGCGCATCGTGCAGTGCGAGGGTCGCTCCAACCGACCGCTCAGCCGCGCCCTCGAGCGGACGGTCAACGAGGCGCTTCACGAGTGCGGCGTCACGCGCGCGGCCTGAGCGTGTGTACAGGACCCGTACCACTACCCCGACAAGGAGTCCCATGAGCCACACGTCCCCGCAATCTGCCAGCAACCAGTCCGCCGCCAACCGGTCCGCCGTGCTCCACCCCGTGCAGCCAAGTCCCGACCTCCCCTACCGCTCGGCCGAGCGCGCCCTCGGCGTCATTGCCGGCGCCGCGGTTGGCGACGCGCTCGGGGCACCGTTCGAGTTCGGGCCGGCCGGCGAGTACTCGGCGAAGTTCCCGCAGCCGGAGTGGGGCGGAACGGGCGAAATGACGGGCGGCGGCGGATTCGGCTGGGCGCCCGGTGAGTTCACCGACGACTCGCAGATGGCGATGTGCCTCGCCGAGTCGATCATCGCGTGCGGGGGCATCGACCTCGACGACCTGTGGCGTCGGTGGCAGCACTGGTCGACGTCGGCCGCCGACGTGGGCATCATCACCCGCGCCACCCTCCGGCGCGCTGACCGCGTCGGCGCCGCCGAAGCCGCACACCACGATGTCGGGCGCAGCGCCAGCAACGGGGCCCTGATGCGCGTCTACCCGCTTGCTCTCGCCTACCTCGGCGCGCCGGCCGACGAGGCGACGCAGATCGTGATGACTGCAGCGGTCGAGCAGGCCGCCATCACCCATTACGACCCGGCCGCCGGCTGGGGGGCAGCGATCGCCGCCGAGCTCATCCGCCGCGCCGTGCTGCTGCACGACCCGATCGCCGAGATCGACGACGTCCTCTCGTACGTGCCCGACGAGCACCGCGCCACGTTCGCCACCATGCTCTCGCCCGACTGGACACCCAACCAGCCCGGCGACCCGAGCAACGGCTCGGTGTGGGGCTGCCTCGCCCAGGCGGTGTGGGCGCTGCGCCACCACGACACGTTCCACGACGTCGTCACGGCCGCCATCGATCTCGGCGGCGACACCGACACCGTGGCCTGCGTCGCCGGCGCGCTCGCCGGTGCGCGCGACGGCATCCAGGCCATCCCCAGCCGGTGGCTCACCTACCTGAACGGCACAGTCGACACACCCGACGGACTCCAGCACTACGACCTGAGCGGCCTGCAGAACATCGCCCGCCGCCTCAGGGGCAAGGGCGTGAGGCGCAACAGCGCACGCGAGCACCCGGCACCGCCGATGAACCTCGTGCACAACGGCATCGAGCTCGATGTCCATGCTGCCGACCTGCAGGGCACCATCGATGCGGCCACCGCCGACCCGTCGTTCGCCGTGTACTCGCTGTGCGCCGTCGACGACTGGCTGGTCGACGTGCCCCTGCGTCGCGCCCACTACATCATCGACGAACCCGACGACGTCAACGACAACCTCTTCGCCGTCGTCCACGACGCAGTCGAGACGGTCGAGGCATGGCGCCGGCAGGGACACCGCGTCATCGTCCACTGCCACGGCGGCCGCAGCCGCACCACGCTGGTGCTGCGCGCCTGGGCGATGAAGCACCTCGGCCTCGATGCCGACACGGCGCACGAGTGGATGGGCCA
Source organism: Actinomycetota bacterium (assembly GCA_041178405.1). Lineage (GTDB taxonomy): Bacteria > Actinomycetota > Acidimicrobiia > Acidimicrobiales > Ilumatobacteraceae > UBA668. The sequence continues at coordinate 2,900 of JBEGVK010000247.1, read as the reverse complement.
GTGGCACCGCTTCAGCACCCACAACTACGAGTTCACGCGGTTCCTTCGCGACGAGTGGACCGACCACTGCAACGGTCTCGACATCGCCCGCTGACCGGCAGGGCCAGCGCCGGACGCCGCTCGAGCGCATCCCGCCCATCGTCCCCGTCGCACGCGCGGCGGCCTGGCAGGAAATCTTCCTCCAGGCCGTCACGCGGCGGCTCGGCCGGTTCGTGAGATTCCCATGACCACTCGTCCCACACCCAGCCAGTCCGCACCAGAGCCCGCCGGTGGCGCCCTGCCGCCCGCCAGCAACGGCGAGTTCCTCGTCGCTGCAGCCGAGCACGTCCGACAGCAGTACCCGTCGCTCTACAACCACCAGTGCAGCGGCGTGGCCTTCCTGCTGTCGCGCCGCAAGGCGATCCTCGCCGACGACATGGGCCTCGGCAAGACCCGCACGGCGATCGTCGCGGCGCGCGAACAGAGCCCCGACGGCCCCTTCCTCGTCGTGTGCCCCGCCACCCTGAAGCTGAACTGGGAGCGCGAGATCCACATGGTCGAGCCTGGCGCCGACGTGCAGGTGCTCGCCAAGGAGGCGCCGCGCACCGACGCCCGCTGGACGATCGTCAACTACGACCGGCTCGGCCGCTTCGCTGCCGACCTCGCCGAGATCCCCTTCAACGTCGTCGTGCTCGACGAGGCGCACTACATCAAGAACCGCTCGGCGCGCACCAAGCACACCATGACGCTCCTGTCGGGCGAGCCAGCCGGCGTGTACCTGCTCACCGGCACCCCGATGACCAACCGGCCCCGCGACCTGTTCCAGTTGCTGAAGGCGATCGGCCATCCCGTGTCGCGCAGCTTCTACAAGTTCGCCCGCCGCTACTGCGGTGCCTACAACAACGGCTACGGCCTCGACTCGAACGGCGCCTCGAACCTCGACGAGCTGTCGATGGTGGTGGCTGGCGTGATGCTGCGCCGGGCCAAGAGCGAGGCCCTCGACCTTCCCGAGAAGGTGCGCAGCTGGGTGCCCGTCGACGTGCCCGTGCAGCGCATCAAGGGCTACGAGACCCGTGCCCTCGACTACCTCAGCGCCAACCCAGCACGCGAGGGGTCGACATGGATCACCTTCCTCGGCCTCATCAACAAGGCCCGCCACGAGCTCGCCCTCGTGAAGGCCCGCGCCACCGCCGACTTCGTCACCGACCTCGTCGAGAGCGGCCAGAAGGTGGTGGTCTTCTCCGGCTACACGGGCGTGATCGACACGATGCTCGAGCGGTTCGGCGACAGTGCCGTGTCGCTCACCGGCAGCTCATCGATGGCACAGCGGCAGGCAGCAGTCGACCGCTTCCAGACCGACGACTCGATCCGGGTCTTCGTCGGCAACCTGCAGGCCGCCGGCGTCGGCATCACCCTCACGGCCGGCACGCACGTGGTGTTCAACGACCTCGACTGGGTGCCGGCCAACCACTGGCAGGCCGAGGACCGCATCCACCGCATCGGCCAGACCTCGACGGCATTCGTCACCTACATCTACGCCCCCGACACGCTCGACTCGTTCGTGTCGGCGATGCTGGAGGCAAAGGCGGCGATGGTGGCCACTGTCGAGTCGGCGAGCGTCACGCACTCGACGATGCTCGACGATGTCATCGACCTGGCACTCTCGGGCGAGAAGGCCCCCCTGCTCGTCGGCAGCGCCCGGCAGACCGCCGAGCCCGTCACGCCCACGATGGGACTGCAGCGCACGATGCTCGAGCTGCTCGAGAAGTTCGGCACCGAGATCGAGTCGGGTGTTGCGGAGTACCGCTTCGCATCGAGCAGCAACCCGAAGGTGCGCTACACGGTGACGCTCGACAACGGAACCGCCACCTGCACGTGCCCCGGGTTCGAGTACGGCAGCACCTGCTGGCACGTGAAGAGCGCCCTGCGCGGCGACTTCTCCAAGGCCCTCCCCGACAACTGACCGACGCACCCGGGCATCGGCCCGGCGTCACGCGGCGGCCCGCTCCGTCCGTTTACCTGTCATACCGAGACCCCGGCGGACCCGCCGCCGGGGCACGCACCAGGAGGGACTCCGATGACGACTCGCACCGCAACCGGCAGCCGGCACACCAGGCACCTGGCAGCCCAGCGGCCCGCCAGTCGCCGCCTGGTGGTGGTCGACATCGAGAACGCCGTCGGCGGCGCCGACGCCAGCGCCGACGACGTGCGGCACGCGCTCGCCGTGATCCGCGACATGGTGGGCCACGGCGAGGGCGACGTGTGGGTGGTGGGCTGCGGGCCCACCCTGCTCACCACGGCGATGGGCGTGCTGCCCCGCAGCGTCCTGCTCGGCAGGGGCATCGACGGCGCCGACAACCGACTGCTCGAGCACCTCTCGCCCGAGCGGGTGGTCGGGTCGTTCTCGAGCGTCGTCCTCGTCTCGGGCGACGGCAGGGCCTTCACCCAGTCGGTGACGGTGCTGCGCCGGGCCGGCGTGCCCACTGACCTCATCGTCGGCAAGGGCGGCCTCGGCGGCATGCTGCGCGGCGCCGCACGGCAGGTCGTCTCACTCGACCAGCCATCCTTCGCGCTCGCCGCATAGCGGACTCGTGCCGCGCCACGTCACGCGCCGGCGCACTCAGTACGTCGAACTCTCGGGTGGCCGCCACACCCGACCCCTCCGCCGGCAGCCCGGCCAGTCCGTTCCCGCCGGCCCGTCCGCACCGACCCTCCGCATCGCACACGCAGAAAGGCATCGCATGCACGACAACACCGGCCACCGTGACGCCAGCCACCGTGACGCCGACGACCACACCAGCCACCACACCAGCCACCACACCAGCGAGGAGCCCGCACCCACCATGTCCGACGCAACCGACAACACCCCCACCGACCCGACGGCCTCACCCGAGATGGTGGCCGAGATCACGGCGGCACTC
>JBEGVK010000246.1:0-13745 GCA_041178405.1 Actinomycetota bacterium | reverse complement strand
TCCACCAGCACGAGCACGCCGCCTGCCTCGGCATGTGCCCCGGCAGTGACCTCGACGGAGACGACGGTGCCCTGCAGCGGCGAGCGGATCTCGATCGGCGTCGGCACGGATATGACCGTAGCGGAGCACGGCCGGCACGATCCGTGGGCGACTCGCCGCTACCGGAGCCGATCGGCCAACATTGGCAGGTGGATCCCACCGCAGCCGCCCATCTCGCCCCTGGCCAGGTGCTGGTCCCGTGTCCGGAGCCACTGTCAGCGAGTATCGACTTCTTCACAGCGCTCGGTTTCGGCGTCCGCGTCATCTCCCCTGCCGACCACCCCCGCCGGGCGGTCCTGGCTGGGCACGGCATCTCGATCGCACTCGAGGTCGGCGCACAGTGCCCGAGCCCGGTGATGCGCCTACGCGCGGGCACCGAAGGCGCCCGCACTGCGATGTCCCCCGGCGGCACCGTTGTCGAGTTCGTCGCACCACCCGACTCACTGGCCATCCCGACCTTGGTCGAGCAATTCACTCTGAGCCGAGCCGGCGCGTCAGCGCCGCCGGGAGAGGGCAGGGCTGGCATGCAGTACCGCGACCTCATCGATGGTCGCCTCGGCGGCAGGTTCATCGCGTCGCACATCCTCATCCCAGATGGCGGCCCCGTACCCGACTACGTGCACTTCCACGACGTGCGCTTCCAGATGATCTTCTGCCACCGCGGATGGGTGACCGTCCTCTACGAGGACCAGGGCGACCTCATCACGCTGTGCGAGGGCGACTGCGTGCTGCAGCCGTCCACGATCCGGCATCGCGTCGTCGAGGCGTCAGCTGGCATGCAGGTCGTTGAGATCGGCTGCCCCGCCGACCACGACACCTACGGCGATCCAGCAATGGAGCTGCCGACGGGCCGGTCATTGCCCGAGCGACCATTCGGAGCGGAAGGCCACCGGTTCGTGCACCACCGGGCAGTCGGCGCCGAATGGACGACGTGGCGCATCGACGACCACTTCGAGCAGCGGGACACCGGCATCGGCTCGGCGACCGACGGCCTGGCCGGCGTGCGCGTTGTGCGACCTGCCACGGGCGCTGCCGTCATAGGCCGATCATCTGCCAGCGACAGCGTGCAGATGCTTCGCCACGAGGGGGAGTTCCTCTTCGGATTCGTGCTGCGCGGCACTGTCGACCTCCAGATTGGCAGCGACGTTCACCACCTCGGCGAGGCCGACGCTGCGACCATCCCCTCGAAGACTCCCTTCAGGTGGTCGACCCCGAGCATCGACCTCGAACTCCTCGAGGTCACGCTGCCCGCACTCGTGCCCCTCGGCTAGCGGAGCACGCTGCACTCAGTGCCGCAGCGTCGCGAGAACGTCAGCAAGCCACTCGATGCTCTCCCGGTCGATCGGATCGACCACCAGTTGCAGATGCGAGATCCCCGGAATCGCCAGTGCCCTCAACTGGTCGGCGATCTCGGATGCTGAGCCGCGAAGCGGGGGTGCCGACATCGCAGGGTCGCCCATCATCCGGCCGGCACCTCGCGGTGTCTGCACGAAGACGCACGCCGTTCCCTCGACCTCGTCGGGACTCCGACCGGCGCGGCGCAGCGCATCGCGTGCCGAGTCGACGACACGAGCAAGGCCATCGGGCGTGTTGCCGTACTGGCTGAACCACACGTTCCACATCCGCACATGCGGCAGCGTGATGCCGAGCATTCGAGGACCGATCGATCCGACCATCAGGGGAGGCCCGCCAGTACGGGCCGCGGGCGGATCGACTACACAGCGCTCGAGACGGTGGTAGCGGCCATCGTGATCGACCGTCTCGCCCGCCAGTAGGCGGCGCACGATGTGGAAGGCCTCTTCGAATCGGTCGACTCGGTGGTCGAACGGCAGGCCGAAGGCGCGATATTCGCGCTCGTTCCATCCGGCTCCGACACCGACGATGAGCCGCCCGCCGGAGATCGCGTCGACGGTCGCCGCCATCTTGGCGAGCATCGCCGGGTCATGAAAGCCGAGCGATGCGACGAGCGGGCCGAGCATGATCGAGTCTGTCGACGCGGCGATCGCCGCCAGCGAGGTCCACACCTCCCACGGCCCGCGCGGTGTTCCGTCCGGCAGGTCGTAGAGCAGGTGGTCGCCCAGCCAGAGACTGTCGAAGCCGACCGCCTCAGCGGTCCGCGCCATCGCGATCAGTTCGGGCCACTCGACGCGGCGCTCGACCTCAGGCAGCTGGACCCCGACCGACAGTTCTCGCGCCATGAGGCGATCCTAGGTGCGGACTCGTAGGACGACGACGGTCTGTCGATGCTCCGATGCCGGCAATCGAGCCACCACTACTGTGTCGGCGTGACCCATCGCCGCGATATCGAGGGGCTGCGGGCACTTGCCGTCGTTGCCGTGTTGCTCTTTCACTTCGGGGTACCGGGCACCTCAGGCGGCTTCGTCGGTGTCGATGTCTTCTTCGTGATCTCCGGGTTTCTGATCACCACGCTGCTCGTGGCCGAGCGTGAACGCGACGGGGCGATCTCTGTCCTTCGCTTCTATGCGCGGCGCGCGCGGCGGCTGCTGCCCATCTCCACCGTGGTCGTGGCCACCACCGCCATCGCCGCATCTCGACTCCTCGATCCGACTCGTCTCGACGACATCGCTGCTGAGCTTCGGGCATCGGCGCTCTTTGCCGCAAACCTGCTCTTTGCCGACCGTGGCACCAACTACCTCACTGCATCGCTCGAGCCGTCGCCGGTGCTCCACTTCTGGTCGCTCGCTGTGGAGGAGCAGTTCTACTTCATATGGCCTGCACTGATTGCCGCTGTGACGGCCTCGGCATCGAGATCGCAGGTGCGCCGGCGCACCGCCGTAGCGATGTGCATGGTGATTGCCGCCTCGTACTGCTTGAGCGGCCTCCTCACTGCTGGCTATCCAACATGGTCGTACTACGGCCTCCACACACGGGCATGGGAACTCGGCCTCGGAGCACTCCTCGCCGCAGGGGCTCCCACCGTCGCACGAGTGCCAGCAGCGGTCCGCGCTGCAGCTGGGTGGGCTGGCATTGCTGCCGTGTTCGGCAGCGTCGTCCTCCTCGGCTCCGTCGACGAGTTCCCCGGCTGGATCGCCATGGTGCCGGTAGCGGCCACCGTTGCCGTACTGGCATCCGGCGAGAGCAGTCGCGACGCCGCATGGGGTCCGGCGGCGTTGCTTCGCTGGCGGCCGCTGCAGTATCTCGGCAGCCGCTCGTACTCGCTCTACCTGTGGCACTGGCCGGCACTGGTGATCGCCGAGTCGCACCGAGGCGAACCACTGCCCGCATCGTGGCGGGTGCTGCTGGCGGGCGGCGTCGTGCTCGTCGCCGAGGCCGGCTACCGCATCGTCGAGCAGCCGGTGCGGTCCAGCAGGTGGCTGGCGGTGCGTCCTGCCACCTCCGTCGCCATCGGCGGCATGCTCGTCGTGGCGGCGGTCGGCTCGAGCACGGCTGTGGCTGCGTACTCGCCAGACCTTCGAACGGGCCTCGTCGCAGAGGCACCACTGCTCGCTACGACCACGACGGCGGCGCCCACGACGACCGACGGCCCGGTCTCGTCATCGACGCTCCCCCCTCCCACCACCGTTCCGGCACCACCTCCGGCGCTGACGATGGACGGCGAGGCGGCACCGCAGGCGGTCGTCGATGCGCTCGCTCCAACCGCGCTGCCCGACAATGTCAGGCCCCCGGTACTCGACGCAAAGAACGACGTGCCAGTGATCTACGACAACGGCTGCCACCAGTACCTCTCGCCCCGCGTTCGGGACGACTGCGTATTCGGCGACCCGGAGGGAACTGTCACAGTGGCCCTGTGGGGCGACTCGCACGCCGCCCAGTGGTTCACCCCACTCGAACAGGTCGCCACCTTGCGGGGCTGGCGACTCCTCTCGCTCACGCAGGGAGGCTGCCCCTATCTCGACGTCGCCGTGTACAACTTCGGTGCCAGCGCAGAGTTCACGCACTGCCAGCCGTGGCGCGACGAGGTTCGCCGATACATGCGTGAGCAGTCCGTCGACATCGTGCTGGTCTCGCAGTACCACCGGCTTGCAGAGGTCGAGAGCCGCGAGTCCATCGGCATCGAATGGTGGCAGCAGTTGCTGTCACCGCTGCTCGACAGCCTCCGATCCGACGGCATCGAGCCCATCGTCCTCGGCGACACGCCGCGACCAGACCGCTCGGCACCGGCGTGCGCTGCGGAGAATCGCAGCGATGTCAGCCCATGTGCCGCCACCCTCGATGACGGGCGCGTGAATGCGATCGACGACTGGATCCGTGACACGACCGCCGATCGCTCAGTCGGCTACGTCGAGCCGACCGCCTGGCTGTGCAGCGGAGGCATTTGCCCCATCGTCATCGGCGACCTCCTCGCCTACCGGGACGAGAGCCATATCTCGAACGAGGCGGCTGCCTGGCTGCAGCCGCTGCTCGACGCCCTGCTCGGCCCCTGGGTGGATTCGTACGCCGCATACCACCGAGTCGCCTGAGCGACGCTGCGATCAGCGCGCTGGGAAGAACTCGCCCACCATCCGCCGCGTGCGCTCGAGCGATTCGACGTAGACGGCCCGCATACCCGCTGCAAGATCGGGCCTTGCCAGTTGCCCGAGCACGTCGCGGATCACGTATCCGTTGCGACGGTCGACCCACGTCGGGTGAGCGACCGGCCGCGCCACGGTGACGTCACCTGCGGCCGACACCTCGACCGTGACGGTCACGATGACCCCATCCTGAGAACTCGGAGGGAAGAACTCGCGCGTCGGATGGTTGCTGAGCACATTGCCCATGCCGAACACCGTCCACACCCCGTTCACCTGCTCGATCGGCTGCACGACATGGGTGTGGTGGCCCACGATCAGGTCGACCTGGCCGGACGCTGTGATGGCTTCTGCCTGGCGGCGCTGCGTTGACGTGATAGCGGCCACCGTCTCGGCACCCCAGTGCATGCTGACCACCACGACCTCGGCGCCGCGCTCACGGGCGAGTGTCGCATCAGCGATGATCCGATCGGTGTCGATCTCCACCGACCGCCATGGCTCGTCGGACGGGAGGCTGAGGCCGTTGAAGCTCCACGTGTACGAGAGGTGACAGACCTGCACCCCGTTCACCTCGAATGGCCGGGGTTCGATCTCCTCGGGTGTTCGCGCCATGCCGGCCTGGCCCATACCCTGGGCATCGAATTCGACCAGCGTGGCGTCGATTCCCGCCGTTCCCTGGTCGAGTGTGTGGTTGCTTGCCGTCGAGCACCTGTCGTATCCGCCCGACTTGATTCCCGCCACGAGTTCTCTCGGGGCGCCGTAGAGCGGGAACGTCGACGGCTCCTCCCCCGGCGGGGCGATCGGAACCTCGAGATGGCAGATGCCCAGGTCTGCTGCCGCGACGAGCGGTGCCGTCTCGGCGAACATCGGCGAGAAGTCGTAGCCGTCACCTCCCGCCGTCTCGCGTGCCTGCTCCCAGAGCGAGGTGTGGATGAGCACGTCGCCCGAGAATGCCATCGATATGACGCGCGACTCGGGAATGGTCGATGTGGACGAGGTCGTGGAGGTGGAACTCGTCGAGGTCGACACCGCCAGGGTCGGGGACGATGGCTGCACCGCAGCACCGGTGTCCGGGGCCGGCGAGGAGCCGGGAGAGTCGTTCGAGCACCCCAGGGCTGCCACGGCGAGCGCGAACGGCACCACCCGTTGCCACCGCACCCGCTGATGCGCCACGGCAGTCGAACACACCCTGCGCGGCGCCATCTCCGCACACTAGGCGCACTGCATTGTTCACCGCGACGCAGTGCCCGACGGTCGGCGGCCACAGCGAATAGCGTGCTGTCTCATGCTGCCCGCTCGCGTACGTCGCCGCGCTCTCTTGGCCATTGCGGCTGCGATGGTGCTCGCTGCCACGCCTGTCGTCGCCGAGCATGGTTTCGACGTCGGCGGCGAGAGCATCGGTGATGTCCCGGCGATCGCCTCGAATCTGGCTGCACGCGGCGAACGGGTGCAGACACTGTCCACGACTCCGCCGCCGGCAATCTGCCAGGAGCGCCGCGCCTACGTGATCGGCGACTCGCTCACGGTCGGTGCGCTCGATTTCGGCGGTCTCGAGGACGTCCTTGCCGCTGCTGGCTACGCAGCCAGGATCGACGCACGGCAGGCCCGGTTCGCTGACGGCGGGGCAAATCGCCTGGCGATCGAAGCGGCCGAGGGTCGACTCGAGCCACTCGTGGTGGTCGGTCTCGGCACGAATGACGCCGCTGCGGGCTTCACCGCGAAGTGGTTCGGCGACAACATCGACAAGGCGATGGCAGCAGTCGGGCGATCACGGACCGTGCTGTGGATCAATCTCCAGCTCGGCAATCTCACCACACAGGCGAGATTCAACGACGTCCTCACCTTCAAGAGCGCCCAGTACCCGAACCTGCTGGTGCTCGACTGGGCATCGCAGCCCACGCGGCAGTATCTGGAGGGCGACGGCATCCACTACGAGCCCGCCGGCTACCGACTCCGCACCGCCTTCACCAGGGATCGCATGGACTGGGTGACCTGCCGCCGACTGCCGTACTGAGGTCGAGTGCCCTACGGGTCGGGCGCTGAGCTGGCGGAGTACCCGTCAGGCGGTTCGGACAGTCAGCACGGTTGCCGGACAGCCAGCGAGTCGGGTGGAGATCGCAGTGCGCTCGGCAAGATCGACGGCAAGTCCCCACCGCACCTTCACCGCCACCCAATCGAACAGGTACTGGCAGTGGGCATCGGCCCGTGGCGGCATCCACTGCGCGGGATCCATGTCGCCCTTCGCGGCGTTGACGTTGTCGGTGACCGCAATGAGGCTCCGCGGGTCGCCGAGGTCGTTGGCAAATGCTCGGCGGCGCTCCGCCGTCCAGTTCCACGCCCCTGAGTCCCAGGCTTCCTTCAACGCCACCACGTGGTCGATGTCGACATCCGCCGGGAGATACTCGGTGATGCCGTCATAGGCAGAGAACCACGTCGTATTCGAGATCGTGCACGGTGCCACGACCACTGGAACGGTCAGCGACTCGGCAATCAGCACTTCGTATCGCGTGTTGCAGCCATCGCCGTCGGCGTCGATCCAGTGCGTGAAGAGCGTGCGCGAGTACCCGGTGCCGACCTCGACGAGGGTCGGCATCTGACTGAGCAACTGCGCAGCGGTGCCTGCCACCGTCCCCGGTGGCAGCGTCGTGCTGGTGGTCGAGGTCGTGCTGGTCGTTGACGTCGTGGTCGACGTACTCGTCGATGGGGCCGTCGTCGTGGTCGACGTCGTCGTGGTGGACGTCGTGGTCGTGGACGTCGTGGTCGTGGTCGGCGGCTTCGGGCGACGCGCTGCATCGGCGCCGGGCGACAGCACCGACACGAGCGACAGCGACCCTGCGAGCGAGGCGACTACGAGGAACAGGCGGCGGGAGAAGTGCATGTCGAGTTCGGCGTCGCACGGCCTGTGCCGATCCGAGTGCCACCACGGAGTGTAGCCACGTCACCACTCAAGATCGAGATCATGCTCGCCGGGACGTCGCCGACGTGCTAATCCCATCCCATGGACACCCCCAACGATCCCACCGTGCGCGTCGAAGGCGGCGATGGCGACGGCAGGCGGTCCGCCCTTCTGGCGGTCGCCGCGCTCTACGCCGGGGTGCTCACCGGGGCTGCGTTCGTACTCGATGCGTGCAGTGGCCTGCACCCACTGGTCGCCGTACTCGTCGCCGACCTCTTCGCCACCGCCGCCGTCTTCGTCGCGTCGATGGCGATGCGCAACTCGAGCCTGTACGACCCGTACTGGTCCGTGATCCCGCCGTTCGTCGCATGGGCATTCGCCAGCCGCGGCATGGGCGTGCCCGACGGGCGCACGGCCCTGCTCATCGGAGCCGTCTCGATCTGGGCGGTCCGCCTCACGCTGAACTGGGCACGTGGGTGGAGTGGGCCATCCCACGAGGACTGGCGGTACCGGATGCTGCGGCGGCAGTCGCCGGCACCCGGCTGGCTCATCGACTTGACGGCCATCCACCTCTACCCCACGCTGCAGGTCTACGCCGGGTGCCTCGGCATGTACGCAGCCCTCACACTCGGCGACCAGCCGCTCTCGGCACTCGACGCTGTCGCGGCTGCCGTCGTCGTCGGAGCTGCAGTCCTGCAATTCGCTGCCGATGAGCAGATGAGGGCGCATCGCCGGACAGGCAGCACGATGCCGTTCCGCGGCGGATTGTGGGCGCTCTCGCGTCACCCCAATTACTTCGGTGAGGCGTCGATGTGGTGGGGGGTCTGGCTGTTCGGCGTCGCCGGACACCCATCGGCGTGGTGGTGGACCGCAGCAGGTCCGCTGTCGATGACGGCGCTGCTTCGATTCGGGTCGGTTCCGATGATGGACCGACGATCCGCTGAACGCCGACCCGGCTACGACGAGATCCTCGAGCAACTGCCGGCGATGATCCCGCTCGGCAGGAGACTGCGCCGCCGCTCGTAGGAGAGGTCCGGACCTGAGCCCCCGCCGGGCAGCGCGCCTCAGAGTGCGGTGCCTACCTTCAGGCCCTCGAAGACCGCCTCCTCGACCGTTCTCGGAGCAAGGCAGTCGCCGACCATGTGCACGGCGGTACCGGTCGATCGCAGCCCCTGTTCGAGGTCGTTGACCGACTCGTGTCCCTGCGACATCACCAGCGCGCTCACCGCCTCGACGATCACCGGTTCCCCCGTGAGCACGTGCTGCAGGTAGACGGTGTCGGTGTCAGCCCCGTACGGCCTCACCAGCGGGATGATCTCCACATCGCGCCGCAGCGCATGCTTGATCATCTCGTCGCGCACGTATTGCTGGATCCGCTGCCCAGCGTGGTAGCCGCTCACTGCGAGGGTGACGCTGTTGCCACGCTCGGCCATCAGGATGGCGACGCCCAGACCGATCCAGTCGCATCGCCAGTCGGCGACGACGACCCGGCCCCTTGCCACCTCAGCCCCGCGCAGCACCTCCCACGCATCGAGCACAACCGGCTCTCCGAGCACCTCGAGGCTGGCACGTCGTGGCGTCGCTCCCGTCGCCAGTACGACAGCATCAGGCTGCAGCGACTGGATCAGGTCGACGCTTCCTGGCGTACGCAGTCGGATCTCCACGCCGGCGCGCTCCATCTCACGACGAAGGTTTGACACGGCGCCGCCGAACTCGGCCCGGCCAGGAAGCTGCTGGGCAAGCAGCACCTGTCCACCGAGTTGTGCTGCCGCCTCGAGCAGCGTGACCTGATGTCCGCGCTCGGCCGCCACCGCAGCAGCCTTCATGCCGCCGGGCCCCCCGCCGACGACCACGATGCGACGCGACCTCGTCGCCCGCATTCGCACACCGTACGTGAGCTCTCGACCGGTCTCCGGGTGCTGGATGCACGAGATCGGGTATCCGAGATGGAAATGCCCGATGCACGACTGGTTGCAGCCAATGCAGGCGCGGATGTCGTCGACCGCACCTTGGTTCGCCTTCGCCGGCATCTCGGGATCGCAGATGAGCGCCCGCGTCATCACCACGGCATCGACGTCACCCGCCGACAGATACCGTTCCGCATCCTGCGGCTGGTTGATGCGACCCGCCACCATGACTGGCACGTCGACGGCATCCTTTACCCGACGCGCCAGCGGCACCGTGTAACCAGAGACCATGGTCATCGGCGGCACGATGTGGTCGGACCCGGCGATCGTGGCCGAGGTGCCGGCGACCACCGACACATAGTCGAAGAGCCCTTCGCCGCGCATCGCAGCGAGCACCTCGAGTCCCTCCTCTTGGGTCATGCCGTCCTCGGCCTCCTCGCCGATCGACATCCGCAGCCCTACTGCCAATCCGGCACCGACCGCATGCCGAACTGCGGCGAGCACCTCGCGGAGGAACCGCATGCGATTGGTCAGCGAGCCGCCGTATTCGTCGTCCCGCCTGTTGGTGCGTTGATTCAGGAACTGCGCCGGCAGATACCCGTGCGACGCCACGACCTCGACGCCGTCATGGCCAGCGGTCCGCATCCGTGCGGCGGCGTTGGCGTAGCACCCGATCATCTCCCTGACCTGGTCGGCCGTCATCGCCCTCGGCATGATGTGGAAGCGCTCGTTGGGAACGGCCGATGCGCTCAGTGCCACCGGCAGCATTCCCTCGCCCGAGTCCATCATCTCCCTGCCGTCATGGAACAGCTGCTGGAACAGCAGCGCTCCGTGCCGGTGGACGGCATCGGCGAGCCGGGACAGGCCGGGGATGCACGAGTCGTCGTCGGCCATGAGCACCGATCCCGTGTACTTCGCCGACTGGTGGATGCCAGCCACCTGGGCCACGATGAGACCCACTCCACCCCGAGCGCGTGCCTCCTGGTACGCCACGAGCTGGTCGGTCACCTTCCCGTCGACTGCCATCACGGTGTCGTGCCCCGATGAGACGATCCGATTCCGCGCCGTGACTGGTCCGAGTCGGATCTCAGAGAACAGGCGCGGAAACGAGTTCGTCATCGGCAGGAGCGTAGATCAGGCCTCCGCCAGTGCTCCGCGTCACGCCGGACGCGGGTCACCACGATCCGGCAAGCAGCCAGTCGGCAGTGCCGATTGCGAAGACCACCCCGCGCCGCATCGACCGGAGCACCGACACCAGGTCCGACATCTGCAGCGACACGCAGCCCGACGTCGGCTTTGATGCTCCTGTGGCATCGAACGAGTGACGATGGAGGAATATCGCGGCCGCATAGGGGATCTCGCCTGGCGCATCGCCGCTCACCTCGGGTTCCATGTTGGCGCCGATCAGGGCGGCGTGCGCGTAGGTGCCGCCGTATCGCGGCAGGTATTCGTCATCGGGCCCGGGGCAGTCTGCGGCTGACCGATAGACGAGATGGCCGTAGTCGGGGTGGTTGGGCGTCGCGCCGAAGCAGTCCCCCGTGCGAACGTCCCGATAGTTGCCAGCGGTGACGCCCGGGTCGGGATCGTTGCCGAAGACACTGAAGCGCTCGCCGTCCCAGGCGGTCATCTCACCGAGTGGGAACACGCCTGCTGGCGTCGTGCCGTCTCCGCTCCGGCGCTGCATGAGCGGCCGCACGCCGTTACGGCCGATGCGCGCAGCCAAGATGGGGCCGCACTCCCAGCCGCGCGGCGTGAGGGCTGCCAACTGCACTGCTGCCGAGGTCGACGTCATCGTCGGCGGAGCGACGATCACGACCTGCGTCGCCTGTGTGGCTGCGCCGACCGAGTACGCAATCCGCTGGCAGGTACTGGCTGGCCGCGGACCGCCGAGCCTGACGGCACCTTCCGCTGCCGTCGCCGACCCTGTTGCGATCTCGGAAACGGGAGCGGAGAGCACAGCGTCTGCAGAGCGAAGAGCCGGCGGCGAAGTCGGCACCTCAGCGGGCCGGGTGTCGAGTCCGGGCTGCGGAGGGCGGACGAGCAGACTCGATGCCGCAAGTGCAGCGACCATTCCAACCCGCCCCCACATATCGACCAGTCTGCCTGTCGGCAGCGCACACCGCGAGCGCGGCGCTTCGGACCCTCAGGTGGCGTGTACCACCGGCCACATCGTCGTTGCGTACAGCCAGCCGCGCGGCATGTCGGTGCCCCGGATTCCCCAGGTATAGGTGCCGCGGAGTGTCGGATACGCAGCGGCAACGTCGGCATAGATCGCCGCCATGGCGGTCTCGGGCATCACGTACCCCGCAGGCCAGTCCCACGGGCCCGCCCAGAAGCCCAGCACGAACTGATCCGGCCTGATGCCGGTGTCGGTCATCCAGCTGCGCATCTTCGCCAGCACGCTCGACGACGTCGGCGCATTGTCGTTGTAGAACTGGAAGCCCACGTAGGCGAGATCGCCTGTCGAGGCGAGGTCGCGTGCCAGGGCGCGCATGGGAGTCTCGACGGTCGGGTCGCCGTAGGGCGCCAAGGTGATCAGGAAGCCAGCGCCGTAGTGGACCCGCAGCGCTCGCGAGACCGCTGCAAGGCCCGTGGCCGAGATCCCACCGGGCACTCCCGCCTCGAGGTCCCAGTCGATTCCCGAGAACCCGAACTCGTCGATGAGCGGCTTCACGCTGGCGAGGAACGCCTGTTGCTGGGCCACCGTGCCGAGTCCTGCCTGCGCTCCGCCGCCTCCGCCGATCGACAGCAGGGTTGGCTTCCCTGCGGCGCGGCGTGCCTTGTACTCAGTCGCCAGTGCCGTCCTCGACACGCCCGAGAGGTAGATCGTCAGCGATCCGTCGCTCTGCACCGGAGCGAACGCGTGGTAGAGCAGTTCGTACTGGGTCGGGAGCGTCGACGGCAGTGCGAGGTTCCAGCCCTCGAGATACCCGGCGACGAATCGGGTGGGGAGTCCCGGGATCGGCGGCGTGCCGGTGACGCCGACGGCGACTGCGACCGGAGACGACCAGGCAGACGTGGCCGTGGTGTTGCGCGCACGAACCTGCACCGAGTACCACCCCGCAGCAAGGCCGGTGACCGTCGTCGAGACGGCGGTGATGTCGCTGACAGTGATTGCTGCGATGGGTGTGCCGGTCGAGGAGGTGCCGGCGTACTGGAGGTCGTAGACAGTTGCGGCGGCCACGCTTCCCCATGATGCGGTGAGGCGATCGGCCGCCGACGACGACGCCACCAGTCCGGCAGGCGGAGCGAGCGTCGACGAATCGGCAACGATCGAGGCGTCGTCGATGTCGAGCGTGCCCACGCGGGCAATCAGGTGGAACACCGACACCGACGTGACGCCTGTGGGCACGGTGAAGGACGCCGCAACGGGGGTCCAGTTCGTGGCGGCGGAGAGGTCGCGAAGCCAGGCATACGACAACGCACCGGCGGTGGTGCGGTACTCGATAGTGAGCTGCGAGGGCGCAGTCGATCGATACCAGTCGGCGAACACGTAGGTGCCGCCGGGCACGACCGGCACGTGATCGAAGGCCCACTTCGCATCGCCGCTCGAGTACGACGTGATCTGCACCCGGCCGAAGCGCGAACCCACGGCTCCGCCTGTGGATGGCACGGTGAGGGTTCGGGTGTTCGTCCCCCACCCGCCGGCCAGCCACGACTGCGGGGCTGCACAGCCAGATCCCATCAACTCGAACGATCCGTTCACAACGAGGCTCGTGGCAGCGCTGGCAACAACGGTGGCACTCGACGTCGCCGACCACGCCGAGACAGACGCACCGCCGACGGCGCGCACTCGCACGTCGTAGGTGCCGGGAGCGAGCGAGGTGAGCGAGCGGCTCGTAGCCGTGATGCCGGTCACGACGACGGGACTCGCTCCTGCCAGGCCATAGGAGAGGTCGTACGACGTCGCACCGGTGACCGCCGACCACGACACCGTCACCTGATTGAGCGCCGTGGCGCATGCCGTGACCGACGCCGGAGATGCGATGACGGCACCGGGCGCTTCGCCGGTGAGCGTGCTGTCGTCGACATCGAGGCTGCCGATCGATGAGAGGCGGTGTACCACGGTCATCGCAGCGGTGCTGGCGGGAGCGACGACCGTTGCCGTAGCTTCGGCCCAGGTCGCCGATGGCGGGACGGTCGCCACCTGCTGGAAGGTCGTCGACCCGGACGCGGTGCGGAACTCGGCGAACAGCGAGGTGGCCACGCTCGACCGGTACCAGGTGCTCAGCTGGTACGTCTCGCCCGGTACGACACCGACTGGAACGAACCGCCATCCCGCATAGCCGGAGGTGTACGACGTGATCGCCGTTCGAACGAACCGCGTCCCAGAACGGGCACCGCCGGTGGGATACGACAGTGCCACCCTGAACTTGCCGCTCTTGGCCTGCGTCCACGACAGCGGTAGCGATG
>JBEGVK010000245.1:0-43214 GCA_041178405.1 Actinomycetota bacterium | reverse complement strand
GCCTCATTCTCTTCAGTGTCGTGGTGGTGCTGGGTGCATTCGTCGCTGCTGTCGGCGCACTCGTGGGCCAGCAGGTTGCCGACCTGCTGCGTGACTCCGAGACCTACGTCACCCGCACCGTCGACTTCCTCAACGACAACGTCGGCACGAACATCGACGCTGCCTCGGTGATCGCCGAGATTAACGACCCCGACGGCTCGGTGCAGCAGTTCATCGACCGCCAGCAGAGTCGAGTGTTCGACCTGTCAGTGGCAGCACTCGGGTATGTGCTGCAAGCGTTATCGGTGCTGCTGTTCACCTTCTACCTCGTCGCCGATGGGCCCAAGCTGCGGCGCGTCGTCTGCAGCCGCCTTCGCCCCGAGCGTCAGCGGGCGGTGCTCGATGCGTGGGACATCGCCATCGACAAGACGGGTGGCTATCTGTACTCGCGGGCGTTGCTCGCAGGGTTCTCGGCCCTGCTGCACTGGGTGGTGTTCCAGTTCATCGGGACGCCGGCCCCGGTGGCGATGGCGGTGTGGGTCGGCGTCGTCAGCCAGTTCCTCCCCGTGGTGGGCACCTATCTCGCCGGCGCCCTGCCAGCACTGCTCACCTTCGTCGACTCACCGGGGCGCGCTGCGGCGGTCATCGTGACGGTGGTCGTCTACCAGCAGCTCGAGAATTACCTGCTCGTGCCGCGCATCACGTCGCGCACGATGAACCTGCATCCGGCGATTGCGTTCGGCGCTGCGATCGGCGGCGGCGCAGTGATGGGTGCCGTCGGTGCCGTGCTGGCGATACCAGGTGCTGCAATGGTCCAGGCAGTGCTGTCGGGCATGGGCACGCGCCACGACCTCGTCGACGAGCGACTTCTCGTCAGTGAGCCGTCCAGTGGCGCGGACAGCGACTGACCCGTGGCCAGGCCCTCCGATTTCGCTCCACTTGCCATCACGTCGCGCAGCGGACTCGACGAGTCAGTGCACTTCGGTGCCGTCGTTGCACTCGACCGCGACGGGTCGATCGCCCTGGCAGTGGGCAATCCCGAAGCCGTGGTGTACCCGCGCTCGTCGAACAAGCCGATGCAGTCCGTGGCCATGGTGCGTGCGGGTCTGCACCTCGATCGACGCCTGCTCGCGCTCGTGTGCGCCAGCCACGACGGCACGCCGGCGCACACATCTGCAGCGATCGACATCCTCGCCGGCGCGGGCCTCGACGCTGCAGCACTTGGCAACACGCCCGGGCTCCCGCTCGACGACGATGCGGCACGTGCAGTGGTGTGCTCGGGTGGCGGTCCTGTGCCGCTCACGATGAACTGCAGCGGCAAGCATGCCGGAATGCTCGCCACGTGCGTACGCAGCGGCTGGGAGCACGCAGGCAGCAGCTACCTGCGCATCGACCACCCGCTGCAGCTCGCCATCACGCGGGTCATCGACGAGCTTGCAGGCGAGCCGCACCATCACATCGGCATCGACGGCTGCGGAGCACCTGCGCATGCGCTGTCGCTGGTGGGCCTGGCGCGCTCGTTCCGCGCGATCGCCACAGGAACTGGGGGAGTCGGCTCGGCCGATGTCTACGCGGCGATGACGTCGTTCCCCGAGATGGTGGGCGGCGACCAGCGCGATGTGACGGTGCTGATGCGCGCCGTGCCCGGGCTGATGGCCAAGGACGGCGCCGACGGAGTCTTCGCAGCAGCACTGCCCGACGGCCGCGCAGTGGCGCTGAAGGTGGCCGATGGCGGTGATCGTGCTCGCCCCCCGGTGATGGTGGCAGCGCTTCGAGCACTCGGTGTCGACGTGCAGGCGGTCGGCGCGCTCTCGTCGCCGGTGCTCGGTCACGGTGCCCGGGTGGGCGAGGTGCGGGCGGTGCTGGCATGAGCGCCATCCCGTTCGTCACGCTCGACGACCCGAAGTACGGCGAGGTCGTCGACGTGGCACCCCACGTGCGCCGGGTGATTGCACGCAACCCGTCGAAGTTCACCTACCACGGCTCGGGCACCTACATCGTCGGCACCGGCGACGTCGTGGTGATCGACCCCGGTCCGGTGATCGACTCGCACCGTGAGGCGCTCGCTGAAGCACTGGCCGGCAGCACCGTGCGGGCGATCCTTGTGACGCACTGCCATAGCGACCACTCGCCGCTCTCGGCGTGGCTGAAGGAGTTCACCGGTGCTCACACGGTCGCATTCGGTCCCCATCGCGTGAACCCCGACTGGATCGACGACGACGTGCCCGACGATCCAGACCCCGACGAACTTGCCGCACAGCACGAGGCGGGCGCTGAGACGAAGGTTGAGGAGTCGCTCGATCTCGACTTCGAGCCCGACGTCGCAGTTGCCGACGGCGACATCGCAGCGGCGGTGGGTGACCTTGTTATCCGGGCGGTGCACACCCCCGGGCATACGAGCAATCACATGTGCTACTGGTTCGAGGGCCAGCGGATCCTCTTCACCGGCGACCACGTCATGGGCTGGAGCACCACGGTGATCACACCTCCCGACGGCGACATGCGCGACTACTTCGCCTCGCTCGATCGAGTACGGGCGCTGTCGCCGGCGATGATGCTGCCCACTCACGGGGCACCCGTCACCGATGCGGGCCCATTTCTCGATGCATTCGTCGCACATCGCCGCGAGCGAGAGGCGCAGGTGCTCGCAGCGGTGCGAAACGGCACCGAGCTCATCCCCGACATCGTTCGCCTTCTGTACGTCGGGGTGAGCGAGAAGCTGTACAAGGCTGCGGGTCGCAGCGTGCTCGCACATCTCATCAAGCTCATCGACGACGGCATCATTCGCCACGACGGCGAACGCCCGGGCGTCACTGTGCGCTATCGGCCTGCCTAAGTGCGCTCGCCCTGTCGCGACGACCGGGCCGGCCGCTGCTGGCGGCGGAGAGCGGCTGCGCGCAGTCGTCGCTTCCGAGCCCTGGACACCACGGCAATGAGTGCGACGGCGGCGATGCACCACGCCACGAGCCCGGCGAGCGCCAGCGACGAAACGGTCGACCATCCTGAGCCGCTTGATCCGTTGAAGCGGAAGGTGGTGGCGAGGTCGCTGGTCGAGCCATCGAGCGGAGTCGTCCAGCGCACGATGCCGTCGGCGTTCTCGGCATTCTCGGCCCCTGCCACGACCTCGCCCCGAGCATCGATGTCGAGTCGGAACGAGACCGCCTCGGAGGGTTCGACGTTGGCCGCTGCCAGCTCGTTGGCGTAGGGCGTAGCACCCACTGCCGCCAGCAGGGCCTCGTCGGCAAAGGCATCGAGGCCGCCCTCGATGCCGAGGGCGCCGCGCAGCTCGACTGTGGCGTCGGATCCGTCGGGCAGGCCATCGGGGCCGATGCCGCCGGTGCGCACGAGTGAGACGTCGCGCAGTGGTCCGTCAGGGCCGCTCACCGACTGGACCAGCACGGTGGCCTCGTCGATGGTGGCGAACGTCCGTGTGAGGACGATTCTCAGGCCGCCGTCGTCGGTGGGCGCGGGGCCCTCGGCCGTCCATCCGGCGGCGACGGCGTCGTCGAGACGCAGATCCTCGGCAAGGCCCGGAGCTGCCTGCACCACTGCAGCATCGGCGACTGCTTCGAGCACGACGGTTCCCGACCCGTCGCGCTCGATGCGCACCGTGAGCACCGAGTCGACTCGGCAGGCCGACATCGACAGCACCGCGCAGGCGCCAGCAGCAAGAGCGGCGAGACGGCGCATGGCAACGCGTCGCTGACGGGGCCCCCGGGTCACGGGTGCGGCACCGTCAGTGTCATCAGCACCGAGTCAGTCGGAGTGGTTCGGGGGCTCGGTGCCCTCGACACCGCTCGCTGCGAGCTCGACGGTCGACGGGGGCTGGAAGCCCTCGACGCCGCGGAAGCTCAGGCGCTGGTCGCCGGGTCGCTCGGGATCGTCCTCGGTGTCCACGACAATGATCTCGCCGGCGTGGAACTCCTTGTAGAGGATCTTCTCGGAGAGCACGTCTTCGATCATCCGCTGGATGGCACGACGCAGCGGACGCGCACCGAGCTGCGGGTCGTAGCCCTTGCGTGCCAGCAGTTCCTTGGCACTCTGCGTCAGTTCGATGCCGAGGCCCTGGCCCTCGAGCTGCGAGGTGAGGCGCTTGGTCATCAGGTCGACCATCTGCATCACTTCGTCCGGGGCAAGCTCGTGGAAGACGATGATCTCGTCGATGCGGTTGAGGAACTCGGGGCGGAAGTGGCCCTTCAGCGCATCCGTCACCTTGTCCTTCATCCGCTCGTACGACATCGCTGCGTCGGCCGTGGTGAAGCCGACATTGGCCTTGCGCAGGTCCTGGGTGCCGAGGTTCGAGGTCATGATGAGCACGGTGTTGCGGAAGTCGACCGTGCGGCCCTGGCTGTCGGTGAGACGGCCCTCCTCGAGGATCTGCAGCAGCGTGTTGAACACGTCGGGGTGCGCCTTCTCGATCTCGTCGAACAGCACGACGCTGAACGGCTTGCGCCGCACGGCCTCGGTGAGCTGGCCGCCCTCTTCGTAGCCGACATAGCCGGGGGGCGAGCCGACGAGACGGCTCACGGTGTGCTTCTCCATGTACTCGGACATGTCGAGCGCGATGAGCGAGTTCTCGTCGCCGAAGAGGAACTCGGCGAGCGTCTTGGCGAGTTCGGTCTTTCCGACGCCGGTGGGCCCGAGGAAGATGAACGAACCGCTCGGGCGCTTTGGATCCTTGAGGCCGGCGCGGGTGCGGCGGACGCTCTGGCTCACGGCCTTGATCGCGTTCTCCTGGCCGATGATGCGCTTGTGGAGCTCGCCTTCCATGTTGAGGAGCTTCTGGGTCTCCTCCTCGGTGAGCTTGTACACGGGGATGCCGGTCCAGATACTGAGCACCTCGGCGATGGCCTCTTCGTCGACCTCGTCGAACAGATCGACGCCGCTGGCCTTAACCTCGGCCTCCTTGGCGGCCTTCTCCTCGAGCAGCGACTTCTCCTGGTCGCGCAGGCGGCCAGCCTCTTCGAAGCGCTGCTCTTCGACGGCAGCCTTCTTTGCTTCCTGAACTTCGCCGAGCTTGCGCTCGATGTCCTTCAGGTCGGGTGGCGTGGCCATGCGCTTGATGCGCAGGCGGCTGCCGGCCTCGTCGATGAGGTCAATGGCCTTGTCGGGGAGGTGGCGATCGCTGATGTAGCGATCGGCGAGATTGGCCGCTGCGACGATCGCCTGATCGGTGATCGTGACCCGGTGGTGGGCCTCGTACTTGTCGCGCACGCCTCGCAGGATCTCGATGGTGTGGGCGAGGGTGGGCTCATCGACCTTCACCGGCTGGAACCGGCGCTCGAGGGCGGCGTCCTTCTCGAGATGCTTGCGGTACTCGTCGAGCGTCGTGGCGCCGATGGTCTGCAGTTCGCCGCGGGCGAGCATCGGCTTCAGGATGCTGGCGGCATCGATGGCGCCCTCGGCCGCGCCGGCACCGACGAGTGTGTGGATCTCGTCGATGAAGAGCACGATGTCGCCGCGGGTCTTGATCTCCTTGAGGACCTTCTTCAGTCGCTCCTCGAAATCACCGCGGTAGCGCGAGCCGGCGACGAGTGCTCCGAGGTCGAGCGTGTAGAGCTGCTTGTTGCGGAGCGTGTCGGGGATGTCGTTGCTGACGATCTTCTGGGCGAGGCCCTCGACGATGGCCGTCTTGCCGACGCCGGGCTCGCCGATGAGCACCGGATTGTTCTTGGTGCGCCGGCTGAGGATCTGCATCACGCGCTCGAGTTCTCGCGACCGGCCGATGACGGGGTCGAGCTTCTTCTCGCGAGCCAGCTGCGTGAGGTTGCGGCCGAACTGGTCGAGGATCTGGCTGCTGCCCTTGTCGCCCTGCTCGTCGCCCTTGCCGCCAGCGGCCGATCCGCTGCCTGCGGCCGGCGCCTCGCCACCCTTGCCCTGACCACCCTGGTAGCCGGACAGCAACTGGATGACCTGCTGGCGCACCCGGCTGAGATCGGCGCCGAGCTTGACGAGCACCTGTGCGGCGACGCCCTCACCCTCGCGGATGAGACCGAGCAGGATGTGCTCGGTGCCGATGTAGTTGTGCCCCAACTGCAGCGCCTCACGCAGCGACAGTTCGAGCACCTTCTTTGCGCGCGGCGTGAACGGGATGTGGCCCGATGGCGACGATCCGCCCTGGCCGATGATCTCCTCCACCTGGCTGCGCACGGCTTCGAGGCTGATGCCCAGCGACTCCATCGCCTTCGCGGCGACGCCCTCGCCCTCGTGGATCAGGCCGAGGAGGATGTGCTCGGTGCCGATGTAGCTGTGGTTGAGGAGGCGGGCTTCCTCCTGCGCCAGCACCACGACTCGGCGGGCCCGATCGGTGAAGCGTTCAAACATGAGGGGAGTGTACCGGCGGCCGGCGAAGCGGGCGTGTCGTGCGCATGACCTCCGGACGCACTGATCCGGCCCCGACGTGACATGCCATCCGGCCCCTCGGCGAGGGTGCACCCGGTGGCGGAACCCGTCCGCGACGTCAGTGGCGGGCGGGTGGACGCACCAGGAGTCGGCCGCAGCATTAGCCACTCTGCGGCGGACTGCGTAGCCTTGCGGTGTGTCGCCGGTGCCCCTCTTTGCGTTGCCCGGCCACGGCGACCATCTCGCGCGGATCGAGGCAGCGCTGCGCGAGTCGGTTCGCACGCCCGACCCGTATCTCGACGACATCGCCTCGCACCTCATCGTCGCCGGCGGAAAGCGACTCCGGCCCCTGTTGACAGTGGTGGCGGCCGCATTGCCGGGCGGTGCCGATGACGACGGTGACCTCTACGAGCGATCGGTGCAGGGCGGCATCGCCTGCGAACTGGTGCAGACCGGATCCCTCTATCACGACGACGTCATGGACGAGGCGGCCACGCGACGTGGTGTCGACACGGTGAATGCCAAGTGGGGCAACCTGCAGGCGATCCTCGCCGGCGACTTCCTGCTGGCCCGTGCCTCCGAGATTGCGGCATCACTCGGCACCGAGGTGGCGGGACTGCTCGCGCGCACCATCGGCCGGCTGTGCGAGGGGCAGATCGAGGAACTTCGCCACACGTACAACGCGGCCCGTCCTGAGTCGAGTTATCTCTCGTCGATCAGCGGCAAGACCGCGTCACTGTTCGCCACCGCAGCGCGCATCGGCGGCCTCGTCGCCGAGCAGCCTCGTCCCGTCGTCGATGCGCTCACCGACTACGGCGAGTCGTTCGGCATGCTGTTCCAGATCGTCGACGACCTGCTCGACCTGATGTCCACCGACGAGCAGCTCGGCAAGCCGGCCGGGCATGACATGGTGGAAGGTGTCTACACGCTGCCTGTGCTGCGCACGCTGCAAGCGGGTGGCGTTGCAGCCGTCGAACTGCTCAGCCTGCTCGGCAAGCCGCTCGACCTCGCTGAGCGCGACAAGGCGCTGTCGATCGTGCGCTCGAACGGCGGCATCGATGCCGCAGTGGGCGCTGCCCGCGAGTGGGTGCAGCGTGCAGAGGCGGCGTGCGACCTACTGCCGCAGTCGGCGGCCGCCGAGGTGCTGCGCGCAGCGCCCGCATCGCTGTTGTCGGCGCTCTGAGAACCGCGCACCCGAGCACACGGCGAGCGTCACTCAGGCGTTGGGGGCGAGCCGGACGATGCGCGACGCCGCCTTGTAGGCAGCCTCGGCCGGACCGATCTCGTCGGGGCGCAGCAGGTTGGCCATGATGCGCAGCACCCACTCCATCAACGTGCGACTGTGCATGCCCACGCGGGTGAGCTCACGCATCAGCAGCGGACGGCCGATGATGCGGGCGAACAGTCGGGCTACCTTGAAGTACTCGCCGAACTCCCTGTCGAGCATCGCCTGGTATTCGTGGAGGCCGGCGCCGTCGCGTGAGGCGAGCGCCTCTCCGATCACCTGCGCCGCCATGCGAGCCGTTTCGTAGGCGTAGTCGATTCCCTCGCCGTTGAACGGATTCACGCTGCCGGCGGCGTCACCGACGACGAGGTAGTTGGGACCAGTCTTCGGCCCCACCGCGCCTCCCATCGGAATCCGACCAGCGGTGGCCTTGCACTCGGGATTTCCCGGATCGATCTCCCAGCGGTCGGCGACCATGTGCGCATAGGCGTCGAGCAGGTGAGTGGTGTTGACGCTCTTGAAATCGCGGAAGGTGCTGAGAAGGCCGACCCCGATGTTCACGGTGCCGTCGCCCACGGGGAAGATCCACCCGTAGCCGGGCATCGGGTTGCCGTTGCGGTCCTGCACGTCGAGTGCCGACTCGATCCAGGGCTCTGCGTGGCGTGGCGTCGACCAGTAGGTGCGGATGGCCGTGCCGTACGGCCACTCCTTGGTGCGAGAGGTGCCGAGCGCACGTCCGAACCTGCTGTTGGCGCCATCGGCGACGATCACGTACTTGGCGCGCATCTCGCGGGGCACCCCGTCGCCGTTGCGCACCATTGCGCCGCGCACGAAGCCGCGCTCGACGATCGGATCGAGTGCCTCGTGGTGCTGCAGCAGCACCGCGCCGGCACGTTCGGCGTTGCGGGCCACCATGTGGTCGAGGTCGCGACGTCGCACTACATATCCGTGCTGCGGATAGACGGGGTGTGACGGCCACTCGAGTTCGAGGGCGCGGCCCATGCCAGTTGCCCGAAGTCCGGAGTATCGGTGATACGTCGAGAGTTCCTCGGCGAGCCCCATCTCCGAGAGCTGGTGCACTGCGCGAGGGGTCAAGCCGTCTCCGCATGTCTTCTCACGCGGAAATTCCTTCTTCTCGATGATGGTCACCGAATGTCCGGCTGAGGCGAGCCAGTAACCGGCTGCGGAGCCAGCGGGTCCGCCGCCGACGACGAGAACGTCGGTGTGCAGGGCGTCGGTGTCGCTCACGTCACAGAGTGTGTCGTCCACCGCTGCGCGACGCGCAACCGCGCCTCGATTTGCCGCTGTGACGGGTGGCGGAACGCCGGCCCGCCGGACGGTCAGCTGGCTGGCGAGCCGGGGACCGGGGTGTTGCCGATGGGCATGATCTCGGGGAAGGCCTCGTGCAAGTTGGCCAGCGTGCTGCTTCCCGACTCGAGCGCGGTGTGAATCTCGCTGTCCTCGCTGCACCACGTTGCGAACTCGTCGCCTTCCTCCATACCGCCGAGCGTGTAGCGCTCGTGGCAGACCACGTTCAGGATGTCGACGTCAGTGAGCGCGCCCATCTGCGCAGGCATCACGCCACGGGCCTTGGTGAGGTGTGGTCCGCCCTCGCGGTCGGGGTTGCCGTAGATCTCGACACCGGCGTCCTGGTACATCTGCGACCCGAAGTACACGAAGCGCAGCTGGTCTTCGATGTGCGGGAACGTCTTCATGATCTCGCCATTGGTGAATGCGTAGCCGACACCACCCTCGCCGCCGCCGCCATGGCACGACGAGCACGAGTTGTAGACCTCGGCGCCAGCGGCCAGCGGACCGACTGCCTCGACTTCCGCGGGCGTGACAGCGCGCAGGTACATGAACGCCCACACCGGCAGGATGCTGAGCGTCAGCATCGCCCATGACGGAATCTTCTTGCGCTGCTTGTACGCAACCACCACAGGAATGTCGGCGACGGGTTCGGGTGCAGGTGCGGGTACGGCGGCGCGGGCAGCAGCCGGTGCTGACGGCGCAGCGACGGCGGGGGTGCTCGCAGCCGGAGCCGAGTCGGCTGGCGCAGGTGCGCCCGTTGCCTTCGACTTCGCGGCCTGACTGCGCTTCAGCAGGTGCTCGGGGATCTCGGTCACAGGGAACCACGATAGACGGGCGCAGCGCCCGAGCGGGAAATCCCGAGCGGGTCCTCTGTCGGTAACGGTCGTGCCGATCGTCACCTTGCACGAGTTCACGAACACCCGTCGACGGCAGAGCGCGGGTGCTAGACCTTCTCCAAGTGCCCGCTCCGGGTCAACGGCAGGTGTTCTCTGGCAGTGAACTGGCCGCAGGCACCATCGCGGTGACTACAGTTCGTGCAGCAGTTCACGAGGGAAGGTGCAGCAGAGGATGCTCATCGCATACGACTGGTGGGACCCACGGGAGTTCCCCATCTGGAACCAGGCCTTCCTCTTTTCGTTCGTCCTGTCGACCGCGATGGGCCTCGCCGTCATTCCGTATTCCAAGCGCCGCCCCAAGGATCGGCCGGCGTCGTGGGGTGAGGCGATGCTCGCCTCGACGTACGCGTTCCTCGCCATGTTCATCGCCTTCGGTGTGGTGCCGCACCAGTACGTCGACTTCGCCGACAAAGAACTCGGCTGGAACAAGACGTACATCATCTATGGCCCATTCGACATCCTGAAGCCGAAGGCGCTGGGAGGCCCGTTCCCGTTCACCATGTCGTACGAGGCGATCCGCGACATTGCGGTGATCGTCATCCACGCCTACTACTTCGGCCTGATCATCTACCTGTGGGCGATGTGGCAAAAGCGCGGCACCGAGAAGCCGAGCACCGAGCTGGCCACCAGCTCGTACGGCCGTCCCCTCGTGAAGAAGGGCTGACGACATGGCAAAGACCGACGCCAATCCGCCGATGATGCCGTTCACCGACGACTACATGCTCGTCGAGGTCGACGCCGACTACCTCCAGCGCGCTGTCAAGCCGAAGCAGTTCATCCACATCGACCAGACCGAGTGCATCATGTGCGAGGGCTGCGTCGACATCTGCCCGTGGAAGTGCATCCACATGGTGTCGACCGATGCGGTCTCCGAGTCGCAGGGCACCGAGCGTCCAGGCATCGACCCGAGCGACAACGTGCTCTTCATCATCGACGACGACATCTGCACGCGCTGCCAGCTCTGCGTCGATCGCTGCCCCACCGGCGTCATCATCCTCGGTAAGGCGGGCTCGCCCGACCAGGCCGGCGACCCGCACACTCGCACCAACAACCACGGCTACAGCTACGGCATGCGCTTCTAGGCGCAGCGGCATCCCCTCGAACGACACCCCGGACGACACAGGAACACCAGGACGACGACATGGCCAAGATCATCGACGAGACACCCCGGCCGACGCTGAAGGACCGTGCGACCAAGCTCGCAGAGGGCGTGCAGGGCAGCCAGGCGTGGAACAGCATCTTCAGGCCCGGCAGCATCTTCCGCAAGGGCTACACCGACAGCCCGCGTAACCGCAGCTACGTCATCATGAACTCGGTGCTCTACCACCTGCACCCGGTGAAGGTGAAGCGCCATGCCGTGAAGGTGAGCTACACGCTGTGCCTCGGCGGGCTCAGCTTCTTCCTCTTCATCCTGCTCACGGTCACGGGCATCTTCCTGATGTTCTTCTATCGGCCCACCGCGACGCAGGCGTGGGACGACATCTCGAACCTGCAGACATCGGTGGCGTTCGGCCTGCTCGTGCGAAACATGCATCGATGGGGCGCGCACCTGATGGTGCTCAGCGTGTTCCTGCACATGGCGCGCGTCTTCTACCACGGTGCCTACAAGCCGCCCCGCGAGTTCAACTGGGTGATCGGCATCGTGCTGCTCACGCTCACGCTGCTGCTGTCGTTCACCGGCTACCTGCTGCCGTGGGACCAGCTGGCCCTCTGGGCCGTCACCGTGGGCACCAACATGATGGGCTACACGCCGGTGCTCGGCGAGCAGGTGCGATTCGTGCTACTCGGCGGCAAGGAGATCTCAGGTGACACGCTCATTCGGTGGTACGTGCTGCACGTGCTGATGCTGCCGTTCGTCATCGTGATCTTCATGGCCATCCACTTCTGGCGTGTCCGCAAGGACGGCGGAATCTCAGGACCACTGTGACGGAGAGCGACGGAGCACCACGATGACCGAAATTCCCGAACACCTCCTGAAGCGGGCGCAGGCCGCCCGCCAGAAGGCTGCCGCCGACAGCGGTGCAGCGGCCGAGACCGGCGGCGAGGCCGCCGATCCGCGCATCCCGGCCCACCTGCTCGAGCGCAGCAAGGCGCGCAAGGCCCAGGCCGACGGTGAGCCAGGCGGTGCCGTGGCAGTGCAGGACAAGGTGGCCGGCGTGGTTGCCGGCGCCCCTGGTGGTGCCGGCGTGCCGGTGGGCGCCGGTCCCGGAGGCCATACCCAGCGCCTGCTCACCGTCGTCAAGAGCGGCAGCATCCAGGACGTCAAGGCCGTGCCCGTCGACAAGGTGCACACCTGGCCGCACCTGCTGGCCGCCGAGTACGTCGCTGCGCTCGCGTGCATGTCGTTCACCTTCTTCTTCAGCATCTGGGTGAATGCGCCACTGCTGCAGCAGGCCAACATCAACCTCACGCCGAACCCGTCGAAGGCGCCGTGGTACTTCCTCGGCCTCCAGGAACTGCTCACGATGTTCCACCCGATGATCGCCGGCGTCACGATTCCCGGTGTCGGGCTGATCCTGCTGGTCTTTGCCCCGTTCATCGACAAGAACCCCTCGAACAAGCCCGAGGATCGCAAGTTCGCGACCTCGTTGATGACCGTGCACCTCATGTTCTGGGCCGTGCTCGTGATCATCGGCTCGTTCTTCCGTGGCCCGGGCTTCAACTTCACGCTCCCGTGGCGTGACGGCATCTTCTTCGAACTGTGAGGACCCCCAGATGAGCTCCGCTGTCATCATCGCCATTGCCGTCGCCGCTGTCGTCGTGCTGGCGGCCATTGCCCTCGTCACCGCTGCCCGACGCAGCGACGTCCGCGGTGCAGGTGCCCTCAGCAAGGAGACCCGCCAGCGCGACGCTGGCTCGGCGCCCGCAGCTGTGCCCACCGGCCGCGAGGTCGAGCGTGCCGCCTCTGCCGCCCGCGGCGGCCTCGCAACTGTCGAGGCAGCGCCACCCGTGGTCTGGTCGCCTCCCGACAACGAAGAACTCGCCGTCAACCGCCGTCAGTTCCTCAACCGTGCCTCGGTCACCCTGATGAGCGCCGGCCTCGGCACGTTTGCCGCCGCCGGTTTCGTCGCCTTCCTGTGGCCGACGTCGGCACCGGTCTTCGGCGGCAAGGTGACGGTGGGCAAGCGCGACGACATTCTCGGCAGCATTCGCGACAACGGTGGCTTCTTCTATTCGTCGGCTGCGCGCTCGTACCTCACGGTCTACCCGTCCGACGCTCTCCCGAAGGCCAAGGGCGTGAAGGAGTACGGGGCGGTGTTCGCCGGGCTTGAGAGTGGCCTCGTGGCGTCGTACCAGAAGTGCCCCCACCTCGGCTGCCGAGTGCCCGAGTGCAAGAGCAGCCAGTGGTTCGAGTGCCCCTGCCACGGGTCGCAGTACAACCGAGTGGGCGAGAAGAAGGCGGGTCCGGCGCCGCGGGGAATGGACCACTTCGCAGTCACCGTGTCGCCGTCAGGCGACGTGATCGTCGACACGTCCATCGTGGTGCCCGGCGTGCCGCTCGGCACCAACACCACCGGCCAGGAGGCCGAGGGCCCGCACTGCATCACGGGTGGCGAGGGAGGCCACTGATGCTCGCCCTCAACTCGACCGCCATCGGATGGGTGATCTTCACCATCATCACGGTCGGCTGGATCGTCTACTACATCCTCAACAACCGCGGCTCTCGGCGCGAACTCGGCTCCGAAGTCGAGATGGCCCCGAACCGCAAGCCCTACTACGACGATGAGACGCTCGAAGGGCCTCGCCTCGAGCGCATGCAGCTGCTCGGCGTGCTGCTGCTCTTCACGATGGTGATCGGCCTGCCCCTGTACTGGGTGCTCGAGCCCGCCCGTCAGTCGGGTGCGGTGGCCCAGCAGGAGAAGACCTTCATCGGCTGGGGTGCCCGCCTGTTCGAGACCACCGCCAACGGCGGGTTCAACTGCGCAGGCTGCCACGGCGGGATGAACGCCGGCGGCGGCGTGGCTGCGTATGCGGTCACTGATGCGCGCACGGGCGAGGTGACTGCGGTGAACTGGCTGGCCCCGTCGCTCGACACGGTGTTCTATCGATACAGCAAGGAAGAGGTTCGCTTCATCCTCAACTACGGCCGTCCGTTCTCGCCGATGGCCGCCTGGGGCGCACCCGGTGGTGGCCCGATGACCGAGCAGAACATCGAGACCCTGCTCGTGTACCTCGAGTCGATCCAGCAGCAACCCGAGGGCTGTCTCACTGACGAGTCGTTCGTGAAGAACGCTGACCCGTTCGTGTGCGAGGGCGGCACGGTCCCCGCTTCCACCCGTGAGGCCATCGACAAGGCAGTCGCCACCTATCTCGATGCCAATCCCGGAGCCAGCCGCGGTGAGGCGCTGTTCAATCTCGATCTGGCGAGCGGCGCCTACAGCTGCGCCCGCTGCCATACGCAGGGCTGGAGCTACGGCGACCCGGGCGTGACTGGCCAGGGTGCCTTCGGATGGAACCTCACCGGAGGGTCCACGAGCGCACACTTCCCGAGCGAGGCCGACATGATCTCGTTCATCAAGTCGGGCTCGTCATACGGCAAGCGCTACGGCCTTCAGGGTCAGGGCTCGGGTCGCATGCCCGGTTTCGGCGCCGTGCTCACCGATGAGGACATCAAGGCCATCGTCGAGTACGTGAGGAGCCTCTGACATGAGCGCGCTGCTGGCCGTCAACTGGGAGCCCGAGCTCCGCGGCATCCTCATTGTCATCATCTCCGTCTCCGTGCTGTGCGGCAGCGTGTACCTCATCCTCGGCACCAACCTCGGAGCGCGTCTCGGATTCCTTGTCGCACTCACCGGGCTCGCCGGCTGGATGTTCATCATGGGTGCCATCTGGTGGTCGTACGGCAAGGGACTGCTCGGCGAGGCTCCGTCGTGGCAGCCGGTCGCCGGTCAGACCGTCCTCCGCGAGGCGCGAGCGCTCAGCGAGGTGGGCATTCTCGACGCGCCCATCGAACTCGACAGTGATCCGTCGGCGCGCGCCGAGCAGGTCGAGGTGGCCTTGCAGGACGACGGCTGGCTCAAGCTCGACGCAGCACTCCCCGAGTTCCAGCAGGCGGGTTCTGCCGGCACGGTGCTGATGGAGGAGTCAGAGGCCCTGAAGGCGGGCGAGTTCACGGTGGTGAACGTCTTCGACCGCGGCGGAGAGCGGTGGCCCACGCTGTGGGGCGATCGAATCGACTTCCTCGCCTTCTTCCACGAGCCGCGGTTCGCGCTCGTCGAGGTGGCACCGCTGGTGCCGCAACGCGTGGAGCCTGGTCGGGCTCCGGCGCGTCCCATCATCGACACGACTCGCAACCACGAATACGTGTACATGATCCGCGACCTCGGGAACCTTCGCGTGCCGGCGGCCATCATCACCATCGCGTCGTTCATCCTGCTGGTCGTGCTCTCGTGGCTGCTGCACCGCCGCGACCGCTTCGTTGCCGAGAACCGCGCCGCCGACCGCCTCCCGGCGAAGGTCTGACGCGTGGGCCAGTACCTCCCGGTAGTCCTATTGCTGGTACTGGCGGTGCTGTTCGGGGCACTCAGCTTTGCTGCGTCCGGCCTGCTGGCACCGCGCCGTCCCAGTGCTGCAAAGCAGGCTCCGTATGAATGCGGCATCGTGCCCAGCCGCGAGCCACCAGAGCGCTTTCCCGTCACCTTCTACGTCGTGGCGATGCTCTTCATCATGTTCGACATCGAGTTGATCTTCATCTATCCGTATGCAATCGACCGCGCGTTCCTCGGCCCCTTCGTCTTCTGGGAGATGATCGCCTTCAGCCTCGTCTTCTTCGTTGCGTTCGTCTATGTCGTGGCCCGCGGTGCACTCGACTGGGGTCCGGTGACGCGGCAGCGTCCGCTCGTGGGTACGGGGGCAATCTCTGCCGACCGGACGTCATCCAGCACCATCCGTCGCGTCGGTCTCGATGGGCGCCCGAGCGCGGGCGAGGCAGCATGAGTTTCGTCAAGGATCTGCAGGAGCACGGCATCGGCGCCGTGCCGCACAATGCCATCACGGCGAGGCTCGAAGACCTGGTCAACTGGTCGCGCAGCCGCAGCTCGTGGCCGGCGTCGTTCGGCCTCGCCTGCTGTGCGATCGAGATGATGGCAACCGGTGCGGCGCACTACGACATCAGCCGCTTCGGGATGGAAGTGTTCCGGGCGTCGCCGCGCCAAGCCGACATCATGATCGTCGCTGGTCGGGTAAGCCAGAAGATGGCCCCGGTGCTTCGGCAGGTGTACGACCAGATGATGGAACCCAAGTGGGTCATCAGCATGGGCGTGTGCGCCAGCAGCGGCGGGATGTTCAACAACTACGCCATCGTGCAGGGCGTCGACCAGGTCGTGCCGGTCGATGTGTACGCGCCCGGGTGTCCACCCACGCCCGAGACGCTCATCCACGCCATCGAGACGCTGCACCAGCTGATCGAGGACGGCGAGCTACTCCGCCGCCGTTCGGCAACCGGCAGCGGCGCAGGTGTCCATGTCGAGGAGATCTCCGGTACCCAGCCGATGCCCGTCACGCTCGGGGTTCGCTGAGCCGTGAGCACCGACACACCCCCGACTGACGCGCCTGCGCACGACACGCCGTCCGACGGTCCCACGATGCACGGTGCGCTGCGTGCCGACTCGTTCGGCCAAGTCGTGCTGCACCCGTCACGCGACCAGTACCTCGGCGTCGTGCGGGCACTGCTCGACGACACCTTCACCATCTGCGCCGACCTCACAGTCGTCGACTATCTCCTGCACATGGCCCGACCGCTGCCCGTGTCCGTCGCACCCGAGCGCTTCGAGGTGGTCGTCAACCTGCTCAGCATCGAGCGCCGAGAGCGAGTTCGCCTCCGCGTGCAGGTCTCCGAGTCCGATCCGTCGTTGCCGTCGCTGTTCGACATGTACCCGGGCACCGAGGCGATGGAGCGCGAGGCCTACGACATGTTCGGCATCCGCTTCACCGACCACCCCGATCTCACCCGCATCCTGATGCCCGAGGACTGGGACGGCCACCCGCTGCGCAAGGACTACGACCAGGGTCGGATTCCCGTGCAGTTCAGCGGCGACTTCGCAGCGAGGACCGGGCGATGAGCGCCGACATCGTCGACGTCATCCGCGCGGGCAACGAGCCCGAGCAGGGCATGCGCCCCCGCAGCGAGCTCACGGCACGCGAACTGCTCCGCGAGGTCGGTGCCGTACTCAGGATGAGCGAGGCGGAAGCCGCCACGCTGGGCGACCTTCCCGCGGATCCCGCTGACGACCAGACGATGATCATCAACATGGGGCCGCAGCATCCGAGCACGCACGGCGTGCTGCGCCTCATGCTGGAACTGCAGGGCGAGACCGTGCTGCGCTGCAAGCCGATCATCGGGTATCTCCACACGGGGATGGAGAAGACCGGCGAGTCGCTCACGTACATGCAGGGCGGCACCAATGTCACCCGAATGGACTATCTCAGCCCACTCAACAACGAGCTGGTGTTCTCGATGGCGGTCGAGAAGCTGCTCGGCATCGAGGGCGACATTCCCGAACGCGCCGTCTGGATGCGAATGCTGCTCAGCGAGCTCAACCGCATGAGCAGCCACCTGCTGTTCCTCGCCACGAACGGCATGGACATCGGCGCCGTCAGCATGATGATCTACGGCTGGCGTGAGCGCGAGCAGGTGCTGCGGTTCTTCCAGAAGGTCACCGGCCTGAGGATGAACCACAACTTCATCCGCCCCGGCGGTGTCGCCGCCGATCTGCCCGCCGGATGGCGTGATGACGTGCTCGAGTTGCTCGAGGTGATTCCTACCCGCCTCGAGGAGTACGACATCCTGATGACAGGCCAGCCGATCTGGCGTGAGCGCCTCCAGGGGGTTGGTGTCATCACGGCCGACGAGGCCATCGCTCTCGGTGCCACCGGTCCGATTCTGCGCAGCACCGGCATCCCCTGGGACCTGCGACGCGACATGCCCTACCTGCGGTATCCCGATGTCGAGTTCGACGTCGTCGTCGGCAGCTATGGCGACGCATTCGACCGCTACGCGATCCGCCTCAACGAGATCCGCGAGAGCATGCGGATCGTCCGCCAGATCCTCGATCGCATGCCACTCGGCGACTACCGCATCCAGAACAAGAAGGTGACGCCGCCGCCCCGCGCCCGTATCGACGAGAGCATGGAGGCACTGATCCACCACTTCAAGATCTTCACCGAGGGTTTCAAGGTGCCCGAAGGGGAGGTCTACGTGGCGATCGAGAGCCCTCGCGGCGAGATCGGCTGCTACATCGCCTCCGATGGCAGCAGCACGCCATATCGGATGCACGTGCGTGCCCCCTCGTTCGTCAACATCCAGTGCTTGCCGCACATGATGCGCGGCGGACTCGTTGCCGACGCAGTGGCCGTCATCTCGTCAGTGGATCCCGTGCTCGGAGAGGTCGATCGCTAGACATGAGCCGACTCAACGAAGCCAACGTGCTACTTGCCCGCGAGATCATCGGCCGTTACCCGCAGCCGCGCTCGGCGACAATTCCCCTGCTGCATCTCGCACAGCAGCAGAACGGCTACGTCACCAACGAGTCGATCGCCCACATCGCAGAACTCGTCGGTGCGACTGCTGCCGAGGTGCTCGGCACGTGCACCTTCTACGAGATGTTCAAGATGAAGCCGGTCGGAAAGTTCCTCATCAATGTCTGCGGCACGATGAGCTGCGCGCTGATGGGTGCCGCCGATGTGATCCACCGGGCCGAGCAGGTGCTGGGCATCAGGGTGGGTGACACCACCGACGACGGCCTCTTCACGCTCGAGCAGGCCGAGTGCCAGGCGGCGTGCACCGAGGCGCCGTGCCTGCAGGTGAACTACCGGTACCGCTATCGGGTCACACCCGGGCAGGTCGAGGCGCTGATCGACGACCTGCGCAGTGGGCGCCTCGATGGCGAGATCCCGCCGCACGGCACCGTCGCCAAGGTCCGCCAGCGGATTCCTGCCGATCGAGAGGTCGGCGCGGTGCCGCCCGACGACGTCACCGGACCGCCGGCATGGATGCAGGGAGCAGTGCAATGAGCGCCTACGCATGGGCACCGGGTTATCTCGACGACGGCGACCGGCCGAAGATCGTCACATCGCGGTTCGCCTTCGAGGACAGCCACACGCTGTCGCGGTATCTCGCCACTGGCGGCTACGACGGGCTGCGCGCAGCGCTGTCACGCACGCCGGCCCAGGTGCACGACGAGGTGAAGGCCGCCAACGTGCTCGGTCGCGGTGGTGCCGGATTCCCCGCCGGCACCAAGTGGGGTCTCACACCTGCCGAGGTATGGCCGCGCTATCTCGTCGTCAACGGCGACGAGAGCGAGCCCGGCACCTACAAGGACCGCCTTCTCATGGAGCGCGATCCGCACCAACTCATCGAGGGCTGCCTCATTGCCTGCTACGCAGCGGGGCTGTCGCAGTGCTTCCTCTACATCCGCGGTGAGATGGCGCTGGCCCAGGAACGAGTCGCCACGGCGCTCAACGAGGCATACGACGCGGGATACGTCGGGCGCAACATCCTCGGCAGCAACCTCAGCGTCGACATCGTCCTGCACTGGGGCGCCGGCGCGTACGTGGTGGGCGAGGAGACCGCCCTCATCGAGTCGCTCGAGGGCAACCGTGGCATGCCTCGCCTGAAGCCGCCGTTCTTCCCGGCCGCCATCGGCCTCTACGGCAAGCCCACCATCGTCAACAACGTCGAGACCCTCAGCAACCTGCCGTGGCTGCTGCAGCACGGCGCAGCCGACTACACGGCGATCGGCACTGCCACGTCACCCGGCACGCGCATGGTCGCTGTCTCGGGCCACGTCGCCCGTCCGGGCGTGTTCGAGATCGTCAACGGCACCACGACGTTCCGCGATCTCATCTACGGCGACGACTACTGCCGTGGGATCCGCGACGGCAACGAACTGAAGGCGTTCGTGCCCGGAGGGGGATCGGCCCCGTGGTTCCTGCCCGACCAACTCGATCTGCCCTTCGAGGGCAGGCTCGTCGGCGCAGCCGGCTCGATGCTCGGATCAGGTGCGGTGATGGTGATGGATCACACCACCGACATCCCGGCAGCCGCGCTGACGCTCACCCGCTTCTATGCGCACGAGAGCTGCGGCAAGTGCGTACCCTGCCGAGAGGGCGGCACATGGCTGATGCGCGTGCTCGAGCGAGTCGTCGACGGCAAGGGCACCGACCGCGATCTCGAGCAGCTGCTCGAGATCGGGCAGAGCATCTGCCCCGGCGCGTTCCCGCATGCCTCGAGTGAACGACTCGGGCTCGAGGCGGTGCCGTTTCCATACCGAATGACCACGATCTGCTTCGTCGGGCCGTCGGCGTTCGCGCCGGTGCACTCTGCGCTCACGCTGTTCCGCGACGAATTCGAAGCGCGCATTACGCGTCGCGCCACCATCCCCGTGACGAGCATCCCTGTCACCGCTGCAGCAGGGTCGCACTGATGACGACGACTGAGCCGAACGACACGGCAGCGCCCGTCGACCCCAACGAGGTCCGCATCACGGTGAACGGCCGCGAGGTCGTCAGCACCAAGGGCGAGCTCGTCATCGCCGCTGCCCAGCGGGCGGGCGACTACATCCCGCGGTTCTGCTACCACGAGCGGATGAAGCCCGTGGGCATGTGCCGCATGTGCCTGGTCGACATCGATACTGGCCGCGGTCCGATGCTGCAGCCCTCGTGCATGGTGCCGGTCTCGCCGGGCATGGTGGTCGACACCGAGTCGCCCGCTGCAAAGCGGG
Organism: Actinomycetota bacterium; assembly: GCA_041178405.1. Lineage (GTDB taxonomy): Bacteria > Actinomycetota > Acidimicrobiia > Acidimicrobiales > Ilumatobacteraceae > UBA668. The sequence continues at coordinate 22,740 of JBEGVK010000245.1, read as the reverse complement.
CGCAGGAGGGAATCCTCGAGCTGCTGCTGGCCAACCATCCGCTCGACTGCCCGGTCTGCGACAAGGGCGGAGAATGCCCGCTCCAGGACCAGGCGTTCAGCCACGGTCCCGGCGAGAGCCGCTATGTCGAGGAGAAGCGCCACTTCGAGAAGCCGATCCCGATCAGCTCGCTCGTCTACCTCGACCGCGAACGCTGCATTCTCTGCGACCGCTGCACTCGGTTTGCCGACGAAGTGGCCGGTGATGCCCTCATCCACTTCACGAGTCGCGGCAACTCGACGCACATCACCACATTCCCCGACGAGCCGTTCAGCAGCTACTTCAGCGGCAACACCGTGCAGATCTGCCCGGTTGGCGCCCTCACTGCATCGCCGTATCGGTTCAAGGCGCGGCCGTGGGATCTCGTCCAGGAGGAGAGCACCTGCACGACCTGTGCTGTCGGTTGCCGCACGGTCGTGCAGGCGAGCCGGAACGAGCTGCTTCGCTACATGGGCGTCGACAGCGACCCCGTGAATCACGGATGGCTGTGCGATCGCGGTCGCTTCAACTTCGAGTCGGCCAAGAGCGACCAGCGTGTGCTGCAGCCCATGGTGCGGTCGGGTGATGTCCTCCAGCCAGCATCGTGGTCGGCAGCCATCACTGCCGCTGCGCAGTGCATTGCAGAGGCGCGTGCCGAGGGCGGTGCGGCAGCAGTAGCAGTCGTCGGTGGCTCGCGAGGCACCAACGAGGACGCGTTTGCCTGGGCACGGCTCGCCCACGAGGTGATCGGCACGCCGCACGTCTATGCGCAGATGGCCGACGGGCTGCCCAACGGCATGCTCGGCCTCCGCCGGGCGACGATCGACGATGCGGCACGCGCCGCCACGATCGTGCTGCTTGCTCCCGACCTGAAAGAAGAGCTGCCGGTGCTGTACCTGCGGCTGCGCGATGCGGCGGCTGCGAAGCGCAGTCGGATCATTGAGTTGTCGCCTCGTCCGTCGGGTCTCACTCCATATGCGTGGCGTCGGATCGCCTACGAGCCCGGTGCACAGCTGGCTGCCGTGCGCGATGCCCTCGCCGATCCGGCGATCGCAGCGCAGCTGGCGAAGGGACCCGTCGTCATCGTGGCCGGCAGGGGAAACCTGGCTGAGTCGACGGCCAACACGGTGCGCGCCGTGCAGCATCTGCTCGACTCGGTTCCCACGTCGTCGGTACTCACGGCGCTCCGTCGTGGAAATGTCACCGGAGCACTTCGCATGGGCCTTCGTCCCGGCGAGGGTGGACATGATGTGCGGGGCATTCTGCGCGCTGCCGCCGATGGAAAGATCGGATGCCTCGTGCTGCTCGGAGCAGATCCGCTTGCCGACGTGCCGGATGCGCAACTGGCTCGCGCCGCACTCGCCGGAGCGCGGCGCATCATCGCAATCGATACGCATCTCACGCAGTCCGCAGCGGCCGCCACCGTCGTGCTTTCCGCAGCGGCCTATGGCGAGAAGGCTGGCACGCACACCAATCTCGAAGGCCGTGTCACGTCTGTGGCGCGCGCAGTGACCCCGGCGGGCACCGCACGCCCCGACTGGGCAATCGCTGCCGAACTCGCGCTCGAGATGGGCACCGACCTTGGCTATGCACAGGTAGCTGACATCACCGACGACATCGCAGCGCGAGTCGACGGGTTCGGCGGAGCGACGACGACGGCGCTGTCCAGTCGCCCTGACGGCGTGCTCACCGACGTCCCCTCGACGATGGAACCGCTGAACCCGCCCGAGGTCGAAGTCTCCGATCGCCTCACCTACGACTTCCGGCTCATCGTCAGCCGGACGCTCTACGACGCTGCGGTCGGCACGTCGCAGTCGCCGTCGCTCGCCCGGCTTGCCGGCCCGGCCACGATCAGCGTGCACCCTCTCGACCTCGAGAGGATCGGCGTCGCGTCCGGCGCTCGGGTCCGTGTCGCGAACGGACGCGGCTCCATCACGATGACCGTTGCCACCGACGAGTCGCTGCTGCGGGGCACTGCATGGGTGCCCTTCAACCGGGAGGGCGGCCCGGTCGGTGAGTTGATCGATGCCCTTGCACCCGTCAACGACGTGCGGATCGAGACCATCTGATGCTGGCGCTCGACTCGATGCTCGACGACATCGAGGCCCTGTCCCGCGGCTTTGTGGTCCTGCTCATCAAGGTGGTCGCAGTATTCGTCGTGGCGCTCGTCGGCACGATGCTGATGGTGTGGTTCGAGCGCAAGGTCGTCGCCTTCATGCAGAACCGCATCGGACCCGACAAGGCGGGTCCGAAGGGCCTCCTGCAGACGCTCGCCGACGGCACGAAGCTGTTCTTCAAAGAAGACCTCATTCCCGACCGGGCCGACCGGTTCGTCTTCAAGCTGGCCCCATATCTGGCGTTCGTGCCCGCCTTCCTCGTGTGGAGCGTCATTCCCCTCGGCGGTGACTTCTCGGGTGGAAAGGACGGCACCGTCGAGATCCTCGGTGTCACCACCAAGCTGCAGCTTGCCGACCCGCCGGTCGGCGTCTTGCTCCTGCTGGCGCTCAGCAGCATCGCGGTCTACGGAGTGATGCTCGCTGGCTGGAGCTCTGGCTCGAAGTACCCGCTACTTGGCTCCGTTCGTGCGTCCGCCCAGATGGTGAGCTACGAGGCCGCGCTCGGGCTGAGCCTGGCCACGGTGATCCTCGTCACCGGAACGCTCAGCACCAACGGCATCGTGACTGCGCAGAGCTCGCTGTCGAGGTGGCACGTCGTCGCCACCGGCATCGTCCCGTTCGTCGTCTTCCTCGTGGCGGCCACCGCCGAGCTCAATCGGCCGCCGTTCGACCTTGTCGAGGCAGAGCAGGAACTCGTCGGCGGATTCAACACCGAGTACGCGAGCATTCGCTTCGCACTGTTCTTCCTCGCAGAGTTCATGAACACCATCACGATGAGCGGCGTCATCGTCACCCTCTTCTTCGGCGGACCGCAGCCCATCGCCATCGGCGGCAACAACAACGTGCTGTCCTTCCTCGGACCGTTCAGCGGCACGGTGTGGCTGCTGCTCAAGGTGCTCGTGTTCCTGTACGTCTACGTCTGGATCCGCGCCACGCTCCCTCGCCTGCGGTACGACCAACTGATGAACCTCGGCTGGAAGATGATGATCCCGGTCGCCCTCGGCTGGTTCATGCTGCTGGCCGCCTTCCGGGTCGGCCGCGATGCCGGCTGGAACCTGTGGGCGGTCGGCAGCGTGTCGATCGTGGTGCTTGCTGTCGGAGCGTCGGCACTGCAGGCGGCGGGGCGCGCCAGCGCCCGTGCACGCGAGCGAGAAGGGGCGATGTTCTGATGGGCTACCTCGACGGATTCCTCGTCACGATCCGCCAGCACCGCATCTTCGGCGGCGAACGGGTCACCACGTCCTATTCGGGCGGCCGCGTTGCCAAGAAGGGCAAGAGCACCGAGGGGCGCGACGAGAAGATCGCCAAGCCCGAGCGCCTTCACGGACGTCACGTGCTCAATCGCTACGACGACGGCATGGAGAAGTGCATCGGCTGCGAGCTCTGCGCCGGCGTCTGCCCGGCCAAGTGCATCTACGTGCGCGGCGCCGACAACGATCCTGAGAACCCGACCTCACCCGGTGAGCGATTCGGGTTTGTCTACGAGATCAACTACCTGCGCTGCATCCACTGCGACCTCTGCGTGGAGGCATGCCCGACAGAGGCGATCACGGAGAGCAAGCTGTTCGAGTTCTCGTTCACCAACCGCCGCGACGCCGTGTACTCGAAGGCCGAACTTGTCGTCGGTGACGACGGTAAGCCCAAGCAACTGCCGTGGGAGGACTGGCGCGCTGGAGAGGACCTGCTCACGAGCGGATGGATGCGCGCAACATCCGCAAGCGGCGATGCCGACTTCGTGGGCGAGGTGGGCTGGAGCAGCGAACTCGGGTACGGCACTCGCGCCCCCGAGCCTCCGCAGCAGCAGGCCGACGCGCCGAAGACCGTGAGGACTGTCGGCAGATGATCGAACTGTTCGTCTTCGTCGCTGCCTCAGCGATGGTGCTCGTCGGAGCGCTCGGTGTGGTCCTGCGCCGGCACCCCGTCCACGCCGCGCTCAGCCTGGTGCTCACGCTCTTCGGCGTCGCTGTGCACTTCGTGGCGCTGGCCGCCGACTTCCTGGCCGCTGTCCAGGTCATCGTCTATGCGGGGGCGATCGTCGTGCTGTTCTTGTTCGTGATCATGCTCCTGGGTGTCGATCGGCTCGAGGATCTCCGAATCGAGCCGTTCAAGGTGCAGCGTCCAGTCGCTGTCGTCGTCGGTGTGGCAATGGTGAGCCTGCTCGGCATCGCCGTGGCGGTATCGAGTGACACCGGAACCGCCACCCCTGGCGAGGGTGTCGCCGTAGCCGGCTTCGAGGGCGAGGCCTTGCACGATGGCAACATCATCGCCCTCGCGCGCAACGTGTTCGGCCGCCACGTGTTTGCCTTCGAACTCACGTCGGTGTTGCTGGTGGTGGCGGTCGTCGGCACGGTGGTGCTCGCCCGACGCCCTCGTCGCGGTGAGGCAACCTCAGACGGGGCGGCATCATGAGCGCCGTCGCGACTCCCACGACGACGTGGTACCTGGTGCTTGCGGCGGCCGTGTTCTCGATCGGCGTGGTCGGCGTGATGATCCGACGCAATCCGCTCGTCATGTTCATGTGCATTGAGTTGATGCTCAACGCCGCCAACCTGTCATTCGTGGCGCTCGCCGAGCGACTCGGCGACATCGAGGGTCAGTCTGTCGTGCTGTTCGTGATGGTGGTAGCGGCTGCCGAGGTCGTGGTCGGACTAGGACTCATCGTTGCCATCTATCGCCGTCGGCCGAACGTCACCGCCGACGACCTCATCGAGTTGAAGGGCTGACAGATGCTCGACCTCATCTGGCTGATCCCTGCCCTTCCGCTTGCCGGCTTCCTCGTGCTCCTTGTCGTTGGTCGCCGGCTCGGTGATCCGCGAGCCGGCTACTTGGCCACGGCCATGGTGGCGGGTTCGTTCCTCGTCAGCGTCGGCGTATTCCTCGAGTTGCTCGGCCTGCCGTCCGAGGAGCGTCATGAGGTGCAGCGGCTGTTCACCTGGGTGCCGATCGGCGATGTGAGCGTCGACCTCGCGTTCCTCGCCGACCCGCTCAGTCTCACGATGTGTCTGTTCGTCACTGGCATCGGCACGCTCATCCACCTCTATGCCACCGGATACATGCACGGCGACCCCCGGTACAGCAAGTTCTTCCTCTATCTCAACTTGTTCGCCTTCAGCATGCTCATGCTGGTTCTCGGGTCGAACCTGCTGGTGACCTTCCTCGGCTGGGAGGGCGTCGGCGCGTGCTCCTACTTCCTCATCAGCTTCTGGCACGAGCGCGACAGTGCTGCGACTGCTGGGAAGAAGGCGTTCGTCACCAACCGTGTCGGTGACTGGGGCCTGATGATGGCGATGTTCTTTGCCCTCTGGTCACTCGGCTCACTCGACTACCTCCACATCTCCGAGAGTGCCACTGCGCTGTCCACCACCACTGCGACGGCAATCGCACTGTTCGCATTCATCGGCGCCTGCGGCAAGAGTGCCCAGTTGCCGCTCTACCTGTGGCTTCCCGATGCCATGGAAGGCCCCACGCCTGTCTCGGCGCTCATCCACGCAGCCACGATGGTCACAGCGGGTGTCTTCCTGATGGTTCGCCTCAATCCAGTGCTGGCAGTGGCCGCCGACTATGCCAGCTGGGTGATCGCCGTGGTCGGGCTAGCCACGGCGCTCTTCGCTGCCACCATTGCGGTAGCGCAGAACGACATCAAGAAGGTCCTGGCCTACTCGACCGTGAGCCAGCTCGGCTTCATGTTCCTTGCGGTCGGCTCGGGCGCCTACGTCGCTGCCGTGTTCCACATGGTGACGCACGCATTCTTCAAGGCACTCCTGTTCCTCGGCTCGGGGTCGGTGATCCACGGGATGCACCACGAGCAGGACATGCGCCGTATGGGGGCACTCCGCATTGCGATGCCCGTGACGGCGGGAACCTTCATCGTCGGCTGGCTGGCAATCGCCGGAGTCCCGCCCTTTGCCGGGTTCTGGAGCAAGGACGAGATCCTGCTCTTTGCGTACGACAAGTCGCCGGTTCTCTATGCGTTCGGCCTCGTGGCGGCCATCCTCACCGCCTACTACATGACACGGCAGGTGGTCATGGTGTTCTTCGGCGAGGCGCGATGGCACGACGCCCACGACGAGCACGGCGCACATGGCGACTTCACGCCGCACGAGAGCCCGCGGGTGATGCTCATCCCGCTCGTGGTGCTCGCTGGGCTGTCGATCGTCGGCGGTGCCATGCAATTGCCGTTCAGCAAGAGTCTCCATCGTCTCGAGCACTGGCTCGAGCCAGTCGTCGAGCGGGGTGAGCATCACCTCACCGATTCGGCAAAGGACATCAAGTACCTGCTGATGGCGGCAGCAATTGTCGTGGCATTGGCCGGAGTCGCCGCCGGGCTCGCCGTGTACGCGGCCCGCCGGTTCCGCGCCGTCGAGCCGTGCGTGCTGGCTGAGGGCTGGTACTACGACCGTGCCGTCACGTCGTTCATGGGCGGACCGGGCCGCAAGGCCTTCGATGGCATCACGGCGCTCGACGCACGGGCAGTGGATGGGGCCGTCAACGGCACCGGGCGCCTGGTGCAGCAGATCGGCTCACAGGTCCGCCGCCTGCAGACCGGCAACATGCGCACCTACGCAGCAGCGATTGCGGTTGGCGTGGTAGTGCTGCTGGCGTGGTTCGTAGTCCTGAGGGGAGTGCTGTGATGCTGGCCGCATCGACAACGCCAGTCGACTTCCCAGCGCTCTCGCTGCTGATCCTGCTACCGGTTCTGGGCGCAGCAGTCGTCGCGCTCATACCGAGGCGGCAGGGCGACATCGCCAAGGTGGTGGGTCTTCTCACGAGTGTTGCCACCGGCGCAATTGCGCTCTGGGTTCTGTTCGCCTTCGAATCCGGCGTCGAGGGCTTCCAGTACGTGTCGCAGCATCCATGGATCGACGACTGGGGCATCTCATGGCACCTCGGGGTCGACGGCATCTCGCTGTTACTCGTGGCACTCACGGGCGTGCTGTTCCCGCTGGTCATCGCCGGAGTCGACCCGCACCACGACCACCAGCGCTACCTGGCCTGGATGCTGCTGCTCGAGGCTGGCGTGATGGGCAGTTTCGTGAGCCTCGACCTGTTCCTGTTCTTTGTCTTCTTCGAGATCGTGCTCGTCCCGATGTACTTCCTCATCGGCGGTTGGGGATACGACCAGCGCGTCTATGCCGCCACCAAGTTCTTCCTGTTCACGATGGCCGGCTCTGCGTTCATGCTGGTCGGCATCGTGGCGACGGCAGTGCTGGCGAAGGCAGATGACGGAGCCGTGACCTTCGATCTCGTGAAGATCGCCGAGAACGCCGACTTCGCCACATCGACCGGTCGATGGCTGTTCGCCGCCTTCGCGATCGCCTTTGCCGTGAAGGTGCCGCTCTTCCCGCTGCACACCTGGCTCCCGGATGCCCATACCCAGGCTCCCACCGGTGGCTCGGTGATCCTCGCCGGCGTGCTGCTGAAACTCGGCACATACGGGCTGCTCAGATTCGGCGTGTACCTGTTCCCCGAGGCCGCAGTCTGGGCGCGCCCGGTGTTCCTCACACTGGCAACCATCGGCATCATCTGGGGTGCCATTGCGGCCACGATGCAGCGCGACCTGAAGCGGGTGGTGGCCTACTCGTCGGTGGCACACCTTGGGTTCATCGTGCTCGGCACGTTCGCCCTCACCTCAGCAGCGGTGACCGGTGGGCTCATCCAGAACATCAACCACGGCGTCAGCACAGGTGCCCTGTTCCTGCTTGTGGGGATGATCTACGAGCGGCGGCACACCCGTGAGATCTCCGAATTGAAGGGCCTGCAGAAAGTCGCCCCGGTGTTCGCGGGCTTCTTCACCATCGTGATGCTCAGCAGCATCGGCGTACCTGGACTCAATGGCTTCGTCGGCGAGTTCATGGTGCTCATCGGCTCGTTCGGCTCGGCGAGATGGTGGGTCACCATCGCTGCAACCGGCGTCATCATTGCTGCCCTCTACCTGCTGTGGGCCTACCAGCGCGTGTTCCACACAGAGCCGGATGCGGCAAACTCGTCATTTCCCGAGCTGCGCTGGCGAGAGGGGATGCTGCTGGCACCCTTCGTGGTGCTCATCGTGTTCTGCGGCGTGTACCCGAAGCCGATGATCGACCGAGTACAGCCGGCCGTCGACTCGCTGCTTGCGCACGTCGAGGAGCGCAGTGGGTGGTCACAGCCGACACCTGACGAGCCCGTGGTGCCAGCTGAGGAGCCCGGCGAGCAGGAGGGCGAGGACTGATGGGCACCGACATCCTCGACGTGATGGAGACACCTGTTCTCGACTGGTTCGCGCTCAGCCCGCTGCTCGTGCTGCTGGGTGCTGCGCTGGTGATGCTCGTCGTGGGCGCGCTCACCCCACCATGGCCTCGGCATCTGGCGACCGCCGTCACCTGTGCTGCCGGCATCGCCGTCGGCGTGCTGGGCGTCCTGCTCTGGCGTCAGGTCGACAGGGAGGGCGCATCGCTCCTCGTCAACGATGCGGTGCAGCTCGACAAGCTCACCGTCTGGTCGATGCTCATCGCGGCGGTCGGACTCGTGATGGTGTCATTGACATCTGATGGATTCGGCGAACGCGAGAATCTCGCCCAGCCCGAGACGCACGCTCTCTACCTGCTGGCTGCACTCGGTGCCATCGCAATGGCCGGTGCCAACAGCCTCATCGTGCTGTTCCTCGCTCTCGAGACGATGTCCCTCGCCCTCTACGTGCTGGTGGCGAGTCATCGGCGGCGGACGGCAAGCCAGGAGAGTGGTCTCAAGTACTTCGTGCTCGGCGGATTCTCGTCGGCGGTGTTCCTCTACGGCGTTGCACTGGTCTACGGGGGCACCGGCTCGACGGAGATCACGCGGATGCTCGTGGCGCTCGACCGCCAGGTCGACCTCGATCCGATGAACGAGACGATGATGCTCGCAGGTGTGGCGCTCATCATTGTCGGCCTTGCGTTCAAGGTCGGAGCAGTGCCCTTTCACTCCTGGGTTGCCGACGTGTATCAGGGTGCCCCGACGCCCGTCACCTCGTTCATGGCTTCTGTCGCCAAGGCGGCAGCGTTCGTGGCCATGCTGCGAGTGCTTCTCATCGGTCTCGGCCACTGGGCCGATGACTACCGGCCGGTGATTGCTGCGCTTGCAGTGCTCACACTGGTCGTGGGCTCAGTGATGGCGGTCGTGCAGACCGACGTCAAGCGGATGCTCGCGTTCTCGTCGGTCAGTCATGCCGGGTTCATGCTCGTGGGCGTCGAGGCGGCAGCGCACCTTCCTGGGACACTCGAGAGCGACGGGACGTCGTCGGTGCTGCTGTACGTGCTCGTCTATTCGGTGCTCGTACTCGGCACGTTCGCAGTCGTGACGGCCGTCTCCGGACATGGCGATGCATCGACATCCCTCGACGCCTTCCGTGGTCTTGGACGCAGCCGGCCGGTCATTGCGCTGGCGATGACCGTGCTGCTGCTCGCCCAGGCGGGTGTGCCGCTCACCAGCGGATTCGTCGCCAAGTTCGGCGTGATCTCTGCCGCAGCTGGCGAGAAGAGCTGGCTGCTTGCCGTGCTGGCGATGGTGTCGGCGGTGATCGCCGCCTATCTCTACCTTCGCATCATGATCAGCATGTGGGTAGCCGATCCGGTCGCTGGCGACGATGCCCGCCCGCCAGTACAGGTGTCGCGTCCAATCGCTGCGGTGGTGGCGATGTCGGTTGCCTTCACGCTCTTCGTCGGCGTGCTACCCGGCCCGCTCGTCGGCATCACGCCGTAAGGGCCTGCTCAGGCGCTGGCGGCAACGAGGGCATCGAACAGGCGCTGCTGCTCTGCGTCGGTATCGGCGCCATCCTCGGGATGCCACTGCGTTGCGGTGATCCAGCGGGCGCGGTCGACTTCGACTGCATGCACCATGCCGTCGCCGGTGGTGCCGACCACGCGCAGCCCCTCTCCCACCCGGTCGATGGCCTGGTGGTGAACGCAGTGCGACCGGGCTGACACGGTGCCGCCGACCGCGGCCGCAAGCCGCGAGGTGGGATCGAGCGCGACAGCGTGGTGGGCAAACCAGTGGTCTTCACTGCCGATGTGCTGGTGCAGGGTTCCGCCCATGGCCACATTGAGCACCTGCAGTCCCCGACAGATGGCCAGCATCGGCGTGTCGGTGTGGACCGCTGCCCGTGCAACGGCGAGCTCAACGGCGTCGTGCTCGGGAACGATGCCGTACAGCTGCTCTGCGCTGGGCTGCTGACCGTAGTGGCGAGGATCGATGTCGCCGCCGCCATGCAGCACGAGTCCGTCGACACGCGCCACGATCTCGACGACATCGTCGACGAGGTCGGTGATGGGTGGCAACATCACCGGTGCGCCGCCAGCCCGGGTAATCGCCTCGAAGTAGCGGCGACCGGCTGCGAACGGCTCACCGCGCACGCCCTCGGCCTTCGGTGAGTACCGACCGACGATGAGGATGAGCGGTCGCGTCATTCGGCGACATCCGCTGGGTCGATGACGTGCCCCGCAGCTCTGCGCACCAGAGCGTCGTAGATCGCTTGCTGCGGCGGACTGTGCGTGGCGGTGTCCTCGGGATGCCACTGCGCCCCCACCACCCACGAGGCACTCGGCAGCTCGACTGCCTCGAGTTGGCCATCGGGTGCCCATCCGCACTCGACGAGGCCCTCAGCAACCCGGTCGAGACCCTGGTGGTGCACCGAATGGCAGTGCTCGAGCCGGGTGGTGCCCGTGGCGACCGCAAGCCTGCACCCGTCAGAGAGCGCCACCTCGTGCTCGCGCATCCAGTGCTCGCTGCTCCCGATGTCCTGGCGCAGGGTGCCGCCGAGGGCAACGTTGAGCACCTGCATTCCCCGGCAGAGAGCGAGCATCGGCAGGTCGAGCTCGATGGCGGCGAGGCACACGGCAATGTCGAGCTCGTCGTGCTCGGGCACGATGCCGTACAGCGTGTCGTCGTCGGGCTCCTGGCCGTAGCGCCGAGGGTCGACATCGCCGCCCCCGGGCAGCAGGACCCCGTCGAAATGCTGCAGCACCGTGTGCGCATTGCGCGCCAACTGGCGGATCGGCGGCACGAGCACCGGCACGCCGCCGGCCCGGGCGACTGCCCTCGAGTACGGCTGGCTGCTGCTGAATGCATCGCGCTTGCCCTCGTCGGAGAACGTGAGCGTCCGGGCGCACACGGCGATCAGCGGGGGCGGCTGGCTCATGGGGCCATTCTTGCCGATCGCCTGCGCCCGACAGGCGGCGGTACCCTCGCCGGCGTGCAGACACTCACTCTTGTCAATCCGGCCGACGGCACGCCGATCGGCGAGCAGGCGCTGGCGACGGCGGCGGACGCCGACGCAGCGATCGAGCGCGCGGTGGCTGCCGCACCGGCGTGGCGCGCCGTGGCACCAGCCGACCGCGCACGGCTGTTGCGGCGGTTCGCCGATGCAATCGCTCAGCATGCCGACGAACTTGCGCTGCTCGAGACGCGCAACATGGGCATGCCCATCGGCAGTGCGCGCTGGTGCGCCAACGCTGCCGCAGATGTCATCCACTACTTCGCGGGTGCCGTCGAGAAACATGTCGGGAGCACCATTCCTGTTGCCGGCGGGATCGACGTCACGTTCCACGAACCCCTTGGCGTGGTGGGCCTCATCACGCCGTGGAACTTCCCGGTGCTGATGGCCTCGTGGAAGATCGGCCCCGCCCTCGCCGCCGGCAACACGGCGGTGCTGAAGCCCGCCGAGATCACCCCGCTCACGGCAGTCCGACTCGGCGAACTGGCCCTCGAGGCCGGGATTCCCCCCGGCGTCCTCAACGTCGTGGTCGGTACCGGCGACGAGGTGGGCTGGCGACTGGTCACCCACCCGCAGGTGCGCAAGGTCGCCTTCACCGGCAGCACGGCAGTCGGCAAGCGGATCATGGCCGGCTGCGCCGACCAGGTGAAGCGCGTCACCCTCGAGCTGGGCGGAAAGAGCGCCAACATCGTCTTCGCCGACGCAGATCTCGAGAGGGCGGCGGCTTCGGCACCGGGAGCGGTATTCGACAATTCCGGACAGGACTGCTGCGCCAGGAGCCGGGTGCTCGTCGAGCGGCGCATCTTCGACCGGTTCCTCGACCTCTTCATCGACGCTGCGCGGCAATGGAAGGTCGGCGATCCGATGGCAGACGACACGGCGATGGGGCCACTCGTCACCGCACAGCACCTCGCACGCGTGCGAGGGTTCACTGACTCGCTCGACACCGTCTTCACCGGCGACGCCCCGAGCGGCCCCGGCTTCTGGCATCCGGTGATGATCGCCACACCCGGCGACCCATCAGCCACGGTATGCCGAGATGAGGTCTTCGGACCGGTTGCGGTGGTGCTGCCGTTCGACGATGAGGCCGATGCGGTGCGACTGTGCAACGACTCCGACTACGGCCTCTCGGGGTCGATCTGGACCTCCGACAGCGCGCGGGCAATCCGGATGGCACGGGCAGTCGAGGCTGGGGCGTTGAGCGTGAACTCGAACTCGTCGGTCCGGTACAGCACGCCGTTCGGCGGCTTCAAGCAGAGCGGTCTTGGCAGAGAGCACAGCATGCACGTGCTCGATCACTACACCGAACTGAAGAACGTCTTCATCGCCACCTCGTGACCTAGGCGCCGCTCGACAGCGTCCTGCTGCGATACCGTGCTCGGCCATGCGTGCGCTGCTCATCTCCAACTACTACGACGCCGATCCCGGCTTCGTCGGCCAGAGCTTCCGCCGCCACGGCTACTCGTTCACCGAGTGCCACCGCGAGCGGCAGTCGGACTGGCCGGTGCTCGATGGCCATGACCTCGTGGTCTCGCTCGGGAGCGACTGGAGCGTCTACTGGCCGCATGTCGCCACCGAGGTGGCAGGCGAGGCCGAACTGATCCGCTCGGCGCACGATGCCGGTGTTCCGGTCTTCGGCATCTGCTTCGGCAACCAGATCATGGCGCACGCCCTCGGCGGCACTGTCGAGCGGGCACGCGAGCCCGAAATCGGCTGGTACGAGATCGTGTCCGACGTGCCCGAGGTGATCGCTCCCGGTCCGTGGTTCCAATGGCACAGCGACGTGGTGACCGTGCCCGGCATGGCAACCGAACTGGCGAGATCGGCGGCCGGTCCGCAGGCGTGGCGACTCGGCCGTAGTTTCTGCACGCAGTTCCACCCGGAGGTGAGCGAGTCGATTGTCCGCCGCTGGGTCGAGGGCGGCGGCGACGTCGAGGCGCAGAAGTACGGACGCGACCCTGCGGCGCTCGTCGCCGACACCAGGCGCAACGTCGCCGACTCGCGTCCGAACGCTGAGCGTCTGGTCGACTGGTTCGTCGCCGAGGTCGCTTCGAGCTGACCTTCCGCTAGCGGGCGGCCTCGACGAGCCAGGTCTCGAAGTCGGTCCCGGCGACGAGCGCCTCGCAATTCCCGAGGCGGGTGTCGGCATAGGCGGCAAAGTCGGTGTCGAGCTCGCTGATGGCCTGCTGCACGACGGCCCACATTCCCTCGCGGAACTCGCTCATCACCTTCATCAGTTGCAGGCGCGCCCAGTCGTGCGTGCGCATGCTGCCGTAATAGGCGCGTAGCAGCGCCTCGTCGCCGGCTGAGCCGAGTCCGCAGTTGACGCTGAGATTGCCGAGGTCGAATGACGGATCGTTCATCCCGGCGTACTCGTAGTCGAGCAGGAGAATGCGCGGTGCCACACCGTCGTTGCGCTGTCGTTCGAACAGGACATTGCCCGGCAGCAGGTCGTTGTGGCACGGTACGAGTGGCACCGGTGACTGGCGCATCGCCTCCTCGATCCGGCGGCTTGCGACATGAAGCTGCTCGAACCGTGCTGGCACCGCCACGCCATGTGCGGCTGCGTCGCGGGCGTGTCGCTCGACGACACGGTGCACGGGAAACGATGCTCGAAGCGGCGGTCCGGCGTGGAAGCGCCGCAGCACCCCGACCACATCGGCGAGGCGCTCGACGAACGGCTCGCCCTCGAGATGGAAGCCGTCGATGTACTCGATGAGTGATGTGCCGACTTCCGGCAGCGTGCCGAGGATGGCCGGGCCGATTCCGAGTGATGCAGCCCGTGTCGCGGCCTCGACCTCGTTGGAGCGGTCGATCCCGAGCAGTTCAGTCCGTGCGCCGGGAAGTCGCGCGACGGCCCTCTGGCCGCGAGCGGCCACGAGCACGTTGCGATTGGTGATGCCGCCGGCGAGCTCGCGTACCTCGAGGTCGGGATCGTCCCAGCCGGGGCACTGTCGGACTAGCTGCGCGACCAGGCTGAGCGGATCGCGTCCAGAGGCGGGAGCGTCGGCGCCATCTGAGTGGGTCACAGGGGCGATGTGTAGCACCGCTCGGGGTCGAGTGTGGTCAGGGCGGCTGCATCCGGGGATGGAGGGGTCTGGCAGAGTGTGGACCCTCTGCGAACTGTGAGGGGGTGGGCGATGGAACGCGACGGCTGCGTGCTGGCGATCGATCTCGGCACGGGCGGGCCGAAGGCCGCACTCGTCGACCATGCGGGCTCGACACTGGCGTGGCGAAGCATGCCGGTGTCCACGACGTTCGTCGAGGGCGGCGGAGCCGAGCAGGACCCGCACGAGATGTGGTCGGCCATCGTCGCCGCGTGCCGGGCGGTGCTCGATGCGGTGCAGCCGCAGCCTCGCATCGTGGCGGTGGCGGTGACGAGCCAGTACATGAGCTTGGTGCCCATCGACGCCAATGGGCTGCCGACCGGCCCGAGCATCATCTGGATGGACACACGTGGCGCCGAGCACAATCTCGAGCTCCTCACCGACGAGTCGTTCTCGCTCTTCATCGAATGCCATGGGCTGCTGCCGCTGCCGACCGGGCACGACAACGTCGCCCATTCATGGGTGCTGCGCACCTTTCACCCAGCGGCCTACACGGCGGCGGTCGCACTGGTCGAGCCGATGGACTACGTCACCGCCCGGCTGACCGGCCGCATCTCGTCGACCCAGAGCACGTCGTTCTCGTTCCTGTCGGTCGACAATCGCACGTGGGGGAGCGCCGAGCATTCCGCAGAGCTGGTCGCAGCGTCGGGACTCGACCCCGACAAGCTGGCACCGCTGGTGCCGATGTCGGGTGTCATCGGCGAGGTCCGACGTTCAGTCGCGGCAGAGCTCGGGATCCCCGAGGGCGTTCCAGTGGTGCCGGGCACGATCGACTCGATCACATCTGCGCTCGGCACTGCGGCGATGTCGCCGACCGACGCCTCGGCGGTGATCGGCACCACCTCAGTGATCGTGACGCACATCGGCGAGCACCGCAGCGACCTGCTTGCCGGCATCGTGGCTGTGCCGAGTCCGCTGCGCGGGATGTATTACGTGATGGCCGAGAACGGCATTGGCGGACGTGCTTTCGAGTGGGCGCAGCGCATCCTCGGCTACGAGTCGCCCGATGCGGCGTTCGACGATGCCGCACTGGTTCCGGCCGGCAGCGATGGTGCCGGCTTCATGCCATGGCTGCTGGGGTCGCTCGCTCCGCAGCAGAACGACGATGTGCGCGGTGCCTTCGTCGGCCTCGACCTCCGGCACGATCGGCGCCACCTCATCAGGGCTGCGGCCGAGGGCGTGGCCGTGAACCTCGCCTGGCTGCTGCCCGCGGTGGAGGCCTTCACGGGACACCACCCTGCGCTGCTGCGATTCGGGGGCGGCGGCGCGCTGTCGCCACTGTGGGCGCAGATGCTCGCCGATGCGACCGACGTACCCGTGCACCGGCTTGCCGAACCCCGCGCGGCCAACGCTCGCGGCGCCGCCTTCTTGGCCTTTGCAGACCTCGGCATGATCGACATCGACGAGGTGCCGTCGCTGATGGCGGTCGCACAAGTGCACGAGCCTGAGCCTGCGGGCGCAGCAGCACTTCGCGTGGCCCGTGAGCGCCTCATTGCGCTGCATCCCGCGCTGGCGGTCCACGGGAACGCACGGTGGCAGGTGCCGCCTCAGGTCGGCTGAGCGCCTCGCTGCGGGCGACGACGCCCAGCATTTCCTGCCGCTTCGGGCCCGCGTAGTAGCGTCGGACCCGATGTCCTCCTTCCTGCGCGACTACCTCACAGTCGTCTGGTTCGCCGCAATCGCCCTTGTGCTGGCCAGTCTGCTGCTCGGCATCTCGGCGCTCGTGCGGCCCAACAAGCCGTCGGCTGAGAAGTCGATCGCTTACGAGAGTGGCGTCGACCCCGTCGGCGACGGCTGGTCGCAGAGCCAGGTCCGGTACTACATCTTCGCCCTGCTGTTCGTGGTCTTCGATGTCGAGGCCGTATTCATCTTCCCGTGGGCGACCCAGCTCGAGCGCTACGGCGCCTTCGGCCTGGTCGAAATGGGAATCTTCGTCGCCGTTCTGCTCCTTGGCCTCGTGTACGCGTGGCGCAAGGGCGTGCTTCGCTGGGTGTGATCTGATGGGACTCGTCGACCGTGGGCGTATGCCCAAGCCGCTCACCGCGCTGTTCAACATGGGGCGGTCGTACAGCCTCTGGGTGTACCAGTGGGGCCTTGCCTGCTGCGCGATCGAGATGGGTGCTGCATTCGCCTCGCCTCGATACGACGTGATGCGCCTCGGCGTCATTCCGCTGCCGGCGAGTCCGCGCCAGGCCGACCTCGTCGTGATCTCCGGCACCGTCACCGACAAGATGGCCCCTGCGATCAAGCGGCTCTACGAGCAGATGCCCGAGCCCAAGTACGTCATCAGCATGGGCAGCTGCGCCAATTGCGGCGGCCCCTACTGGGACAGCTATTCCGTGACCAAGGGTGTCGACCAGATCATCCCCGTCGACGTCTACGTGCCGGGCTGCCCGCCGCGCCCCGAGGCGCTGCTCGAGGGCATCGTGCTACTGCAGCAGCGGATCAAGAACGAGGACATGGGGGCTCGCTGGCGAGGCGAGGGAACCCGGCCGATGTCTGCCGCCCGCGAGCCGATCGTGGTGGGGGGTGGTTCCGTTGGCTGATGCTCCCGTGGCGGCACTTCCCGGCGATGCACTGCGCGAGGGCGTCGTCTCGACGCTGCGCGAGCACCTCGGCGAGGCGTTGCTCGACAGCCTGGTGAAGCCTGGCGACGACGTATGGGTCCGCGTCCGCACTGCCGACTGGCGACGCACCGGCGAGGTGCTCCGCGACGTGCTCGGGTGCGACTACTTCTGCTTCCTCTCGGGTATCGACTGGATGCCGAGTCCCTACGGCCGGGGCGAGGACGATCCCTCCGAACCGCCGCCCGAGCGCGACATGTCGGTCCGGCAGGGCTATGCGGGCGGCGACACGCGTATGCAGGTCTTCGCCCGCGTCGTCAACGTCGAGCGCAAGTTCGGCGTCACCGTCAAGGCCGACGTCGACGACGCCGCGCCATCGATCGCGTCCTGGGCACAGGTCTACGCCGGTGCGAATTGGCACGAGCGCGAGTGTCACGAGATGTTCGGTATCGGATTCGAAGGCCACCCCGACCTGCGCAACATGTACCTGCCGTCCGATTTCGAGGGCCACCCGCTGCGGAAGGACTTTCCGCTGCTGGCCCGCATGGTGCGTCCCTGGCCCGGCATCGCCGATGTCGAGCCGCTCCCCGGCGACGAGAGTGAGGATGGCGAATGACCGATCTCGCCGATCGCCAGAAGCTCAGCTACATAGCCGCGCAGGCAGCCGACGCGCGCCTGAACGTCGAACTCGAGACCGAGGGGATGACCCTCAACATCGGACCCCAGCACCCTGCGACGCACGGCACGCTGCGCATCATCGTCCGCCTCGACGGCGAGCAGGTGGTGTGGGCCGAGCCGTCGGCGGGCTACATGCACCGCGGCTACGAGAAGCTCACCGAGGTGCGCACCTTTCCGCAGGTGACTGCGCTCATCAACCGCATCGACTGGCTCGGGAGCTTCGCCAACGAGGTGCCGTTCATCCTCGCAGCAGAGAAGCTGATGGAGATCGAGGCACCCACCAGGGCTCAGTACATCCGCACGATTCTGTTCGAGCTCAGCCGCATCGCCAACGTGTCGCTGTTCCTCGGTGACCTTGGGGTGCAGATCGGTGCTGTCACGCCGGTGTTCCTCGCCTTCCGCGACCGCGAATACGTGCTCAACCTCATCGAAGGTGCAACCGGCGGCCGATTCCATCCGAACTTCGACCGCATCGGCGGCCTCAAGGACGACCTGCCCGCTGGCTGGATCGCAGAGACCAAGCAGGTGATGAAGAAGCTCCGTGGCTTCTGCGACGAGATGGAAGACCTGCTGTTCGGCAACGAGATCTTCCAGAGCCGCCTGCGCGGCATCGGTGTCATTCCCGCCGACGTTGCCAAGCAGTTCGGTCTCAGTGGCGCCAACCTGCGGGCGAGCGGCGTCGACTACGACCTCCGTCGCGACCAGACGCTGCCCATGGCCTGGAACAAGGCCGACTGGAAGGTATGGACGCACCCCGACGGCGACTGCTACGCCCGGTGCTGGGTGCGACTGCAGGAGGTGCGCGAGAGCACGCGCATCGTCGACCAACTGCTCGACGACCTGCCGTCCGGTCCGGTGATGGCAAAGGTGCCGCGCATCATCAAGGTGCCCGAGGGCGAGGCGTGGGTGAGCACCGAGAACCCGCTGGGCGAGATGGGCTACTACGTCGTCAGCAAGGGCGACCTCGGCCCCTTCCGAGTGAAGATCCGCTCGGCGAGTTTCAACAACATCTCGGTCGTGCCCTGGGTGCTGCGCGGCGTGTACGTGCCCGACATCATCTCGATCCTCGCCTCGCTGTACTTCATCCTCGGAGACATCGATCGATGAGCCTGCTCGCAGCAGATCTTCCGTACTGGCTCACATCGATCCTGCGCGTCGTAGGCGGGGCCGTGGCCGTGCTGCTGCCAGCCGGCACGATCGTGTACCTCTTCCTCTTCAAGATGATGAGCTTCATGCAGAGCCGTCTCGGCCCGATGGAAGCCGGTCCATACGGGTCGCTGCAGTTGGTCGCCGAGGTGGGCAAGTGGCTGCAGAAGGAAGACCTGGCGCCCGAGAACGCCGACAAGCGCATCTTCAGGCTTGCGCCGCTCATCGTGCTGGTGAGCACCTTCCTGCTCGTTGCCGTCGTCCCGTTCGGGCCCGACGCGTACTTCACCGACTTTGACGCCGGCGTGTTCTACATGCTGGCCGTCTCGAGCATCAGCACGCTCGGCATCCTCATCGCCGGGTGGAGCAGCGCCAACAAGTACTCGCTCCTCGGCGGGTTGCGCGCAGCGGGCCAGCTCATTGCCTACGAGCTGCCGATGGTGCTCAGCGTGCTCGGCGTGGTCATCCAGGCGGG
This sequence comes from Actinomycetota bacterium, assembly GCA_041178405.1. Taxonomy (GTDB): domain Bacteria; phylum Actinomycetota; class Acidimicrobiia; order Acidimicrobiales; family Ilumatobacteraceae; genus UBA668. Next base: position 3,412 of record JBEGVK010000245.1, on the reverse strand, counting down.
CACGATGAACCTGCAGCAGATCGTCGTCGCCCAGAACTCGGGGAGCATCTTCGGGTGGGACGGGCTGGGCTTCCCCTTCGTGCTCACCCAGTTCGTGGCGTTCGCAATCTTCATGATCTCGGTGCAGGCCGAGCTCACCCAGACTCCGTTCGACATGCCGATCGCCGAGAGCGAGCTTGTCTCGGGCTACATGACCGAGTACTCCGGTTTCCGCTTCCTGATGTTCTTCATCGCCGAGTTCGCCACGGCCGGCGTGTTCTCGATGATCGCCGCTGTGCTCTTCCTCGGTGGATGGGGCCTTCCGCACAGCTGGTTCGGCTGGGGACCCGACACGGGGAGCATCGACAACTGGATGAACCTGGCGGGTCCGGTCATCCTCGTCTCGAAGATGATGCTCCTCAGCGGCATCATCATGTGGGTTCGGTTCAGCTATCCCCGACTGCGCGAGGACCAGCTGCAGCGTTTCGCCTGGAAGGTGCTCGTCCCAGTCTCGCTGGTGAACATCATGATCACGGCGATCTTCAAGGTGGTGTTCTGACGATGGCCAAGCCCAAGGTTCCCGGCCTGCTGAAGGGCCTCGGTGTCACCGGCCGCACGCTCGTGCGAACGCTGAAGCCCCGAGCGCTCGGCGGCGGGTCGTCGACCGTGCAGTACCCGCACGAGAAGGAAGCGCCGCCCATCCGAGCCCGCGGCGTGATCGCACTCCGCGAGGACAACTGCACGTCCTGCATGCTCTGCGCCCGAAGCTGCCCCGACTGGTGCATCTACATCGAGGCGCACAAGGATCTCGCGCCACCGCGGCGCGCCGGCGGAGCCCCGCGAAAGGTCAACAAGCTCGACCGCTTCGATATCGACTATGCGCTGTGCATGTACTGCGGCATCTGTGTCGAGGTCTGCCCGTTCGACGCGCTGTTCTGGAGCCCCGAGTACGAGTACAGCGAGCCGCGGATCGCAGATCTTCTCCACGACAAGGAGAAGCTCGGCGAGTGGATGGAAACCGTGCCGGAGGCCCCCGGGCTAGAGGCCGGTGCCGAGAAGAAGAAGGGCAAGTGATGGCCGCCCTCGTCGCTGCGTCCGACATCGAGGTAGCGCAGTCGATCGGCTTCTACGTGATCGCCGCAGTGATGGTGGTCAATGCGCTCCGCGTGGTCACCTCGAAGAACGTCGTCCACGCCGCTCTGTCGCTCGTGCTGGTGATGGCCGGAGCCGCTGCTCTCTATGTCCTGCTGGCCGCCGAGTTCGTGGCTGTCACGCAAGTCCTCGTCTACATCGGTGCCGTCATGGTGCTGTTCCTCTTCGGAGTGATGCTCACCCGCGCTCGTCTGGGCCGCGAGGCCGACCTCGACAACCGCAATCGCCTCGTGGGCATCCCGGTGGCGCTGCTGATGCTCGGTGTGATGGTGTACTCGCTGGTCGACGCATTCGGCACCGACCGCATCGGCCGGTCCTCGGGTTCCGACGCTGCTGATGTGAACTCCACGGCAGCCATCAGCGACCTCATCTTCTCGCCGTACCTATTGCCGTTCTGGGCGCTGTCGTTCGTCCTGCTGGCGGCAGTGGTGGGCGCCATCGTGCTGGCGAGGAAGGACTGACATGCTGCTCAACAACTTCCTGGTGCTGGGGGCGGTCCTGTTCTGCATCGGTGTGTACGGGGTCATTGCCCGCAAGAACGCCGTGATGCTGCTGATGAGCGTCGAGTTGATCCTCAATTCGGTCAACATCAACCTGCTCGCGTTCGACCGCATCCACGATTCGCTTGACGGCAACGTGTTCGCCCTCTACATCATCGCCGTTGCCGCTGCCGAGGTGGGCGTGGGCCTGGCAATGGTGCTGTTGGTCTACCGAAACCGCAGGAGCATCTCGCTCGATGAACTCTCGGAGATGAAGGGCTGATGGTGCTCGCAGCAGAGACCGAGAAGGCCATCGAGGCCACAGGCTGGTTCCTCGAGCACGCGTGGCTGGTGCCAGTGCTGCCCGCTGTCGCCTTCTTCCTGATCATCTTCTTCGGAAAGCGCATGCCGAGAGGTGGCAGCGAGTTCGGCATCGCCAGCATGGTCGGCGCTCTTGCGCTGTCGGCGGGCGCAGTCTTCCAGTGGATATCTGCGTTCGGCCACAGTGAGGATAAGGAGGCAGCTGTCCTCCGCAGCGTCGTCGGCTTCGGGCGCTCCATCTCCGCTGAGGAGGGGGGCGAGCACTCCCTCAAGTTCGTCGCCCCGGTAGTGCGCGAATGGGTGTGGTGGCAGAGCGGTGGTGTCGAGTTCAGCATCGGCCAGTACGTCGACGGCCTCGCGCTCCTCGCGCTCGTGCTGGTGGCGTTCATCTCGACACTCGTGCAGGTGTACTCCACCGAGTACGTCAACGGCGATCGGCGCTACACGCACTTCTTTGCAGCGCTGACGCTCTTCTCGGCGGGGATGCTCAGCATGGTGGTGGCACCCAACATGGTGCAGCTGATCCTCGGCTGGGAGATCATGGGGCTCTGCTCGTTCATGCTCATCGGCCACTGGTGGGAGGAACTGCCGAACGCAAAGGCTGCGCTGAAGGCATTCTTCACAGTGCGCGTCGGCGACATGGGACTGCTCGTGGGCACGGCCATGCTGCTGGGCATCTTCGGCACGCTCGACATCGGCGGCATCAACGAACTGGCGGCGGCCGGCGAGTTCGACAGCAAGCGCATGCTGATGTGGGCTGCGGTAGCCCTCTTCATCGCCTGCATCGGGAAGAGCGGCCAGTTCCCGCTGCACACGTGGCTGCCCGACGCAATGGCTGGTCCCACCCCGGTGAGCTCACTGCTGCATTCGAGCACCATGGTGGTCGCCGGAGTCTTCCTCGTGGCGCGTGTCTACCCCGTGTTCCATGTGGGGTTCGACATCAACCTCGAGGGCCAGATGTTCAACCCGATCGCAGTCATCGGCGGCATCACGCTGCTGATTGCCGCAGGTCTTGCATTCGTTCAGAACGACATCAAGAAGGTGCTGGCGTACAGCACAGTGAGCCAGCTGGGCTACATGATGATGGGGCTCGGCGTCGGCGCGTGGACGGCGGCCGTGTTCCACATCTTCACGCACGCGTTCTTCAAGTGCTGCCTGTTCCTCGCATCGGGCTCGATCGCCCACACGGCGAGCCACCACAGCTTCGACATGAAGAAGGACATGGGCGGCTTGTGGCGAAAGATGCCGGTGACGTTCTGGACCTGGCTCATCAGCACGGCTGCGCTCTGCGGCGTCCCGTTCTTCAGCGGATTCTTCAGCAAGGACGAGATCATCGACTCGGCGAAGTACAACGACTACAAGGTCTTCTACTACGTCGGCATCATCGGCGCCTTCATGACGGCGGCGTACATGACCCGCGCCACGTATCTCACGTTCTTCGGTTCGCCACGCGGTGGTGCGGCGCACTTCGTGGGTGGACA
>JBEGVK010000244.1:0-2727 GCA_041178405.1 Actinomycetota bacterium | reverse complement strand
CATGCCATCGCCAAGGGAATCGCAGCGACGTTGTAGGCGAACGCCCAGAAGAGGTTGCCCTTGATCACCGCAAGCGTGCGGCGGCTCAGCAGCAGGGCGTCTGCAGCAGCATCGAGGTCGGAGCGGACGAGCGTGAGGTCGCTTGCCTCGATTGCGGCGTCGGTACCGGTGCCCATCGCAATGCCGAGGTCGGCCTGCGCCAGTGCAGCGGCATCGTTCACTCCGTCACCCACCATGGCAACGGTGCAACCCTGTGATTGGAGGCGACGTATCTCGGCAACCTTGCCGTCGGGCATCACGCCGGCGATCACGTCGCCTGCGTCGATGCCGACCTCGTGGGCGATTGCTGCTGCGGTGGCGGCGTGGTCGCCGGTGAGCAGGATGGGTCGCAGGCCGAGCGATCGCAGCCGGGTGATGGCAGAGCGACTCGTGGGACGGACGCTGTCGGCGACGGTGACGGTGCCGATCGTCGTGCCGTCGACGTCGACGGCCACACGCGTTCCCGGTACAGATTCCACGTCGCCGTCACTCGGCAGCGTGGCCGGCCGGCCAACCCGAATGCGATGCCCATCGACGAGCGCTGCGGCGCCGACGCCCGGCTCGGCGGCGAACCCAGATGACGCCGGGATCTCGACACCAGCACGTCGTGCCGCCGTGACGATGGCACGCGCGATCGGGTGCTCGCTGCCAGTCTCGACCGCAGCCGCCGCAGCGAGCAGTCGCGACTGCGCGCCATCGTCGACATCCACCGGGTCGATCGACACGACGCTCATCACGCCGGTGGTCACCGTGCCGGTCTTGTCGAGCACGATCGTGTCGACCTGCCTCGTGCTCTCGAGGATCTCCGGTCCCCTGATGAGGATCCCGAGCTGTGCACCGCGTCCGGTGCCAACAAGCAGCGCGGTGGGTGTCGCAAGGCCGAGCGCGCAGGGGCAGGCGATGATGAGGACGGCCACCGCGGGGGCCACCGCCTCGGCGATGCTGCCGGTCCGCGCCGTCCAGAAGCCGAGTGTCGCTGCGGCCAGCGCGATGACCACCGGCACGAAGATGCCGGCAACGCGGTCGGCAAGTCGCTGCACCGGCGCCTTGCCGCGCTGTGCCTCGGTGACGAGCCTCGAGATCTGGGCGAGTGCCGTGTCGGCACCGACGCGTGTGGCGCGCACGACCAGGCGTCCGTTGGCGTTGATCGTCGCGCCGGTGACGGCCGAGCCCGGGGCGACATCCACCGGCATGCTCTCGCCCGTCACGAGCGACATGTCGATCGAGCTGATGCCGTCGTCCACGACGCCGTCGGTGGCGATGCGCTCGCCGGGCCTGACGACGAATCGATCGCCGACGGCCAGCTGTGCCGCAGGCACGACATGCTCGGAGCCGTCGGAGGCGAGTACCGACGCCGTGTCGGGGGCAAGCGTGAGCAGGGCGCGCAGTGCGCCGCCGGCGCGTCGCTTAGCCCGTGCCTCGAACCATCGGCCGGCGAGGATGAGCGCCACCGTGGTGCTGGCAACCTCGAGATAGAGGTGATGCGACTCGCCGCGTGATGGCAGGAGTGCCATCGGCATCGTCATGCCGATGTCGCCGGCCGGTGTGGCGACGAGTGCGTAGAGACTCCAGCCGAAGGCGGCCGAGACGCCGACCGAGACGAGGGTGTCCATGCTCGCCTCGGCGACGAGCAGGTTCTTCCACGCTGCCCGGTGGAATGGCCATGCCGACCACGTGGCAACGGGCAGTGCGAGCACGAGCGCGAGCCACTGCCACGCACTGAACTGCAGTGCGGGCACCATCGACACGATCAGGACGGGAGTTCCCAGCAGCGCTGCCACGACGAGGCGCCGGCGGAGGTCGGCGAGGCGTTCGTCGCTGCGGTCGGCGCTGTCGGACGCGTCGGGAGACGGCACGCTCGCCCCGTAGCCGATGCTCTCGATCGTCGCGATGAGGTGCGCCTGGTCGATGAGCGCCGGCTGGAATGCGACGTGTGCCTGCTCGGTGGCGTAGTTGACGGTGGCCTCGACACCCGTGAGCCGGTTGAGCTTCTTCTCGATTCGCATCGCGCAGGCGGCACACGTCATGCCCGTGACATCGAGGTCGATCGTTGCAGCCGCCACAGGGTGAGGCGAGGAGATGTCGGCGACGCCCGAATCGATGCCGGTGGAGTCGGTGGAGGCCTCGGGCATGGTCATCGCATCTCGTGGTGGTCGTTGCTCACGTGGCGACCGTGTAGGGCACCGTGAGCACCTCGCCGTCTATCGCGAACTGCAGGAACAGCCGGTAGGTGGCGCCCGCGGGAAGCACTCCGTCGTATTCGATGACTGGGTCGCCGATGTCGCTCGTCGGGTGGAGATGCACGTAGGCGAGGTCGTCGACTCGGAAGACGACGAGGTGGGCTGGCTGTTCGAGGTAGGCCTCGAGCCCTTCCGGCGGTGTGCCGTCCGCAGCGGTGACGGTGAACTGCAGTCCATCGTTGCCGGTGCGCAGGTCGACGACGAGCTCGGTTCCGCTCGCAGTGGTGACGCTCGCGGTGCTTGTTTGTGCCGGCAGCTCGGCGGCTGATGCGGTGCCATCGAAGTGCGAGGTGACGATCACCGGCGATGAGGCGCCGCTAGGCGTGCTCTCGACAACGACATGCCACTCGCCGTCGCCGTCTGGTGCGGAGATGCTCCATGTGCCGTCGTCGGCGATCTCGGGATGCACGTGCTCGAATCGGCTGAGGTCGGGTGTGACCATCACGAC
>JBEGVK010000243.1:0-3328 GCA_041178405.1 Actinomycetota bacterium | reverse complement strand
GCCGCAATGGTCTGGATGGCCACGACGGTGACCGGAAGTATGAGGTGCTTGATCATCAGGACCAGGTCGAAGCCCTGCTGCCCCGGCGGGTACACGCCGCCCACCGGCAGGATCTTGAACTGCACGGCGAACACCAGCTGCAGCACCACGGCCGACACGAATGGAGGCACCGCACCGACGAAGAACGCCGTGGTGTTGGCGATGCTGTCGAACCAGCCACCCGGCTTGCGCGCCGCCTGGATGCCCACGGCAAGTCCGAGTCCGATGCCGACCACGGCGGCAACGCCGGCAAGGCGCAGCGTGTTGAAGATCGAGTAGCGCAACTCGGGCCAGACAGCGGCACTGCCCTTGATGCTGCGCGGCCACTCGTCGGGGCCCTGCACGAAGCGCCACAGCCACTCGAAGTAGCCGCGCACATAGCCCCATGCCCCCTCGTAGAGGCCGTTGACCTCGATGTACTGGGCGATCTTCTTCTTGCCAGCCCGGGGATTGGCGCGGAGGTAGGTCTTGACGGGATCCCAGCCGATGCGGATGCCCACATAGACCACGAAGGTGACGAAGACGATGGTGGGTATGAGCCACAGCAATCGTCTGAGGATGAAGCGGTACACCGAACCCCCCGGCCGGATGAGTCGTCAGAAAAAGGAGATGGGGCCGGCCCGAAGGCCGGCCCCATCATTCCACACTCAGTGAGTGGGCATCGGCGAAGTCTTAGAGGACTTCGACGACCGCCTCGCCGACGAGGAACTCGCTGGGCACGAATTCCTGGTCAGCCGTCGTGTCGTACATGCCGGTCGATGTCGGGAACGACACCAGCCAGACGTACCACGACGAGTTGGCGCACTCAGTGATCGGGTTGGCGCAGTCGCTCGTCGGGAACTGCTCGGCTCCGACGATGATCTGGCCGTCGCCGTCGACGTCGACCCACTGGTAGTAGTCGTTGATCGCGTCGTAGTTCGACAGCTCGCCATAGGCGTTGTCGACGCGGTCGGTGCGGCGAGCGCCCAGGTTCGGGAACTGCAGCAGCGGCAGCATGATCGAGTCCTGCGCCATGAGGGCGATCGCCTGCTTCACCAGCTCGGTACGAGCAGCAGCGTCAGTCTCGGAGTCGGCGGCGATCAGCAGTTCGGTCGCCTCCTCGTTGCACCAGCCGTTGCTGTTCTGGCCCTGGAAGTCGTTCTCCTCGGTCGGGATCTGGTCGCAGCCCCACGTGCGGAGGTAGGCCGGATCCGGGGCGACGGTGTTGATGTACATCGCCATGTCGTAGTCGAGCGACGGGAGTCGAGTCTCGAACACACAGGGCAGCGCCTCGCAGTTGTCGGCGCGGACGTTGAAGCCCGCCTCGATCAGCTTGGGAATGAGGAACTCCTGGGTGTTCTCACGACGGGTGTTGCCCGTGTTGACCATCCAGCGGATCTCCGGGACCGTGCCATCGGGACGTGCCCAGAAGCCGTCGGCGCCCATCGTCCAGCCAGCGCCCTCGAGCAGCGCCGCGGCGCCCTCCGGGTCGTAGGTGTCGGAGAAGACGCCGTCGCAGTACGGGCCAGGGGCGATGGGGCCGCAGTTGAGCAGCGGGATGCCCTGAGCGAACGGGGCATAGATCTGCTCGTAGAGGGCGTCACGGTCGATCGACTTGCTGAAGGCCGCACGGAACGTCGGATCCGAGAACGGCTCCTGCTCCGGGGTCTCCGGCTTGTCGTAGCTCTGGAAGTAGAAGCCCTCGAACGAGCCGCCACCGGCCGACTCGAAGTCGATGTTCGGATCGGCGAGCTCCTGGTCGATGCCCGTGTAGGCCTGCGGGAAGATGAAGTCGACGGCGCCAGCCTTCAGCGCGGTCGGGCCATCCTCAGCGGGCACGAACACGACACGGTCGACACCGGGCGTGCGCGAACCCACGTAGCCGGCGTTCGGCACGAGCACCAGCTGCTCGGGGCTCCAGGCGTCGATGCTCCACTCGCCGCTCGAGTAGGGGATGGTGCCCTCGAAGTGCGTCGACACATCCGAGCAGCCGCCGAGGCCGTCGTGGTAGGCGGCCTTCAGGAGGCCACCGAACAGACCACGCCAGGGAGCGTAGGTCGTCGACATCTCCACCACGATCTCCTTGGCGCTGGCGCCTTCGGCGATCGAGATGATCTGGTCGTAGCCAGTGGTGCTGAGCGAGCCCGGCGTGTTCATGACCGCGTCGTAGGTGCACTGGAAGTCGGCAACCGTAAGCGGCGAGCCGTCTTCCCACACTGCGACGTCGGACAGGGTGTAGGTGATGCGCATGGCGGCCTCCGAGGCGGGGGCAGTCGTGTCGCCGCCCTCTCCCTCAGTGGTCTCGGGCGCACCAGTGGTGTCGGTCGACGTCTCCTCGCCGCCGCAGGCGGCGAGAACGAGCGACAGACCCACCGCGAATGCAGCAATCTTGCTGCGCTTGGTGGTCCTCACGTGGATGATCCTCCTGGATGTGTCGGAGGGAGGCTGCTGCCGCCTCGCGGCGACACGCCCGGCGGTCCTCCCCGATCCGCACGAGCGCAGCGAGGCTACCACCGTCTGCACCCGTTGGGGCGGCACAGTGCCGTCGCCGGGCCTGGCCTCAGGTCAGGCGCCGAGCTTGCAGATCCGGGCGAACTCGTCGGCGTCGAGACTCGCTCCGCCCACCAGGGCGCCGTCGATGTCGGCGCAGGCCATCAGTTCGGCGATATTGGCGGCTTTCACGCTGCCCCCGTACTGAATTCGAACGCTGGCAGCCGCATCGGCGCCGAACCGTTCCCCGACGGCCGAGCGAATGGCGGCACAGACCTCCTGGGCATCCTCGGCGGTCGCCGTCCGTCCCGTGCCGATCGCCCACACCGGCTCGTAGGCGAGTACTAGGTCCGCCACCTGGGCGGCCGACCTCCCCTCCAGGGCGGCGACCACCTGACCGACCACCCGCTCGAGCGCAGCACCCGACTCGCGCTCGGCGAGGGTCTCGCCGACGCAAATGATCGGTGTCATGCCATGGCGGATGATCGAGGCAGCCTTGCGGTTGACCATCTCGTCGGTCTCCCCGAACAGCTGCCGGCGCTCGCTGTGGCCCGCAATCACGTAGCGCACTCCGAGCTTGGCAAGGAACAGCGGCGACACCTCCCCCGTGAACGCTCCGCCGTCCTCCCAGTGGCAGTGCTGCGCACCGAGCGCGAAGCCGAGCCGGTCGGCGTCGAGCACCGTCTGCACGCTGCGGATGTCGGTGAACGGCGGGTGCAGGCTCACATCGACGACGGCGAGTTCGTCCTTGCCGACGAGGTAGGCAAGCTTCTGGACGATCTGGATCGCCTCGAAGTGGTTGAGGTTCATCTTCCAATTG
>JBEGVK010000242.1:0-11671 GCA_041178405.1 Actinomycetota bacterium | reverse complement strand
TTTTCAGCGCCGCCGCCGCAGAGCGCCTCCGCGCCCAGGCGCCGCTGGCAGCGCGGCTTCGGCCACAGACGCTTGACGACGTTGTCGGCCAGCAGCACCTCGTCGGTGCTGGAAAGCCACTTCGACGGCTGGTCGAGCGCGACCGGCTGACGAGCGCCATCTTCTGGGGGCCTCCCGGCACCGGAAAGACCACGCTCGCGCTCGCAGTCGCAGGCACGACCGCCCGGGCATTCGACCAGCTCAGTGCTGTGACGGCCGGCGTGAAGGATGTGCGCGAGGTGATCGAGCGTGCCCGTTCCCGCCTCGGCGAGCACGGACGCGGCACAATCCTCTTCCTCGACGAGATCCACCGCTTCTCGAAGTCGCAGCAGGATGCACTGCTGCCAGCGGTCGAAGACGGGACACTCACGCTGATCGGCGCGACCACCGAGAACCCGTTCTTCGAGGTCAACGCTCCGCTGCGCAGCCGCAGCACGCTGTTCCGGCTCGAGCCGCTCGATCGCGCTGATATCGAGGTGCTCGTTCGGCGAGGCCTCGCCGCCGAGGGACGACACGCCGACGGTGGGGCGATTGCCCTCCTCGTCGACCGCGCTGGCGGCGACGGCCGCCAGGTGCTGACTGCGCTCGAGGTGGCGTGCGCGCTCGCCGACTCGGGCGAGGTCGCCGTCGAGCACGTCGAGGCAGCACTCGGCACGAGTGCCCTGCGCTACGGACGCGACGACCACTACGACGTCGTGAGCGCCTTCATCAAGAGCGTGCGCGGCAGCGACCCCCAGGCAGCGGTCTATTACCTCGCCCGGATGCTCGAAGCGGGCGAGGACGCCAGATTCATCGCCCGGCGGATGGTGATCCTCGCCAGCGAGGATGTCGGCCTCGCCGACCCCGGTGCCCTCGGCGTGGCGGTCGCCGCTGCCCAGGCACTCGAGCATGCCGGCCTGCCAGAGGCACAGCTCAACCTGGCACAGGCAGCCGTCTATCTGGCCGTGGCTCCGAAGAGCAACCGGGTGGCGACCGCGATCTGGGATGCCCGCCGAGATGTCCGCGAGGGCGCTGTGGGCGAGGTGCCCGCCCATCTTCGAGACGCCCACTACTCGGGCGCTGCGGCCCTAGGACATGGGATCGGGTACGACTACCCTCACGATCATCCCGACGGCTGGGTGCGCCAGCAGTACCTTCCGGACGGACTCGTCGACCGGTCGTGGTACCGGCCGAGCGAGCACGGCTTCGAGGCCCAGGTCGGGCGGCGCCTTGCGGCGCTCGGCATCGCCCCGAACCGCGAACCAGACGACATCGACGCCAAGGAGCCCGACGTGCAGGCACACGAGAGCGAGCAACGGTGAGCGCCGGCGATCTGGCGGTGCTCCTCGCCGCCGTGCTGTGCTGCATCGGCTTCGCTGCGCTCGTCGTGGTGCTCACCCGAGTGCTCGACACCCTCAGGTCGCTCCGAGCCGAGATCATCACGCTGCGCGCCGAGACGCGGCCACTGCTCCGCGAACTGCATGCCACGACCCGCCAGGCGCGCGATGCGGTGCAGGAGGCTCGGCACGACCTTGATCGGTTCGACATCCTGCTCGGCTCGGCGGAGGCCATCAGCGATGCGGTCGCCGGCGGCGGACGAGTCGCCCGCGTCGCCCTGTCGGCACCGGTCATCAAGACCGCAGCCATCGCCACCGGCACTCGACGGGCGTGGCGGAGGTTCCTGCGCAAGGATCGAGATGCCCGGCGGGCGACGCGCTTGCCGGCACGCACCGATGGTGCCGCAGTCCGTCCCCATGACGATGAACCTGCCGTCGAGGCGTATGAGGCCGCCATCGATGACCTCGATGATGGCCAGTGGTCGGCATGATCCGTCGCCTCGTCTGGTTCGTCTCGGGTGCAGTGGCAGGCGTGCTGGGTGCTGGCTATGCCAAGCGGAAGGCGAGGGCCGCCGCCGAGGAACTCGCACCAGCGGCGGTCGCCCGCCGCGCTGCCGGCCGACTTCGCGATGCCTTCGACGAGGGTCGGCAGGCGGCGCGCCTGCGCGAGGCGGAACTGCGGGCTCACCTCGGCGGCAGCGTGCACTCGCTCGCCGACGACCTCGCCGAGGGCGACACGGTGCTGGTCGACGGCCGGCCGGTCGAACCCGGGCAGGTGATCGTGCTGCGGCAGGTCGACGACCCCCATGCGGCTCGCAGCTCGCGTCTTCGACGCGCTGCCGCACGGCGCGCCGAGCGCCGTCGTCGCAGCGCATGACGGCCGACGGCGTCGCCGCCGCGGCAGCCGCCGAACTCCGTCGAGTGCTCCATCCCTCGCGGGTGCACACCGACGCCACCGAACTCGGCCTCTACCGACGAGATGCGTCGTCGATCGACGGCAGGGCGGCGATCGTGTGCTTTCCGACCGATACGGCCGAGGTGCAGGACTGCGTTCGCGTTGCCGCTCGGTATGGCCTCCCGTTCGTCGCGCGGGGTGCCGGTACCGGACTGGCGGGCGGCGCGGTACCGCTCGACGGTGCAGTGGTCATCGTGACGACGAAGATGAACCGCGTCGTGTCGGTCGATCCTGTGCACCGGCTCGCCTGGGTGCAGCCAGGCGTGCTGAATCTCGACCTCACCAGGGAGGTGGCCGTCCATGGGCTGCACTTCGCCCCCGATCCGAGCAGCCAGCAGAGCTGCTCGATAGGGGGCAACGTCGCCAACAACTCGGGCGGACCGCACTGTCTCGCGGACGGAGTCACAGCGAGCCATGTGCTGGCGGTGGAGGTGGTGCTGGCTGACAGCAGCGTGGCAATGCTCGGCGGCGAGGATCCCGAGCCGCCCGGGCTCGATCTCCGCGGCACATTCGTCGGCGGCGAGGGGATGCTGGGCATCGCCACGCTCATCTGCGTGCGCCTCACGCAGAGCCCGCCCGCAGTTCGCACCATGCTGATGGACTTCGAGTCGGTAGAGGACGGCGCCCGGACCGTGAGCGCGGTGATTGCAGCCGGGATGGTGCCGGCTGCACTCGAGATGATGGACCGGCTGTGCATCGAGGCGGTCGAGGCCTACATCGGTGCGGGGCTTCCCACCGATGCGGCTGCGGTGCTGCTGGTCGAGGTGAGCGGCCTGCGTCACGGTGTCGATGCCGACACGGCGCGCATCATCGACATCGGTGTGGCCCATGGCGCCCGCACTGTCCGTGTCGCCCAGGACGAGGCCGAACGGCAACTGCTGTGGAAGGGGCGCAAGACTGCATTCGGCGCCGTCGCTCGGATCAAGCCCAATTACTACCTCCACGACACCGTGGTGCCACGTCGAGCGCTTCCCGAGGTCCTCCGACGCGTCTACGAGATCAGCGAACGGCATCAGCTGATGGTGCTCAACGTCTTCCATGCTGGCGATGGCAATCTTCATCCACTCCTCGTGTTCGACAAGCGGGAACCGGGGGTGATGGAGCGGGTGCACGCTGCCGGCGAGGAGATCGTTCGCGTCTCGGTTGAGTTCGGGGGCGTGCTGAGCGGCGAGCACGGGATCGGCCTCGAGAAGCGCGATCTCATGCCGCTGATGTTCAGCCCCGACGACCTCGCAGCGCAGGAGGCGCTGCGCGAGGCCTTCGATCCGGACCGCCGCGCCAATCCGTGGAAGGTGCTGCCCTCGCCTGCGGCATGCGGTGACCTGCAGCACGTGCCAGACGGAGCGTGGGTGTGATCGACCTCGGGCGATTTGCCGATGAGGTAGGCGACACCGGGCCGGTCACGATCGCCGGACTCTCGACGCGCGGCGGAGCAGTGCCGGGGATCCGCACCGTGTCGGCTCCTACCGGGATCGAATGGGTGCAGGCCGACGAGATGACGGCGTGCTGCGGCGCCGGCACTCCGGTCGACGAACTGGCCGCCGCACTCGCAGAGCACGGACAGGCCGTCGCACTCCCGCCGGGCGGGAGCGTGGGGGGCGCCTTGGCGCTCGGCCGGTCGGACGTCCGCCGACTTGGTTGGGGACCGGTCCGCGACACGCTCCTGCAGGCGCGGTACGTGTCGGCTGCGGGGACAGTCGTACGTGCCGGCGGGCCGACAGTGAAGAACGTGAGCGGGTTCGACATCTGCCGTCTCCTCGTAGGTTCGCAGGGCACACTCGGGTTCCTCGGCGAACTCATCCTCCGGACGCGGCCGCTGCCCGCGTGCTCTCAGTGGCATCGTCTCGACGACGTCGACGCGCGTCGACTCGGCCTGCTGTTCGCATCGCTCTATCGGCCGTCCAGCGTCCTCTGGAACGGCAGCACGATCTGGGTGCTGCTCGAGGGGCACGGTGACGACGTCGCCGAGCAGGCGGCGCGGCACGGACTCGAGCCCTGCGACGGTGCGCCGCCACTGCCGTCGGGCAGTCGCCGGTCGATGCCGCCGGCCGATGTGACGGGGCTCACTGGCTCGTTCGTCGCAGAAGTCGGTGTGGGCATCGTCCACCACGCCGAGCCGTGGGAGCCTCCGCAGCCCGACTCGCGGGCGGCCAGGCTCGCCACGTCGCTGAAATGCAGGTTCGACCCGGAGGGTCGCCTCAATCCGGGAGTCTGCCCATGAGCTCGGCGCACGGCGGACGTCGGGAGCGCGAGCAACACCTTGCGCTGCGCGTATGCGACGAGTACCGGCTGGGAACGCCGAGGCTGATCCGTCGGGGATCGACAGCGCTGTTCGACACTGGACGCGTCGTCGTGAAGGTCGGCCCGCGCGGCACCTGGGCCACATCAGCTGCCGACATCGCATCGCTGCTGGACGCGGCCGGCATCAGGACGCCGGCAGTGCGCGTGGTCGTCGATGATCCTGCCTCGGGCCTCGCGGCAGTGATCCTCGATCGGATCGAGCAGTCCGGGCCCGTCGACTGGTCGGCGGTCGGTGACCTCGTCGCGCGCACTCACCGGCTCGGCATCGACCGTGTCGGCGACGTGTGCTTCCTGCCGACGTGCACGGCATTCGGGCACTGGCAGTTCAGGGACATGCTCGACAGTGTCATCGATGTGCTCGACGACCGCGATCGACGCATTCTCTCGGCCCAGGTCGAGTCGATTGGCGACTGGTCGCACGATGCCGCCGTCGCAGCGCCCGTGGTCTGCCATGGCGACGTGCATCCAGGCAATGTCCTTGCGTCATCCGGAGTGATGTGGATGATCGACTGGGACATGATCTGCACTGCACCCGCTGCGTGGGACCACGCCGCCCTCCTCACGTGGGAGGAGCGGTGGGGAGGCGATCCGGGCCTCTACACGGCCTTTGCCGAGGGATACGGCGCCGACTTCCGTGGCGATCCGCTGGCGACGACGCTGGCGCGTGGCCGCCTGCTTGCGGCCACCCTGATGAGGGTGCGGGCCGGACGAGATGACGCATCAGCTGCGGCCGAGGCGCGTCGGCGCCTCAGGTACTGGCGGGGTGAGGCCGACCCCCCTGTGTGGAGAGCGATGTGAGGATCGGTGCGGTGGCCGACTAGGCCGCCTGGCACGTGGGGCAGTACCAGCAGTCGCGGCCGCCGAGCACCACGATGGCGACCTCATCGCCGCATCGCAGGCACCGATCGCGGTGATACACGTAGGTGGACTCGCCGCGGCGGACGCGGCCTCTCGGCACATCGAACTCGCGTCGGTCGACGGTGATGATCCGGTTGTCGCGGACTCCCTGTCGCAGCATCGACACTACGGTCGTCCACAGTGCCTGTAGCTCCTCGGGCGAGCAGTCGACACCCCGCCGCTCGGGGTGGATGCCGTTCACGAAGAGCGCCTCTGCTCGGTAGACGTTGCCCACGCCGGCGAGGACTCGCTGGTCGAGGAGCAGTTGCCCGACCGCCTGGGTGCTGCGAGCGATCCGCTGGGTCGCTGCGCTGGGTGAGGCGTCCTTCCGGAGTGGATCGGGTCCCAGTCGGGCAACGATTTCGTCGCGGTCGTCTGGCGTGCCGATACTGCAGTCGGTCGGACCAGACAGGTCGACTGTCGCCAGCTCGGTCGTCATCCGCATCCGCACCTGACCCTGGGGCTCTGGCGGTGTTGCGGTGCGGTGCACGCGGAAGCGACCGAAGAGGCCGAGGTGCACGTGTCCGATGCGGCCATTGGCCCAGTGGTAGAAGAGGTGCTTCCCGTAGGCCTCGATGCGGTCGAGCCTGACGCCGTCGACGAGCCGTGCGTCAGCGCTGAATCGGCCCTGCGGCGACGACACTGAGACCGCCCGCCCGGCGAGCAGCGGCGAGTGGTCCTTGACGATGCGGTGGATGGTGTGGCCCTCGGGCATGGCAACGGTGACGCTACGGTGGATTCCCGGTGACCCTCAATCTCGACGACCGCGAACTTGCGATGTGCGTGGGCTGCGGGCTGTGCCTCCCGCACTGCCCGACGTTCCGGGCCACGGGTGAGGAGGCGCTCTCGCCGCGTGGACGGATCGCTGCGATGCGGGCCGTTCAGTGGGAGGGGGCTGAGGTGACGCCCTCATTCGTGTCGTTCATGGAGACCTGCGTGCAGTGCCGTGGCTGTGAGCCGGCCTGCCCGTCGGGGGTCCCCTACGGACGACTGCAGGAGGGGGTCCGCGAGTCGCTCGCATCGACAGGCCGAATCACGCCATGGTGGCAGCGGCTCGCCTTCGGCCTGCTCGGATGCCACCGCCTGCTGCTCGCCGGGTCGACGGCACTTGCTGCAGCACAGCGACTCCGACTCGTGCCTCGGCGCCTCGGATTGCCGCGTGTTGAGCGGCGCGGCCGACGGGTGCAGGCCACCGGCACGGAGGTGTGGCTCTTCACCGGGTGCGTGATGGACGCCTGGCTGCGCGGTACGCACCGCAGCACCGCAGCGGTGCTCGGACACCTCGGCGTCGGCTTCCAGGTGGCAGGCGGCGGGTGCTGCGGGGCGCTGCACGTCCACGCCGGACTCGTGGATGACGCACGCCGTCATGCCGAGGCGATGATCCAGTCGATGCCGGGCGATGCGCCGATCGTGGTCAACTCCGCCGGCTGCGGGGCGGCACTGAAGGACTACGGCCACTTGGTCGGCACGCCCGAGGCCACTCGCTTCGCGGCGCGTGTGGTCGATGTGTCCGAGTTCGTCGCTGCCCGCCTCGACGCACTCCGGCCAGTACGTCACCTCGGCGCGGTCGCCGTGCAGGACCCGTGCCACCTCCGGCACGTGCAGCGGGCCCACATCAGCGTGCGGCAGGTGCTCAGCACGATCGCAGATGTCGTCGAACTCGATGACGACGGCCTGTGCTGCGGGGCGGGAGGTGCGTATTCAGCGCTGCAGCCCGACCTTGCCGCAATGATGCGCGAACGCACGATTGCGGCCATTGGCCGTTCGCATGCGCGGATCGTTGCCAGTGCGAACCCCGGATGCATGCTGCACCTTGCGGCGCGTGGCATCGACGTACGTCATCCGATGGACCTGCTCGCATCTGCCTTGGAGGAGGACTGACCGGTGCCCGCCGACGAAATCTCACGCCTTGCCGACCGGATCGAGGCGATCGCATCCGAACTCGACGACGTCATGTTCGACCGCCTCCGCGCTGCGTCCGCGGCGCGAACTGGCCGACCGGCAGCCGATCGTCGCCTGCTGCAGGCGCGCCGGTCGCTCGACAAGGCGGTGCGGGTGCTGCGCGAGGCCGATGTGGACGAGCGCGAACCGGACGACGCAGCCGACGGCGGCTGAGAGGCGTCGGCACGCGATCGGCCGCTGGTGCGGCGGCTCAGTCGGTCGGTTCGAACGTGTTGATCACGTCGATCATCTCGCGAAGATCGCCGTATGCGTGCTTCGCGAACTCGAACGAGATGCGGTGCAGATGCACCTGGTCGCCGTCTCGCACCTCTGGAGGGAACGGCCCAGACCGCGTGAAGGCGCCGTTGGCGCTGAGATGCCCGAAGCGCTCACGGAGCACCGCCAGCTGGCGATCGGACACTGGATGCTGCACCCTGACGACGAGCGTGTCGCCGACGTAGCGCATCGAGTCGTAGTTTCGGTAGAAGCCCACGATCTCGTCGACGGCCTCATCGCACGATTCTGTGATGAGGTAGAGATTTCGGTCGGTGCCTGCCACCAGCCGGCGCTCGACGAGCTGTTCGCGCACTAGTGCGTCGACCGTCTCCCAATACGGATCGCCGGGAGTGTCGAGGAAGACAATGGGCACGGGGATGCCCTTGCCGGTCTGGGTGAGCGTGAGGAGCTCGAACGTCTCGTCGAGTGTTCCGAATCCACCGGGCAGGCAGACGAAACCGCGGCTCTCCTTCACCAGCATCAGCTTGCGGGTGAAGAAGTAGCGCATGCTGACGTACTTCGGATCTCCGGCGATGACCGGATTCGCACCCTGCTCGAACGGCAGCTTGATCGAGACGCCGATCGACCGGTCGCGGCCGGCGCCCTCCATGCCAGCCTGCATGATCCCCGGGCCAGCGCCAGTGACGACCATCCAGCCGTGCTCGGCCAGGCGTCTGGCGACCTCCCGGGCAGCGGCATACAGCGGGTCGTTCACCTCCGTGCGGGCCGATCCGAAAATGCTCACCTTCGGGATGCCGCGGGTGGCGTCGAACATGGCAAAGGCGTCGGCCATCTCGCGCAGCGCGACACCGGCAATCTTCAGGTCGAGCGTGGCGGGCTGCTGTTGCACGAGTCCGACGGCAGCGCGGACGAGATGGCGCGCCAGGCGTCGGTCGTAGGCATCGATGATCTGCGGCTCGAGCGCCGCGAAGAGCGCTGCGAGGGCGACATCGACCTCGCCACCGGCTGCACCGTCTCCCGGCGGGCTGGTCTCGCTGGTTGTCATGCCGAGAAGGAAGCCGCCTTGTCGGCGAGGGCGGCGAGGAGGTCGTCGAAGCTCGACTGGAAACTGGCGACACCTTCCCGCTCGAGTTGCGCTGCGACATCGTCGACGTCGACACCGACGGTGCCGAGCAGCGTCCACGATGTCCGGGCAGCCTCGACACTGTCGGGCCGGTCGATCGTGCGCGCCGGCGTCCCATGGTCGGCGAAGGCGTCGATCGTGGCGTCCGGCAGGGTGTTCACGGTGTCGGGACCGATGAGTTCGTCGACGTACAGCGTGTCGGGATAGGCGGGGTTCTTCGTGCTGGTGCTCGCCCAGAGTGGCCGCTGCACCCGGGCCCCGCGGCGGGCCAGGGCGTCCCACCTCGGCCCGCTGAATGCCTGGAGGAAGGCCTGGTAGGCGAGGCGGGCCTGGGCGACAGCAGCCGTGCCGCGAAGCGCACGTGCCTCGGCGGTGCCGACGGCGTCGAGTCGGCGGTCGACCTCGGTGTCGACGCGGCTGATGAAGAAACTGGCCACGCTGGCCACGCCGCCGAGATCGGCCGTTGTCGAGGCGGCGAGACGCTCGAGGCCGCGCAGGTAGGCATCCATCACCCTCTGGTAGCGGTCGAGGCTAAAGATGAGGGTGACGTTGACATTGCGTCCCTCGGCGATCATCTGCTCGATCGCCGGGATGCTCTCCAGCGTTGCCGGGATCTTCACCATCAGATTCGGCTGGTTGATCTCGAGATGCAGGCGTCGAGCGGCCGACTCGGTGCCGGGGCCGTCAGTGGCGAGTCCGGGGTCGACCTCGACGCTCACGAACCCGTCGGTGCCGCCCGACTCGGCATGCAGTGGCGCAAAGGCGTCGAGCGCACCGCGGATATCGGCAAGCACGAGCGCCCAGTAGTGGTCGATCACGTCGCCGCCAGCGCTGACGAGGTCCCTGAACTGCTCGTCATAGTCGGCAGAACCCTGGATCGCCTTCTGGAAGATCGTCGGGTTGCTGGTGAGGCCTCGAATGCCGCGCTCCACCTGGCGCGCCAGCTCGCCTGAGGTGATGTAGCTGCGCTTGAGGTTGTCGAGCCACGGACTCTGGCCGTGGTCGCGGTGCAGGGCGCGTAGTCGCTCGCTCATGTCGGCCTCCTCCGGCGACGGTGCTGTGTGGATCGGCTCACGGTTCAGCGCGCACCGGCAAGCGAGCGGGCGCGCTCGACGACGTGTCCGACGCTGATTCCCAGCCGCTCGAGCGCCACGCCTCCCGGGGCGCTGGCCCCGAAGCGGTCGATCCCGACCGACTCATCGGCGACAGCTGCCCAGCCGAAGGTGCTCGCAGCCTCGACAGACAGCACCGGCACACCCGCAGGCAGCACCGAGCCGCGATAGTCGGCGGACTGGGCGCCGAAGCGATCCCACGAGGGCATGCTCACGACCCGGGCGGCGATGCCGCTCGCTGCAAGGTCGTCGGCGGCATCGATGCACAGTGCCACCTCGCTGCCGGTGGCGACCAGGACGACGGCGGGACGGTCGGCGTCGCGCACGACCGCTGCGCCCCGCTCGACGGCCGACCCATCGGTGCAGACCCGGACGTTCTGGCGGCTGAGGACCAGGGCAGTGGGCCCGTCGTGCTCGACGGCCGCTCGCCACGCCGCCACGGTCTCGTTGGCGTCGGCGGGCCGGATGACCTGCAGTCCGGGGATGGCGCGCAGCGTGGCGAGGTGCTCGACCGGCTGGTGCGTAGGCCCGTCCTCGCCGACGCCGACTGAATCGTGTGTGAAGACGAAGATCGCCTTTGCCCTGCTCAGCGCCGCGAGGCGCACGGGTGGCCGCATGTAGTCGAGGAAGACGAAGAACGTGCCGCCGACTGGCAGCACGCCGCCGTGCAGCGCCATCCCCACCATCGCAGCACCCATCGCGTGCTCGCGCACGCCGTAGTACACCTGTCGGCCCGCTGGCTCTGCGTGCGTGGCAGCCGCATGACCGATGAGCCGTGTGCCGGTGTTCCCCGTGAGGTCGGCTGCACCGGCGATCACCGACGGCATCAGCGGCAGGGCAGCGTTCATGGCTTTCTCGACGGCGACTCGCGTCGCAACGGACTCGCCGGGTTCGAACCTGGGGAGCGTGTCGGCCCATCCCGGCAGACCAGAGGCCGACCAGCACGCATCCCACTCGGCGCGCTCGACGCTGCTCGCAGCCATGCGCTGCTGCCACGCCGACCGGGCGGCGGCGCCGCGCTCGGCGACATGAGCGCGGTAGGCGGCGACGAGGTCGGCTGGCGCCCAGAACGGTTCGTCGGGGATGCCCATGGCCGCCTTGGTGCGCGACGTGTGCTCGGCGGTGAACGGATTGCCGTGGGCTTCGTGCCGGTCGGTGAGATCGGGACTCGGGAAGCCGATGTGCGATCGGAGCACGAGCAGGCTGGGCCGGTCGTCGACCGCCATCGCGCGTCGGATGCCGGCTTCGAGCGCATCGAGATCGTCGGCGCAGTCGCCGAGTTGCTCGACGTGCCAGCCATACGACTCGAATCGTCCGACGACATCGTCGCTGCACGACAGCGCCGTGTCGCCGTCGATGGTGACGTGGTTGTCGTCGAAGATGCAGACCAGGCCGCCGAGTCGCTGGTGCCCTGCGAGCGACGCCGCCTCGTGGCTCACGCCCTCCATCAGACAGCCGTCGCCAGCGATGACGAATGTGTGGTGCTGCATCACGTCGGCACCGAAGCGGGAACGCAGGCTGCGCTCGGCGAGGGCCATGCCCACGGCGTTGGCGAAGCCCTGTCCGAGCGGGCCCGTGGTGACCTCAACGCCAGCGGTATGGCCAGCCTCCGGGTGGCCGGGTGTCGCTGACTCCCACTGGCGGAACGCCTGCAGGTCGCCGAGTTCGAGTCCGTAGCCGGCGAGGAACAGCAGCGCGTACTGCAGGATCGAGGCATGGCCGGCCGAGAGGATGAACCTGTCCCGGTCGG
>JBEGVK010000241.1:0-4990 GCA_041178405.1 Actinomycetota bacterium | reverse complement strand
GGTCTTGGTGTTGCGTGCCATCGCGAATCTCCTCAGATCGCTTCGTTGCGCGTGATCACACGCGCCTTGATCGGCAGCTTCTGGATCGCCTTTTCCAGGGCCTCGTGGGCGAGCTCAGCGTTGGGGTACGAGAGCTCGAACAGGACACGGCCCGGCTTCACGACGGCCACCCAGAACTCCGGGTTGCCCTTGCCGGAACCCATGCGGGTCTCGGCGGGCTTCTTGGTGACCGGCTTGTCCGGGAAGATGTTGATCCACACCTTGCCGCCGCGCTTGATGGCGCGGGTCATGGCGATACGGGCGGCCTCGATCTGGCGGGCGGTCAGCCAGCCCGGCTCGAGTGCCTGGATGCCGTACTCGCCGAAGGCGAGCTCGGTACCGCCCTTGGCCATGCCGAAGGTGCGGCCGCGCTGGTGCTTGCGGTGTGCGACTTTGCGGGGCATCAACATGACGGCTCAGTCCTCCCCACGGAAGTGCGGGGCCTCGTGCGCTGCGCCGTGGGTGCGGCGAGCGATTTCCTCTTCCTCGTCGAGCAGCTTCTCGAGCTCGGGGTCCGCTTCCTTGACGAGCGGGGCTGCCTCGACCTCGACCTCGTCGGCCTTGCGGCGACCGGCCGACGACACCACGCGACGGGGTGCTGCAGGCGCCATGCCCGCTGCCTCGCCGACGGCCATGGCGGCCTCACGCGAGATCTTGTCCTCGCCGAGCGACTTGTAGGGGACGATGTCGCCCTTGTAGATCCACACCTTCACGCCCACCCGGCCGCTCGACGTGCGGGCCTCGCGCATGCCGTAGTCGATGTCGGCGCGCAGTGTGTGCAGCGGCACACGGCCCTCGCGGTACCACTCGGTGCGGCTCATCTCGGCGCCGCCGAGGCGGCCCGAGCACTGCACGCGGATGCCGAGGGCGCCAGCCTTCTGGGCGTTCTGCACGGCACGCTTCATGGCGCGGCGGAAGGCGATGCGGTTGACGAGCTGATCGGCGACGCCCTGGGCGATGAGGGCTGCATCGAGCTCGGGGCTCTTGATCTCGACGATGTTGAGCTGCACCTTCGGGTTGCCCGTGATCTGGGTGAGCAGGGCGCGCAGCTCGTCGGCCTGTGCGCCTCGGCGACCGATGACGATGCCCGGCCGAGCGGTGTGGATGTCGACGCGGACCTTGTCGCGGGTGCGCTCGATCTCGATGCGGCTGACTGCGGCCGACTCGAGCTTGCCCATCAGGGCGCGGCGGATCTTCCAGTCCTCGGTGAGGTAGTCCTTGTACTCGCGCTCGCTGAACCAGCGGCTCTTCCAGTCGGTGGTGACACCGAGGCGGAAGCCGTACGGGTTGATCTTCTGGCCCATGGTCAGTTCTTCTCCTCGGTGACGTCGCCCTCGGTGGAGGTGGCGGCGTCGTCCACCTGGTTGTCAGCCGTCTCGTCGCCTGCTGTCACGTCGCTTGCCGTGTCGTCGCTGGCGGTGTCGTTGCCTGCTGTCTCATCGGCAACGGTGTCGTCGCCCCCGGCCGATGCGGCGCGCTGGCGGCTGCGCTCGACGCGGGCACGGCGGCCGGCGGCACCGCCGGCAGCGGCAGCGCGGCGACGGCCAGCCGACGTACGGCGGGCCTCGCGGGCCTGGACGATCTCGAGGCGCTCGTCATCGAGGCGGGCAACCACCACGGTGATGTGCGCAGTGCGCTTGCGAATGCGACCAGCGCGGCCACGGGCGCGGGGCGTGAAGCGCTTCAGCGTCGGGCCCTCGTCGGCGTAGCAGGCCAGCACGAAGAGCTCCTCGGCGTCCTGCTCGTCGTTGTGCACCGCGTTGGCGACTGCACTGGCAAGCACCTTGCGGACCACCACGGCAGCCTCGCGGTCGGTGAACTGCAGCACCTCGTCGGCGCGGCGAACCGGCAGGCCGCGGATGAGGTCGAGCACGACACGCACCTTGCTGGCCGACATGCGGATATCGGTGGCGCGAGCCTTGGTGCCGACACGCTCGCCGGCGACGAACTGCTTCTCGTTGAGCTTCGGACCGGTCACTTGCGCCCCTTCGTGTTCTTCTCCTGGCCGGCGTGGAACTTGAACGTGCGCGTCGGGCTGAACTCGCCGAGCTTGTGGCCGACCATGCTCTCGGTGACATACACGGGCACGTGCTTGCGCCCGTCGTGCACGGCGATGGTGTGGCCGACCATGTCGGGGATGATCGTGCTGCGGCGGCTCCAGGTCTTGATGACCTTGCGGTCGCCGGCAGCGTTCTGCTGGTCGACCTTCTTGAGCAGGTGGGCGTCGACGAACGGGCCCTTCTTCAGACTGCGCGACATTTCGGCTTACCTCCGGCCCTTCGACGTGCGACGACGGCGCACGATCAGCTGCTGCGACGGCTTGTTGACATTGCGGGTGCGCACGCCCTCGGGCTTGCCCCAGGGCGACACGGCAGGACGGCCGCCCGAGGTGCGGCCCTCGCCGCCGCCGAGCGGGTGGTCGACCGGGTTCATAGCGACACCGCGGGTCTGCGGGCGGATGCCCTTCCAGCGGTTGCGTCCGGCCTTGCCCACCTTCACCAGTTCGTGCTCGCTGTTGCCCACCTCGCCCACCGTGGCGCGGCAGTCGATGAGCACGCGGCGCATCTCGGTGCTCGGGAGGCGCAGCGTGGCGAACTCGCCTTCCTTGGCGACCAACTGCACGGCCATGCCGGCCGAGCGGCCGAGCTTGCCGCCCTGGCCAGGGCGCAGCTCAACGTTGTGCACCGTGGTACCGACGGGGATGTAGCGCAGCGGCAGCGCATTGCCGGGCTTGATGTCGGCGTGCTGGCCGCTCTGGACGTGGGCGCCGACCTCGAGGCCCTTCGGGGCGAGGATGTAGGCCTTCTCGCCGTCGGCGTAGTGCAGCAGGGCGATGCGGCAGGTGCGGTTCGGGTCGTACTCGATGGCAGCGACACGGGCGGTGACGCCGTCCTTGGTGCGCTTGAAGTCGACGATGCGGTACTGGCGCTTGTGGCCACCACCGCGGTGACGCGAGGTCTTGCGGCCGTATGCGTTGCGCCCACCGCTCTTGCTGAGCGGCGACAGCAGCGTCCTCTCGGGCGTGCCCTTGGTGATCTCGGAGAAGTCGGAGCTGGTCTGGAACCGGCGACCGGCGCTCGTTGGCTTGCGGATGCGAATGGCCATGGTGCGTGCCTCAGCTCTCGAACAGCGGGATCTCGTCGCCTGCGGCGAGCGTGACAATGGCGTGCTTGGCATCGGGCTTGCTGCCCGTGCGGTTGGCACGGCGGGCGCGGGTGACCTTGCCCTTGCGGTTGAGGGTGTTCACCTTCTGCACCTTCACGCCCCAGATCGCCTCGACGGCGTCGCTGATCTCGGGCTTGCTGGCGCTCGGGTGCACCTTGAACGTGTAGACGCCCTGCTCGATGAGGGCGTAGCTCTTCTCTGACACGACCGGTGCCAGGATGATGTCGCGGGGATCCTTCATCTCACTTGCCTCCTGCCGGCACGGTGTCCTTGGAGAAGACCACCCAGTCGTTGCACAGCACGTCGTACGCGTTGAGCTCGGCCACCTCGATCAGCTGCACGTTGGGCAGGTTGAGGAAGCTGCGGATGGTGTTGATGTCCTCGGTGTCGACGACCACCAGCACCTTGCCGTCGAGGCCGAGGGCGGCGAGAGCGGCGAGGGCGTCCTTGGTCTTGGGGGCGTCGAAGCCCCACTCGTCGACGACCACGATCTTGCCCTCTGCCTGGCGGTCGCTGAGGGCCGAGGCGAGGGCGAGGCGGATCATCTTCTTGGGAGTGTTCTGGCCGTACTTGCGCGGCTTGGGACCGAGGGCGACACCGCCGCCGCTGAAGTGCGGGGCGCGGATCGAACCCTGGCGGGCGTTGCCGGTGCCCTTCTGCTTGAAGGGCTTCTTGCCGCCGCCTCTGACCTCGGCGCGGGTCTTGGTGCTCTGCGTGCCGGAGCGCCGGGCAGCGAGCTGGGCGGTGACGACCTGGTGCATCACCGGCACGTTGGGCTGGATGCCGAACAGGTCGGCCGACAGCTCGAGCGAGCCCGTGGCCTTGCCGTCGCGGCTCTTCATCGTGATGGTGGCCATGTGCTCACTTCCCCTTCACGGCGTTGCGGACGATGACGACGCCGCCGTTCGGGCCCGGCACGGAGCCCTTCACCAGCAGCAGGTTGCGCTCGGGGTCGGCTTCGACGACCTCGAGGTTCAGGGTCGTGACCTGCTCGTTGCCCATGTGGCCGGCCATGCGCAGGCCCTTGAACACGCGGCCCGGGAAGCTGCACGAGCCGATCGAGCCGGGTGCACGGTGGTGCTTGTGGTTGCCGTGGCTGGCGCCCTGGCCGGCGAAGTTGTGGCGCTTCATGGTGCCGGCGAAGCCCTTGCCGCGGCTGACGGCGGTGACATCGACCCGCTCGCCCTGCACGAGGGTGTCGACGCGGATCTCCTGGCCGACCTCGAAGCCGTCGACGCTGTCGAGCCGCAGCTCGACCACGCGGCGGCCGGGCTCGACGCCCGCTTTGGCGAAGTGGCCGGCATCGGGCTTGTTGAGCGTCGAGGCCTTGCGCATGCCGTAGGTGACCTGCAGTGCCGTGTAGCCGTCGCGCTCGGTGGTCTTCACCTGCACGATGCGGGCCGGCTCGACGCGCAGCACGGTGACGGGCACGACCTTGTCGTTCACCCACACCTGGCTCATGGCGACTTTCTCGCCGACGATCGCTTTGAGTGCCATGGCGGCATCCCTCGTCTTGGTTCGGACCCGGCAGGAGCCGGGAATGCTGGTTACACGCAAATGCTCCGCTGGCCATGCGGCCGGCGGAGCACCGGATTCGGTTGTCGCCGTGGGGTATCGGGCGGGCCCGACCGGCACGGACTTCGATTCGGACGCACCGACCGGTGCGCACAAGGAGGGAACGCTACCGTCCCCCGCCACCCCCTGCCAACCCCCAGATCAGGCTGCGACGTGGCAATGCGGCGGGTGGCGCTGCCCGGTCGACCAGCAACACGGGCGGTCTGGAGTC
>JBEGVK010000240.1:0-7674 GCA_041178405.1 Actinomycetota bacterium | reverse complement strand
GTGCGTCCGGCACGGGACTCGACGGCGACACCCTGATCGTCACGGCGAAGGAGATCATCGCCGCACGTGATCTCGGTGTCGACGTCGCCGTCGTGGTGGGCGGCGGCAACTTCTGGCGTGGTCGCCAGGGCGCCATGAAGGGGATGGACGCCACGCAGAGCGACCACATCGGCATGCTCGGCACGGTGATGAACGCACTCGCATTGCAGGATGCCCTCGAGCGCGCCGGCCAGGACACCCGCGTGATGAGCGCCATCGAGATGCCGCGGATTGCCGAGCCCTACATCCGTCGCCGGGCCATGCGGCACCTCGAGAAGGGGCGCGTGGTCATCTTTGCGGCCGGCACCGGCAACCCGTTCTTCACCACCGACACGGCAGCGGCACTACGGGCTGCCGAGATCGATGCCGAGGCACTGCTGAAGGGCACCCATTCGGGCGTCGACGGCGTGTACGACGCAGATCCGCGCACTGTCCCCACGGCCGCCAAGTACGACGAAGTCACCTACCTCGAGGTGATGACGAAGGACCTCAAGGTGATGGACGCCACAGCCATCGCCTTCTGCCGCGACAACGCCATCCCGATCGTCGTGTTCGACATGACCGAGCCGGGCGCCCTCACCAACATCCTGCGCGGCGGCCGGGTGGGCACCATCGTCCACGGCTGACGCCGAGGGCGCCGACCCGCTGATTCCCGCCGCCAGCGCCTGTCCACAGGCCGCTGCCGCCCCCTCGGGAGCGGGCGGCCGCCACAGTGGGTAGATTTGCCGGGTGATCGAAGAGACCGTCGTCGAGGCCATCGAGAAGATGGAGAAGGCCGTCGAGCACGTGCAGGGCCAGTTCACGACGGTCCGCACGGGCCGTGCCACGCCGGCGCTGGTCGAGAAGCTGGCGGTCGACTACTACGGATCCCCGGTCCCGCTGCAGCAGCTCGCAGGGTTCCAGGTTCCCGAGGCCCGGCAGCTGGTGGTGAAGCCCCACGACCGCGGTGCCCTGGCCGCCATCGAGAAGGCCATCCGAGACAGCGACCTCGGGGTGAACCCGTCGAACGACGGCGTCGTCATCCGGCTCAACTTCCCGCCCCTCACCGAGGAGCGGCGCAAGGAGTACGTGAAGGTGGTCAAGCACATGGCCGAAGACGGCAGGGTGGCCGTCCGCAACGTGCGCCGCGATGCCCGCAAGCAGCTCGAGGCGGCCGAGAAGAACGGCGACATCTCAGCCGACGAGCTCGAGAGGGCCGAGAAGGAACTCGACAAGCTGACCCACGACCATGTCGACCAGATCGACAAGGCACTCGGCCGCAAAGAGCATGAACTGCTCGAGGTCTGAGGAACCCCGCCGGAGAGAGGGCACATGAGCGACGACAGCTGGAAGCGGAGGAGTGATGACGACTTCGGCGCGCCGCTCTTCGGCGACGACAGCGTCGAGGGCCTCTCGTTCGGCGACGGCGTGTCCGAGCCGATGCCGCATTGGACTGCCCCGCCCACCGGCGAGGTGCCGGCAACGCTTGCTGCTGCCAGCGACGATGCCGAGGTCGATGTCTGGTCGTCGTTCGCAGGCCAGGCCCCTACCTGGAGTGACAGCGACGGTGGCCGGAGCCTCGACGATCTCGACGACCTGGCACCGGCGTTCGACGAGGGCGGCACACCTGGTTCCGGACTGTTCGACGACCGTCCCGTCGGCCAGGCGGCGGGCAGGGGCAGGTCGCGTGTCGACGACTTCGGCGACGACTTCGACGATGCTGCTGGCGACGACAGTGCAGAGTTGATCGGCGCCGTCAGCGAGGAGACCGACCTCGACGTGCGTCCGTCCGGCATGCCGATGGGCAGTCGACGCGGTACCCGCTCAGCGGACCCGGCGGCCGACCGCGGCCGACGCGGGTCGCGCATCCAGATCGGCACCGATCCCACCGACGGCGTCGAACGCGACCGGTCATCGGGCTATCCGCCGGGCCCCGATGGTCCGGTCCGCGGCCGGCCGTCGCGCAGCGGACCCAACCCGCGTCCGCCCGGCGCTGTGCCCGGGCGAGTGTCGCCGACGCGTCCAGGGGCACGTCCGGGGGCCCGCCCCGGAGGCCGGCCGGCGGGATCCGGTCGCCGCAGTGCACCCGCCGCCACTGGCACCAAGGGGCGCGACATGCCGACGGCGGTCGCCGTGGGCGTTGCCATCGCCGCCGTCTTCCTCGCTGCGCTGAAGTTCAGCCCGTGGGCGGTTGCGGTGATGGTGGTGGTGGTGCTCGGCCTCGGCGCCGTCGAGTTCTTCGACCGCGTGGCCGACCGCGGGTACCTGCCGGCGAAGGCCCCCGGCATCGTTGCCTGCGTGGCTGCACCGGTGGCCGTCTACCACTACGGCATCGACAGCCTGCCCATCGTGGTGTTCCTCGCGGTCACGGCGATGGCTGCCACGTTCGTCGCTGCCAGCAGTCTCGAGAGCAACCCACTGCCCAACATGGCGATCACCGCGCTCGGGGTCACCTGGATCGGCGTGCTCGGCTCGTTCGGCACCGGACTGCTCGAGTTCGGCCGAACGGTCGGTGCTGCGACGGTCGGTACCGACACGCTCTGCCTGCTGGCCATCGCCGTCGTCGCCAACGATGTCGGTGCCCTGTTCGTCGGCAGCGCCGTCGGCCGCACACCGCTGCGTCCTTGGATCTCGCCCAACAAGAGCGTCGAAGGGTTCGTCGGTGGCACGGCGCTGACGCTCGGCGCGATGTTCCTCGTCAATGTCTCGGCCATCTCCACGACGTGGAACAGCCTGCCCGAGTTGCTGCTGCTCGGCGTGGTGGTCGCACTGGCGGCGCCACTCGGCGACCTCACCGAGAGCATGTTCAAGCGCAATCTCGACGTGAAGGACTTCGGCACGATCGTGAAGGGCCACGGCGGCATCCTCGATCGATTCGACGGATTCCTCTTCACCCTCCCGGCCGTCTACTTCCTGCTCGTCGCCCTCGAGCCCTGGGCGAGCTAGGCCGGCCGTCGAAACCGCCAGCACCGCGGTGTGCCCGGCGGGGCCGGCTGCGAGAATGACCCCACCATGACGGAGATCAGCGTCGCCATCGCGGGCTCCTCCGGTTCGATCGGCACGCAGGCGCTCGACGTCGTACGAGCCGAGCCGGGGCGCTACCGAGTTGCCGCGCTCGGCGTCTCCACGTCCGTCGACTGCCTCATCGAGCAGGCGCGCGAGTTCCGTCCGGATGTCGTGGCTGTCGCCGACCCCCGACGTCGGCCAGAGGTGGAGGCAGCACTGCCGTTCGCCACGGTCGTGGCCGATCTCGCCGACCTCGCCGAGACTGCCGACGTGGTGGTGAACGCCGTGGTGGGCTTCGCCGGGCTCGCGGTCACCGTGCGAGCGCTTCACGCTGGTCGGCGCCTCGCACTTGCCAACAAGGAGAGCCTCATCGCTGCCGGCCCGGTGGTGCAGCCGCTGAGGTCGGTGCCCGGGGCGGAAATCATCCCGGTCGACAGCGAGCACTGTGCCATCCACCAGTGCCTTCGATCGTCGGCACGTGCTGAGGCCGAGGTGGCGCGACTCGTCGTGACGGCGAGCGGCGGGCCGTTCCGCGGCCGCACCGCCGACGAGCTCGCCGGTGTCACCGTGGACGAGGCCCTTGCCCATCCCACATGGAAGATGGGTCCGAAGATCACGATCGACTCGAGCACGCTCATGAACAAGGGGCTCGAGGTGATCGAGGCACATGAACTGTTCGGCGTGCCATACGACGACATCGAGGTCGTCGTGCACCCGCAGAGCGTCGTGCACTCGATGGTCGAGTTCACCGACGGGAGCACGATCGCCCAGCTGAGCCTTCCCGACATGCGTCTGCCCATCGGCTATGCACTCGCATATCCCGAGCGGATCGCAACGCCGTTCGGCCGCATCGACTGGTCGGCCCTTTCGAGACTCGACTTCGGCCTACCCGACAGGGGAGTGTTCCGCTGCCTCGATCTCGCCTATGCCGCTGGCCGGATCGGCGGCACGGCGCCGGCCTGGCTCAGTGCCGCGAACGAGGTCGCCGTCGAGGCATTCCTCGCCGGGAGACTCGGCTGGAGCCAGATTGCCGAGACCAACGAACGGGTGCTCGAGCGGCACGAGTTCGATGCAGGCACGTCAGTCGAGTCGGTGGTTGCCGCCGACGCCCGAGCACGCAAGATCGCCATGGAGGTATTGGCCTGATGTCAGAGTCACGAGTCGACCGTCTCTCGAACGAGGTGGTGTCGGGTGGATCGCACCGACCCGACGAGCCGCCGGCCGCGCCAACGCGTGCCGCTGTCGTCACCGGAACGCTCGCCTGGGTACTGCTGCTCGGCTGGCTGTGGGCGTCGAGTCCGTGGATGCTCGTGTTCGTGGTGGGTCTCGCAGCGTCGATCATGCTGCACGAACTCGGCCACTTCTGGACGGCGCGCCGCAGCGGCATGAAGGCCACGCAGTTCTTCCTCGGATTCGGGCCAAGGATCTGGAGCATCCACCGCAACGGCGTGGAATACGGCGTTCGTGCAGTCCCGCTCGGCGGATTCGTGCGCATCATCGGGATGACCAACCTCGACGAGGTGCCCTCTGACGACGAGCCGCGAACGTATCGACAGGCGACCTATGCGCGGCGCATGTGGGTGATCACAGCAGGCTCGGTGATGCATCTCATCATCGCCATCGTCACCATCATGGGCGTCTACTCGGTGTGGGGAAGGGTGGAGGAGACCGGCCGCGTCACGGTGTCGGGGGTCGACAGCGACACCCCCGCCGCCGCTGCCGGGTTCCTCGCCGATGACGTCGTGCTGGCCGTCGACGGGCGGCCCGTCGCCACGTCCGCCGACTTCCGGGCGGTGCTCGCCGACCTCGATCCGGGCACGACACATCAGTTCGAGATCCAGCGAGGCGATGACATCGTCGAATTGAGCGCAACACTCACCACTCATCCGGCCGACCTCGCCGCTGATCCGCCCGTGGCCGACCCACGGGGATACCTCGGTGTGAGCTCATGGTCGGTCGACCGGGTGCCGCAGGGCGTCGGCGACGTCGTCGTCGAAGGTCCCCGCGATCTCGTGGTGGGCGTGGGCCAGGCGGTCGTTGGAGTGGCGAAGGTGATCAATCCGGTGAACGTCTGGGGACATCTCGTGGGCTCGAACGACGATCTCTCATCGCGGCCCGGCACGATCGTCGGAGCAACCCGCATCAGCGAGCGGGCTGGCGAGTTCGACGGCTGGGCGGGCGTGCTCTCGCTGCTCGCCGCGGTCAACGTGTCTGTCGGCGTCTTCAACATGTTCCCGCTGCTGCCGCTCGACGGCGGGCACGCAGCAATCGCCACGTACGAGCGACTTCGCTCGCGGCGCGGCCACCGCTATCGCGCCGACATCTCCAAGCTGATGCCAGTGGCGGCAGTATGCATTGCGCTGCTGGCGTTCATGTTCCTCACCGGCCTGTATCTCGACACCCTCCAGTTCTGACCGATGGCCACACCGGGCAGTCATGATCTGGGCAGTGCCGATGGCACACTGGGCGGCGTGAGGTATCCCCGCCGACACACCCGCACGATCCACGTGGGCAAGGTGCCCGTGGGCGGTGGTACGCCCATCTCGGTGCAGTCGATGACGATCACCAAGACCGCCGACGTCGAAGGCACGCTGCAGCAGATCTACGCCCTCGCCGCCGCAGGCTGCGACATCGTGCGGTGCACCTGCAACGAGCAGGAAGCCGCAGAGGGACTCGCCCAGATCGTGCCCCGATCGCCGATCCCCGTCATCGCCGACATCCACCACCAGTACCGAATGGCGCTGGCAGCGATGGAAGCCGGCGTGCACG
This sequence comes from Actinomycetota bacterium, assembly GCA_041178405.1. Lineage (GTDB taxonomy): Bacteria > Actinomycetota > Acidimicrobiia > Acidimicrobiales > Ilumatobacteraceae > UBA668. The sequence continues at coordinate 1,881 of JBEGVK010000240.1, read as the reverse complement.
GCCTTCGGCTCAACCCCGGCAACATCCGCCGGCCCGAGCACATCAAGGCGGTGGCGGCCGAGGCCAAGGCGCGTGGCCTGCCGATCCGCATCGGTGTCAACGGCGGCTCCCTCGATCCGGCGCTCTACGACAAGCACGGGGGCGTCACCCCCGAGGCAATGGTCGAGAGCGCCCTCCAAGAGATCGCCTACTTCGAGGAAGTCGACTTCCACGACTACAAGATCAGCGTGAAGGCGTCGAATGTCCCGCTGATGGTCGAGGCGTACCGGCAGCTCAGCGAGGCCACCGACGCCCCGCTGCATCTCGGCGTCACCGAGGCCGGTCCGCCGCCGGCGGGCCTGGTGAAGGCAACCGCCGGCATCGCCACGCTCCTCATGGAGGGCATCGGCGACACCATCCGCTACAGCCTCACCGCCGACCCCGTCGAGGAGGCCCGCGCCGGGCGCCAGCTTCTCGAGGCGCTCGGGCTGCGCGAGCGAAAGAACGTCGACCTCATCGCCTGTCCCAGCTGCGGGCGGGCCGAGGTCGACGTGATCGACGTCGCCAACAGGGCGATGCAGGCATTCGGCGACCGCAAACTGCCGCTGCAGGTGGCGGTCATGGGCTGCGTCGTCAATGGACCGGGAGAGGCGCGAGAGGCCGACCTCGGCATTGCCGCCGGCAACAAGCGCGGCCACCTCTTCGTGAAGGGGCGCAACGTCGCAGTCGTCCGCGAGGAAGACATGGTCGATGCGCTCGTCGAGTGGGCCGAGTTCATCCACGAGCACGGGGTCGACGCAGCGCTCGCACGTGTCGACACGACGATCGCCGAGCGCGAGGCAGCCCGTGACCGCACAGCGCTCCTGGCCGAGAAGGGTGCCGACGCCAACAGGGCCGACGAGCGCATCGTCGAGATCCGCCGGACGGTCGGCAGCGAGTGACCCCGCACGACATTCCGCTCTTCGAGTTCGACCCCTCGCAGGACGCCCTCATCAATCCGAGCATCCACGCGCCGCTGCTGGGGTTCCCGCAGCATGCCGTGCTCTGCTGGTTCGGCAATGTCGTCGCCGAGCGCACGGCGCACGTCGAGTCCGTGCACGAGATTCCGTTCGAGCACGGCGCTCACCCGATCTGGGTCATCGACCACGGCGGCGTACCGGTGGCGATCATGACGCCGGGTGTCGGCGCGCCAGCGGCGGCGAGCTGCCTCGAGGTCGTCATCTCACTCGGGGCATCGCATGTCATCGGCTGCGGCGGAGCCGGCGTGGTGCAGCCGGGATTCGACGTGGGTCACGTCATCGTGCCCACCTCGGCGGTGCGCGACGAGGGGACCAGCTACCACTACGCGCCTGCCGGTGCCCCGGTGGCGCCCCACCCGCGTGCGCTCGCCGCCGTGGACGACGTGCTGAGCGAGGCCGGAATCCCGCACGACCGCGGACCGGTATGGACCACTGATGCCTTCTTCCGTGAGACGCACGCCAAGGTGGCACGTCGGCGCGAGCAGGGATGCCTGGCGGTCGAGATGGAGGCAGCCGCAATGTTCGCCTGTGCGGCATTCAGGGGCGTGGCCTATGCGCAGCTGCTCTATGCCGGCGACGACCTGAGCGCTGCCGAATGGGACCACCGCGGGTGGAACACGCACCAGGGGGCGCGCGACCGGCTGCTCGACCTCGCCCTCGACGCTGTGATCAGGCTCTAGGACCCGGGCTTGTCGTCGGCGCCATGTGCCACGGCAAGCACGATCCGGGCCCCGTCGTCGCCGTACATGAGCTGGTAGCCGGTGCCGAAGCGGTACCACACCGCACCATCGCGCCGTCGCAACGTCCAGACGAGGTGCACGAACAGCGCAGTGTCGCCAATCGGCCTGATGTGCAGGATCTCGAAGTCTGCGGTGCCGAACTC
>JBEGVK010000239.1:0-15998 GCA_041178405.1 Actinomycetota bacterium | reverse complement strand
CCGGGATGCTGGCCATGTTGCTGGCGATCACCGGAGTGCCGTGGGTCATCGCCTCGATCAGCGGCGCGCCGAATCCCTCGTACTCGCTCGGGAACACCAGCGCATGCGCCATTGCGATCAGACCGTTGCGGTCGGCGGCTGGCACTCGTCCGAGGTGGAGCACGTTCGGGCCGAGTGATGCCGCGACTCTGTCGTGAGCCGCACCGCGGCCGCCGGTGAGCACCAGACGGACACCGCTCGACGCCCACGCCGATGCCATCAGTCGGAGCAGGAGGTCGTGGTTCTTGTGCGGATGGGTGACGGCTGGGTAGACGACGATCGGGCCGCTGCCGAGGGAGTAGCGATTCCTCAGTTCGGCCTCGGGCGTGACGTCAGTGCGCTCGGCGGCATCGATCCCGTGCGGCACGACCGCGATTCGATCGCGGCTGAGGCCGTACGCGCGGACCACTGAGGCGGCGACGTACTCGGTCGGAACCGCCACCATGCGCGCTCCCCGCGCCGCACGAGGCAGCACGGCCGAGAGATAGGCCCGCTTCAGCGCAGAGAAGTACTGCGGGTACGACAGGAACTGAAGGTCGTGCACGGTGAGCACGTACGGCACCGAGGCCCTGGCGACCGCTGCGGGCGCAGTGCCGCCGCCGTGGTGCACGAGGGCCACGCGGCCAGTCTGTCGGCGCAGCCACGTCGCCTCGCCGACGATCCGCCGAGCGCGCGACTCGCTGCCGAACGGCGCCTCGACCAGCCTGGCTGCCTCGCCCAATTCGGGGTGCGCCGCACCGAGCCCGCGGGCTGCCATCACCGTGATCTGCCAGCGACGCTCGACCAGCCCCTGCCCCATCGCGTCGGCGAGCCCGACGACCTGCCGCACGAGGTACTCCTCCGAGCCGCCGACTCCGCCCGGCACGCACCACAGCATGTTGACCGCCACCTCGGCCGGCGCTGTCAACGGGCAACCTCGCGATAGGCCGCCGCCGTGAGCGCCGCAGTGGTGCCCCAACTGCGACGCTGGGCGTGCGCAAGGCCCTTGGCCGACAGCTCGCGACGGCGTCCGAGCGCATCGACGATGCCGGCGGCGATGTCGTCGACGTCATGTGGGTCGACGAGGACGGCGGCACCGCCTGCGGTCTCCTCGGTGGCGGTGCCGCGGCTCGTCACCACCGGGGCTCCCTGTGCCATCGCCTCGAGCACTGGCAGTCCGTAGCCCTCTCGCTCGCTCGGGTAGCAGAACGCCGACGCACCCGCATAGAGCCCGCCGAGGTCGTCGCCGGGCACGAAGCCGAGGAAGTGCACCCCCTCGGCGTCGGCCGAGACACCGGTCTCGCCCCATCCCTCGGCACCGGCGACCACGAGCGGCGGCGCATGCGGGATGCGCTCACGTGCTGCCACCAGCCCTCGAAGGTTCTTGCGCGGCTCGACCGTGCCGACGAACAACAGGTACTCGGAAGGAAGCCGGTATCGCTCGCGGACGCGGCTCACCTCGTCGGCATCGACGCGGGACGTCTCGACACCGAGCGGCACGAGGCGCAGGCGGTCGGCCCCGATGCCTGCCTGCACGCAGTCGTCCATGGTCGACTGGCTCGAGCACAGCACCATGTCGGCACTCCGCCGGATGTTCACGAGGCTGCGCTCGAAGACCGAGACACCGTGGCGCGTGAAGTGAGCCGGTTCGTGCACCCACGCCAGATCGTGCAGTGTCACGACGAGCGGCGCCCTCGTCGGGCACGGGATCAGCGTCGTGGCGTGCGTGACATCGACCCGGCCGGTTGCCGTCTCGACGGGCGGCCAGTGCAGCCGCAGCCAGGTCTCGTAGAGCCACGGGGCCGGCCATGGCAGCCGCTCGACGGGGATCGGCGGCGTCCACGGCTCGGGCGGCAGGCGACGGTGGCGACCGGCAACACCGATGAGCCGCACATCGAGCTGCGCCGACATCGCTTCCGCCACTCGCAGCGCAGCGACGGCTGTGCCGCCCGGCACGCGATGCCAGCACTGCTCGAGGGTGTAGGCGACCCGCACCTCTCCATCATGGCGTGAGCAGTCGTAGCATCACGTTCATGATGTCGTTCTGGGCGGGTCGGCGAGTCGTGGTCACCGGGGGTGCTGGCTTCCTCGGACGGGTCGTCGTTCGACTCCTCCGCGAGCAGGGAGCCGACGTCGCCGTGCCGCGGAGCCGCGACTACGACCTCACGCTTCCCGGTGCGGCCGAGCAGCTGCTCGCCGACACCCGCCCCAGCCACCTCATCCACCTGGCGGCACGAGTGGGCGGCATCGGGTACAACCAGGCCGAGCCCGCACCGCTGTATCTCCACAACCTGCTGATGGGCACGCACGTCATCGAGGCGGCACGCCAGTCGGCCTCCGTCGAGAAGACCGTGCTGCTCGGCACGGTGTGCTCGTATCCCAAGTTCACGCCGGTGCCGTTCCGCGAGGCCTCGCTGTGGGACGGCTACCCAGAGGAGACCAACGCTCCGTACGGCATCGCCAAGAAGGCGCAGCTCGTGCATGCGCAGGTCAATCACCACCAGTACGGCCAGCGCTTCGCCTACCTCATCCCCACCAACCTCTACGGGCCTGGCGACAAGTTCCATCCCGCCGTCAGCCATGTCATCCCGGCGCGCATCAAGCGCTGTGTCGAGGCGAAGGAGCGCGGCGAGGCCACGATGGAGGTGTGGGGCACCGGCACGGCGAGCCGCGAGTACCTGTATGTCGACGACGCCGCTGCTGCCATCGTGCTCGCTGCAGAGGTGCTCGAGAGCGTCGAGCCGGTGAACCTCGGCACCAACCGCGAGATCACCATCCGCGAGACGGTCGAGTTGATCGCCGAGATGGTGGGCTACGACGGCGACCTCGTCTGGGACACCACGAAGCCCGATGGGCAGCCGCGGCGCCGAGTGGATCCGGCGCGAGCCGAGGAACTCTTCGGATGGCGGGCGCAGATGCCCTTCGAGGAGGGGTTGCGCCGTACCATCGACTGGTACGTCGCCAACCGCGACGAAGCCGAACGCGACCCGTTTCAGTAATACGGCAGGTAGGTGCGCTGCTCCCACTCGGTGATGTCGTGGGGATCCCAGTCGAGGCCCTCGGCCTCCCATCGCTCGAGTTCGTTGCGGCGCAGCGTCAGGTATGCACGGCTGAGGTCGTCGCCCATCGTGGCGCGTAGTTCGGCGTCGGCCTCGAAGGCGGCGATCGCCTCGGCGAGCGAGTGCGGCGTGTGACGGTCGGTATTGGGCTCGACGTCACCGTTGCCCTCCTGCGGCGCACCGCAGTCGAGACCGTTGACCACCCCGAGACGCGCTGCCTCGAGCATCGCTGCCGCTGCGAGGTAGACGTTGGCACTGCCGCACGGCATCCGGTTCTCGATACGCGTCGCTGCGCCACGCTCGCCTGGCACCCGATAGGTGCTGATGCGGTTGTCGAGCCCCCAGTTCGCCCAGTAGCCGGCGATGATGCCGGGGAGCAGGCGCTTGTAGCTGTTCACCGTGGGCGCCGACATCAGCGCGATTCCCTCGTGGTGGGCGATGAGCCCGCCGAGGCACTGCCGGGCGAGCGCTGACAGGCCGTGCTCGCCTGCCGGGTCGTCGAATGCGTTGCGGGTGCCGCCGACAGGGCTCAGCGAGAAGTTGATGTGCAGCCCGTTGCCCGTGAACGGCCCTCCGACGGGACGGCCCATGAACGTGACACCGAGGCCGCGCCGATCAGCGATCTCGCGCAGCATGTCCTTGCTGATGAACGCACGGTCGGCGGCATCGAGCGCCAGTCCGTACTTCATGTTCAGCTCCATCTGCGCCGGACTGAACTCGGCCGACACACCCTCGAGGTCGAGGTCGCTGTGCTCGGCGGCGTCGAAGATCTCGAACATCAGGCTGTCGCCTCGCCCGCTCGCCGACCTGGAGTCGTCGTAGATGTCGCCGCCGTGGCCGACGCCATAGACGCGGTGCGAGGGCCGCTCGAGCGGCACGTAGCCACCAGGCGCAGCCGCATCGGCCCTGACTACATAGAACTCCATCTCGTAGCCGAGCATCGGCTCGTAGCCCAATGCCCGCCATGCCTCCACCGACCGCCGCAGCGCCGCACGAGGGCTCAACTCGAGCGGCGCCCCGTTGAAGTCGAGATCGGCGACGACGACATCGGTATCGGGCTCCCAGCCGGGCCGCAGCGAATCGGCCACGGACACCGTCGACAGATCGGGGTAGCCGACGTCGCTGCTGTAGCCGGCCACCTCGAGGATGTCACCGAGCACGTTCATCGTCAGGGTGGTGACCGCGTGGTGGGTGTGCTCGTGGATCCTCCGTGCCGGCACGTACCGGCCGTGTGACAGCCCGTTCAGGTCGCTCCACATCACTCGAACTCGCCGATTGCCCATGCGGCGCAGGGTAGCAAAGGCTCCCGCAGGTCATTTGTTCCCGAACGACCTGCCGTTGGCTAATGTCGCGCAGCAGATCCGCCACACGGCGGCCTACCGGGGAGAACCACACGATGTCGACTCGTCCGACCTCACTGCGCTCGCGATCGCTCGGCGTCGCAGCGCTCGCCACATTCGCCCTCGTTGCTGCCGCGTGCGGCGGCGGCGACAGCGGCGACAGCGGCGCCCTCAAGATCGGCTTCGCTGCGGACCTCGGCGAGCTGGGCGCCTTCTCCGACCAGCCGGGCTCTGAGGCCGCTGAGGTGGCGGTTGCGGCCATCAACGCAGCCGGCGGCGTGTGCGGCAAGCCCGTCGAGTACATCGTGAAGGACATCCAGGGCGACCCCGCCGCAACGCAGCGCGCCGCCCAGGAGCTGCTCGATGCCGGTGTCAACGCCATCATCGGCCCGCCCTTCGCCAACACCGGCGCCCCGCTCCTCGACACCGTCGCCGGCAAGGCGCCAGTGATCTTCATGGCCTCGACCGACCCGACGCTCGCCGATCCCGCCCGCGGCGCGTTCCTCGCCAGCTTCAGCGACCCGGTGCAGTCGGCCGCCGTTGCCGAGTTTGCCCTCGGCAAGGGCTACACGACCGCCGTCACGATGAGCAGCACCGACGACATCTACTTCTCGGGCAACCCGGCCTACTTCGCCGACGCCTTCGCCAAGGGTGGCGGCACCATGCTCGGCGACTACGCGTTCAGCCTTGCCGACGCCGATTTCTCCACCCAGGTGAACGAGATGGCCAGCCTGCCCGAGGCACCGGACGTGCTGTTCACCGCCATGGTGATGCCCCAGACCCAGACCCTGCTTGAGCAGCTCGATGCCGCCGGTCTCGGCGATGTCGTGGTGATGGGTGCCGATGCGTTCGACGCCACGGTGGTCTGGAGCGCTGGCGAGGTGGCTGACGGCGTGTACTTCGCTGCGCACACCTTCCCGCAGGACTCGAACACGGTGGCAGAGTTCCTCGAGGGTGCCGCCGCTGCCGGCAAGACGATCGAGACCATCAGCTTCGGCGCACTCTCGGCCGACGCCGTCCAGATCTTCGCTGCCGCTGCCGCTGCCGCCGACTGCAAGCTCGACAGCGCCTCGCTGACCGCCGCCATCGACAGCCTCGAGAACGTCGAGGTCACCACCGGCGTCGTGTCGTACAAGGGCACCGGCGGTGTGCCGAACAAGGACGTCGTCATCCTCGGGGTCGAGGGCGGCAACCCGGTGTTCGAGACTGCCCTGCGGCCGACGTACATCCCGGCCGGCTGAGTCGGGCCAGCCGGCCCATGCTCGAGGTCGACCGCGTCACCACGCGCTACGGCGCCATCACCGCCCTGCACGGCGTCACCATCTCGGTGGCGGCTGGCGAGGTGGTGGCGCTCGTCGGCCCCAACGGCGCCGGCAAGACCACGCTCCTCAACACCGTCAGCGGACTCCTCCGACCCGCCGACGGCGCGGTCCGGCTCGACGGCACGGAGATCACCGGTCGCGAACCGGCCGACCTGGTTCGTGCCGGACTGGCGCTCGTCCCCGAGCGGCGGCGGATCTTCCGCGACCTCACCGTCGAGGAGAATCTCCGCCTCGGCGGGTGCACCGTGCCCACCGCCGTTCGCCGCGACCGGCTGCGGGAGATGTCAGAGCTGTTCCCCGTGCTGGGCTCGAAGTGGCGCACCTCGGCCGGCTATCTCTCGGGCGGCGAGGCCCAGCAGCTCGCAGTTGCCCGGGCGCTGATGTCGAACCCACGGCTGCTGCTGCTTGACGAGCCGACGCTCGGCCTCGCTCCCACGCTCGTCGACGTCGTCTTCGCGCTCATCGACGATCTCCGCCGGCAGGGGCGGACCCTGCTCGTCGTCGAGCAGAATGCCACGCGGGCGCTCGAGCTGGCTGACCGCGGCTACGTGCTGCGTACCGGATCCGTCGTCGCCGAAGGCCGCGGTGCCGATCTGGCCGCCGACAGCTCGCTGTTCGAGTCGTTCATCGGCGGACACCCACGATGACCAAGCTCGTCCAGACGCTCGTCGACGGCCTCGGCGTCGGCAGCACGTACGCCCTGCTGGCGCTCGGCATCTCGCTCATCTTCGGCGTGATGCACCTCGTCAACTTCGCCCACGGAGAGCTGATCACCGTCGGCGCCTACGTGTCGTACTTCTTCTTCCTGAACGGCGGCAGCTGGTGGTGGATGCCGGTAGCCATCATTGCGTCGGCAGCACTGGCATCGGTTGCCACGGAGGCCGTTGCATTCCGCTGGGTGCGCCAGGCCAGCCCCTTCACGATGCTGCTCACCTCGTTCGCCATCGAGCGGCTCTCGCACGCTCTGTGGCAGATCTTCGTGTCGCCCAAGCAGCGGGCGTTTCCGAAGCCGGCGTGGGTGTTCGACCAGTTCGGCCTCGGCGGCGTCAGCATCGAGGTGATGGACGTCGTCACCATCGGCGTTACTGCCGCCACGCTTGCAGTGACGGCCCTGGTGTTCTCGCGCACGCTCTTCGGCATCTCAGTGCGCGGCGCCGCAGAGGACTTCGATGCGGCTCGACTGATGGGCATCCGCGCCAACCGTGTCATCTCGGGTGCCTTCGCCTTCGCCGGGTTGCTCGCTGGCGTCGCCGCCTGCCTCATCCTGATGCGCAACCCCTCGGCAGAGCCGGCGATGGGTGCCGACTGGCTTCTCAAGGCCGTCGTCGCCGCAGTGATCGGCGGACTTGGCAGCTTCACCGGCGCCGTCGTGGGTGGTCTGGCGCTCGGGCTGCTGGAGACGCTCACCCGTGCCTACCTGCCCGACATCGCCACCGGCTGGGACCGCTTCTCGACGGCGATCGTGTACATCGCCATCGCCGCCTTCTTCATCATCAGGCCGCAGGGCGCCTTCAAGGTTGCCAGCGCGGAGCGGGTGTGATGGAGCCGCTCGTCCGCCGACTCGGCCGCAGCACGGCTGCGAGCAGCATCCTGCTCGCGGTCGTCTTCGCGCTCTCGCTGGCGTACACCTCGACCGGCGGTGGCGCTCGCCAGTACCTCGTCGCCGAGATGCTCACCAACTTCATCCTCGCCCTCGGAATGCAGGTGTTCATCGGCAACACCGGCGTGCTCAGCTTCGGCCACATGGCCTTCGCCCAGATCGCCTCGTACGCCACTGCCCTCGTCGTGATCCCGGTCGCGGCGAAGGCCACGTCGCTTCCCGACATCCCGTTCGGCCTCGGCGAGGTCGAGGTCGGGCCTGTCACGGCGACACTCGTGGCGCTCGCCGTCACGATCGCGATCGGCGCTGCGTTCGGCGTCGCCGTGTGCCGGGCCAGCGGACTCGCCCCCACCATGATCACGCTCGCTGCCCTGTTCGTCGTCGATCAGGTCGTGAAGAACTGGGAGGAACTCACCCGCGGTGCGGGAGGCCTCACGGGCGTGCCCATCCTCGGCGGAAACGGCGTCCTGTGGCTCGGTGCATTCATCGCACTCGTGGTGGCGCACCAGTTCCAGGAGTCGCGGATCGGCCGCTTCGCTGCCGCCACCCGCGACGACGAGTTGGCTGCACCGGCCCTCGGCATCTCACTGTTCACGTCGCGTTATGCGGCGTGGATGGTCAGCATCGGACTCATCGCGCTCGGCGGCGCACTGCGAGCCCAGTCGCTCGGCACCGTCAATCCGAAGCAGTTCACGCTCGACGCCGGCATCCTGGTCCTCGCCATGGTGGTCGTCGGCGGTATGCGCACCGTCAGCGGCACGGTGCTCGGCACCATCGTCATCACGGTCGGCAACGAGGTGTTCCGTCAGCTCGGCGACCCGCAGCGGCTCGGCATCGAGCGGTTCCCCGACCTGTTCCTCGGCGGCGTAATGCTCGCGGTGATGCTCGCGAGACCTGGCGGGATCCTCGGCGATCTCGATGTGGCGGCGGTGCTGCGCCGGCGCATGCGCTGGCGCGCCGACTCCTCCCCAGATCGTGCCGGCTCGACGACGGCCGATGAGGCCGTGCTGTCCGCCGACGGCGTGATCGTTCGCTTCGGTGGGTTCACCGCTCTCGACGGGGCGCGCATCGCCGTCCGGCCCGGCGAGGTGGTCGGACTGATCGGCCCCAACGGGGCCGGCAAGACGACCCTCTTCAACGTCATCACCGGGCTCGTCGAGGAGACCGACGGCAGGGTGCAGCTCGGCGACGTCGACCTCTCCGATGCATCTCCGGTGGCCGTGGCCCGCGCCGGGCTCGGTCGCACCTTCCAGAACCTCCGCCTGTTCGCCAACCTGAGCGTCCGCGACAACGTTGCCGTGACGGCGATGGTGGCTGCACGGCACCGGCCGCAGCGCCCCACCCCCGACCCTGACGAACTGCTCGAGGCCGTCGGGCTGGCCGACCGCGCCGACCGCCGCGCCGATGCCCTCGACTACGGCTCGCAGCGGCGCCTCGAGCTCGCTCGTGCGGCAGCACTGGCTCCGCTGTACCTGCTGCTCGACGAGCCGACCTCGGGGATGAGCGACGCCGAGAGCCTCGAGATGGTCACTGCCGTGCGCTCGATCGCGCAGCGCGTCGGTGCCGGCGTGCTGGTCATCGACCACGACCTCGGGTTCATCACCACCATCAGCGACCACATCGTCGTGCTCAACGAGGGGCGCGTGCTCGCCGAGGGCACCCCCGATGCTGTCCGCGCCGATCCCGCCGTGGCCGCCGCCTATCTGGGCTCGCGGGGCTGAAGCGCTCGCGCCGTGCGCCGCTCTGACTCGCTCCCCCACCTCGACATCCTCAGCCACGATGTCTACGAGCGATGCGTCCCGCACGCCGAGTACGACGAGTTCCGTCGCCTGGCGCCGGTTGCGTGGGTCAACGAGACCGAGGCGAACGGCCATCACGGCCGCGGTTTCTGGTCGCTGACGACACACGAGCACGTTGTCGCCGTCCACAAGGACTGGCGGACGTTCTCCTCAGAGGTCGACGGGACCGAGATCGAAGAGCTCGAGTCCGATGCGCTCGTCGCTCGGCGGACCATGCTCGAGACCGATCCACCCCGGCACACCCGCCTGCGGCAACTCGTGAACCCGCTGTTCAGCAAGGTCTCCGTCGATACCTACGCAGCACACGCCGTGTCGCTGGTCGAGGAGGTGCTCGGCGATGCGGTGGCGAGATCGTCGGGTTCGCACCCCGTAGACGGCGTGTACGACGTCGCCCGCGACCTTCCGATACGGATGCTCACCCGACTGCTCGGCGTTCCCGACACCGACGCCCCACAGTTGTTCCACTGGGCCGACCAGGTCGTGTACAACGCCGACCCCGACTACTCGCCGGTGGTGAGCGACCGCCACGACACCGACCCGTATCGACTGCTGCCATTCCGCAGTCCGGTGAGCCTGAAGGTGCTCGAGTACGTCGACCGGCTGGCAGCGGCGCGGCGCGGTGTCGATGGCGGCGACGTGCTGACCGTGCTCGCCAACGCTCTCGTCGACGGCGAGTCGCTCACCGAGCGCGAGCAGGGAACCTTCTTCCTACTGCTGCTGATCGCCGGCAACGAGACCACACGCCACTCGCTGTCGCAGGGACTGCTGGCGTTCGCCGATCACCCTGAGCAGCTCGACCGTCTGCGCGACGACCCGTCGCTGCTCGACAGGGCCACCGAGGAGGTGCTCCGCTGGACGAGCCCGCAGCTGCACTTTCGACGGACAGCCACCACCGACACCGAGATCGGCGGTGTGCTCGTCGCAGCGGGCGACAAGGTGGTGACGTGGTACCTCGCCGCCAACTTCGACCCGGCGGCATTCGACGATCCGCAGCGCTTCGACATCAGCCGAACCCCGAATCGGCATGTCACCTTCGGCGGCGGTGGTCCGCACCTGTGTCTCGGACAGTGGATGGCACGTCTCGAGGTGCGCACGTTCCTCGCCGCACTCGCCGACAGGGTGGAGCGGATCGAACTCGCCGGCACGCCCCGACGCGTGCGCAGCAACTTCATCAATGGCCTGAAGGAACTGCCGATCGTGCTGCATCCGCGCTGACTGTGGCGGCGATGTAGCGGTCGGGGCGCACCAGCACGGCGCGCATCCCGTAGGTGGCCCGAGGCTCGACCACCACAGGACGGCCGTCGGGCGCGACGAAGTCCTCATCGGCCGCCACCCATGTCCATGGCGTGAGGCGGCCGTCGAGACGGTCTGGCTGGGGCACCTGATGTCCCACAGGGAACCCCTCGCCGAGGTCGAGTCCCGGCAGGCGCGACCATCGCAGGGGATCCGGTGCCGACGGCACGGGGAGATCAGATGGATCAGCCGCCAGTCGCGCCAGCGTGCGGCCCGCCTCGATCGACAATGCGATGACGTTGCGGACGTGCGGCGCCCGCTCGAGTTCGTACGAGTCGAGCGCGTCCGGCGTCGACTCGCTGCGCAGCACCTCGCCGAGTCTCCACGCCAGATTGTCGGCATCGCGGATTCCGCTGCACATCCCCTGCCCCATGAACGGCGGCATCATGTGCGCGGCATCGCCGGCAATGAAGACCCTCCCGTCGGGACCGGCGCGCCAGCGGTCGGCGATCAGGGCATGGAACCGATACGGCACCGCGCGGACCAGATCGCTGTTGCCGGGATCGACACCCCATGGCGCGACGAGCTCCCACGGATCGGGCTGCTCGCCATCGGTGAGGAGGAACTCCCAGCGGCGATGCGCTCCGTGGGATGGCACGAACGTGGCGAGGCGCCGCGGATCGCACACCTGCTGGATGATGCCGGGCAGCGGCGGGTCGGGCTCGGATCGAAGCATCAGGTCGACCACCAGCCACGGCTCGTCGTAATCGAGGTCGGCCAGGCCGATGCCGAGCGCCTGGCGAACGGCGCTCGTCGCTCCGTCGCATCCCACCACATATGCCGACTCGGCGAGGAGGGCGTCGAGCGGCGGTGCCTCGACAGGACTGCGGACATCGACACACGGCAGGCCAGCGATGCCGGCCCGGAGCATGGCTTCGAGTTCGGGCTGGATGAACACGTAGTCCTCGTGCCAGCCGAGCAGCGGGGCACGCTCGAACCCTTCGAAGGTGAACAGCCTGCGGCCGCCGGCGTCGACGTACTCCATTCCCGCCGACACGGTCAGCACGTCATGCAGTTGATCGGCGAACCCGTATCTGGCGAGGATGCGGGCGATCTCGGCATCCAGGTGGCAGGCACGCGGCTGCGAGTACGGCGCAGCGCTGCGCTCGTACACGACGACACGCAGCCCCTGCAGGCCGAGCGCCATCGCCAGCGCAGCGCCGGTAGGACCGAAGCCGACGACGGCAACGTCGTAGTCGTGCCGCGACAGGGCGCTCACAGGGGACTGCGGTCCTCCCACTGCGTGGTCCCCCACGTGACTGCCAGCAGGGTGGAGTCGCCGCCGGGCGCAGCACCGTGCCAGTGGCGCTCGCCGGCCGGGCACACCACGAGCGATCCGGGCTGCAGCCTCACCTCGCCGTCGGCCTCGGTGCCGACGCGCGCCTCGCCGCTCACGACGAAGAGCTGCTGTCCGCCCGGATGCACGTGCCAGAAGGTGACCGCACCGTCGTGGAAGTGCACGAGCGCCGTATCGGGCTCGTCGTCGGTCGGCGTGGCATGCAGCATCTCGAGTTCGACGCCACCGGTGAAGCGGCCGCCGTACACCTGCGACCGGTCACCCTCGGGGATCACCTTCATCGCACGACCACCGGGTTGCGCATGCAGCCGATGCCGGGAATCTCAGTCTCGACGATGTCGCCGGCGCGCAGGAACCGGGGCGGCTGCTGGGCCTCGCCCACACCGCCGGGCGTGCCGGTCCAGACGAGATCGCCCGCCTGGAACGTGATGAAGCGGCTGAGCCACTCGACCAGTGCCGGCACGCCGAAGATGAGGTCGTTCGTGCTGGTGCGCTGCATCTCGACCCCGGACAGGCGTCCGACGAGGTCGAGCGCGTCGGGATCGGCGAACTCATCGGGTGTCACGAGATACGGCCCGATCGGGCCGAAGGTGTCGTACGACTTGGCGATCGTGAACTGCTTCACCGGCAGCCGGAACTGCTCGCCGCGGTCAGAGATGTCCTGGCCGCACGTCACGCCTGCGAGATAGCTCCATGCGTCGGCACGCGTGGCGCCCGAGCACCGACGGCCGAACGCAATGACGAGCTCGGCCTCGTAGTCGACCTTCTCGCGGCCCGCCGGTACGACGATGTCGTCGAAGGGCCCGCAGACGCAGTTCTCGGTCTTCGCGAACAGGTGCGGTTCCTCGGGAATCGAAAGATTGCTCTCTACTGCGTGCTGTCGGTAGTTGAGCGCCACGCCGAACCCCTTCGGCGGCCGCGGCACAGGTGCACCGAGCCTGGCCTCGTCGACAGCAGGCCAGTCGGCGGGCACCGCTGCGTCGGCGATGCGCTGCAGCGCCGGGTGGTTGGCGAGCTCGGCGAGCAGCATGGGGTCGCTGCCGAGCGAGCCCCCCGATGCGGTCTCGACATCGACTGCCCGTCCGTCGACGACGACGGTGGCGCGTCCGGCATGGTTGGCAAGTCGCATGGTGTGTCCTCCTCAGCGTGCGCCGGGGAACCACATGTGGATCTGACCGGTACCTGCAGCGTTCTCATAGTCGCTGTAGGCGATGCCGGGAGTGTTCCACGAGGGCCCGCCGAGCGCTGACGCCATGATGACATAGTGGGCAAAGCGGCCCTCAGGCGAGAACTTCCTGAACTCTGGGTATTCCGCGAGCACCGTGGCATGCTCGCCGCGCTCGAGCAGCGAGATGACCCGCTCGTCGGCAGCTCGGTGCGCAGCGCTGTAGACGTGGGCCGGATCGGCACCCTCATGCTGGCGCAGTTCGCGCAGCGGCCAGAACTTGTGCGACAGCGCGCCGCTCGCCAGCACCACGACGCGTCGGTCGCTGCGGCGGACCGCCTCGCGGAGCACCTCGCCGAAGATCACGAAGTCGTCGTACTCGGCGGTCTGGCAGATGCCGGCGGACATCCAGGCCTCGTCGCGCTGCAGGAATGGCGTCAGGTAGACGGTGGCGTAGTGAATGGGCAGGCACGGGTCGTCCGATGCGTGCACCCATGTGTCGTCGCGCTCGGCCGCCACCTCGGCCATCAGCTTCGCCAACTCGGGATCACCGGGCAGGTCGTAGGGCATCTGCGGATTGCCGCGCGGCAGTTCCTCGCTCGTGAACCGGCCGGTGCGGCGTTCATGCGCGCTGACCACCCACTCGAAGGTGGTGTACCAATGCGTGTCGAGCACGATGATCGTGTCGGCACCGAGCGGGTCGAGTTGCTCACGGCGCATCCGATGGAGGCCGTCGACAATGGAGAAGTCCTTGCCGCCGTTCAGCTCGAGGCGCACGGGCTCGGGCAGGACGAGCGGCGGCACGTGGGCGACGATCGCTGTGCCGACGATCTCTCCCATCGGAACTCCTTTCCGCACGGCCGTCGGGCGGCCGACGTTCGTTCGGTTCCTAACAATCTAGTCGGCGCGCTGACCGCCCGACAGGGCGGCGACGAGCTCGGCCAGCGGCTCGCGGTGATCGCGGAGCGACGGATAGCCGGCTGCGCGCAGCACGGCATTGTCGAGCACGCTGTTCGCCGGGCGCGGCGCCGGGCGGGGCGGGTCGAGGTCGGCGGTGGCAATCGGCCGCACCCGGTCGGGATCGAGTCCCATCGCCGACACCACTGAAGCAGCGAACTCGAACCACGAGCACGCACCCTGGTTCGTGACGTGCACGATGCCACTGAGTCGGTCGAGCGCCAGTCGGCGGAGCGCAGGTGCGAGGTCGGAGGTGAAGGTGGGGTGACCCACCTGGTCGGACACGAACGACAGGGTCGGCTGCGATGCGGCGAGCCGCATGATGGTCTTCACCATGTTCGAGCCGTGGTATCCGCACACCCAGCTCGTGCGCACCACGGTGGCCGCTGCGCCGAGCACCAGGGCCTCGCGCTCCCCGGCCAGTTTCGTCGTGCCGTACACGCTGCGCGGTGACGGCATGTCGTGCTCGTGGTACGGCCTGTCGAGGGTGCCGTCGAACACGTAGTCGGTGCTGAGGTGCACGAGGTGGGTGCCGACGCGGTCGCAGGCCTCGGCAAGCCATCGAACGGCGTGGCCGTTCAGGTTCATGGCAAGCCCTGGGTTGCCCTCGCATGCGTCGACGGCGGTCCACGCTGCGCAGTTCACGAGTACATCAGGCCGCATCGAGGTGACCGCCTGGAGCACCTGTCCTCGATCGGTGATGTCGAGCACGCTGCGGTCGACGGCCACCACATCGTCGCCGCGCACGGCACAGTGGGCCGCCAGCTCTGTGCCGAGCTGACCGGCACCGCCGGTGATGAGCACCCGCATCTACAGCCCTGCCCGGGCCTTCAACGGCTCCCACCACCACCGGTTGTCGCGGTACCACGCCACTGTCTCGGCAAGCGACTCGTCGAACGACCGCTGCAGCCGCCAGCCGAGGGCGCTGACCTTGTCGATGTTGACCGAGTAGCGGCGGTCGTGGCCCAGGCGGTCGGCGACCGGCTCGATGAAGCTCTCGTCGCGGCCGCAGAGCTCGAGCAGCTTGTAGGTGAGCTCGCGATTCGTGAGCTCGTGGTGTGCGCCGATGTTGTACACCTCGCCGACCGTGCCGCGCTCGAGCACGAGATGCGCGGCACGGTTGTGGTCTTCGACATGGATCCAGTCGCGGACATTGCCGCCGTCGCCGTACAGCGGCACCTTGCGTCCGTCGAGCAGGTTGGTCGTGAAGAGCGGGATGACCTTCTCGGGGAACTGGTACGGCCCGAAATTGTTGCTGCAGCGCGTGACCACCACCGGCAGCCCGTAGGTGGTGACGTAGCTGAGGGCGATCAGGTCGCTGCCGGCCTTCGCGGCGCTGTACGGCGAACGCGGCGTCAGGCGGTCGGTCTCGGCGAACGACCCGACATCGATGCTGCCGTAGACCTCGTCGGTGCTGATGTGCAGGAAGCGCTGCACACCCACCTGGCGAGCGACATCGCACAGCACGTTGGTGCCGAAGCAGTTCGTGCGCACGAAGGCGTACGGATCCTTGATGCTGCGGTCGACGTGGCTCTCGGCAGCGAAGTGCACTACGGCGTCATGGCCGTCCATGCTGCGCAGCACCGCATCCTGGTCGCAGATGTCGGCGTGGACGAACGAGCACCGGGCGTCGTCGAGCACGTCACGGATGCTCTCGAGGTTGCCCGCATAGGTGAGTGCATCGAGGATGGTGACCTCGTGGTCGCTGTTGCCGAGCACCCAGCGCACGTAGTTCGAGCCGATGAAGCCGGCTGCTCCGGTGACGAACAGCTTCATCTCACGTCCTCATCGGCCAGTAGGGGCGGCGAGCCGCTGGCAGGTCGGCCCGCAGCGGGTTAGTGCGGTCGCGCTCGCTGAGAATCGGATCGGTGATCCCCCAGTCGGCACCGATCACCGGATCGTCCCAGCGGACGCCGAGCTCGTCGGCAGGGTTGTAATAGCCGTCGACGAGGTACGTCATCACGACGTCGGTGAGCGCTGCGAAGCCGTGTGCCACGCCGGGTGGGATGAACACCCCGCGGTGGTCATCGCCGCCGATGTCGAAGCACTCGGTGGCACCGTCGGTGGGCCCACCCTCACGGAGGTCGTGCAGGACCACCCTGATCGTGCCGACCGGGCAGTACCAGTAGTCGGCCTGGTGCATGTGGA
>JBEGVK010000238.1:0-4429 GCA_041178405.1 Actinomycetota bacterium | reverse complement strand
GCGCTGCGACCCTGCGTGCCGCGTTGATCGGCACCGCGCCGCGGGGTGCCGCCTCGCGGTCGGTCTCGTCCTGTCATTGCGTGCCTCCGTGGCCGTCGGACCCGTGCGTGGTGGGGTGGATGACAGCGACCGCCCAGCAGGCGATCCCTTCGCGGCGGCCGAGCGCCCCGAGCCCCTCGGCGCGCCGACCCTTCACCGTGACCGGTCCGCCGGCAGCATCGCTGAGTAGCGCCTGCATCTGCTGGCGGTGCGGCGCGAGACGCGGGGCTTCGCACACCACGGAACAGTCGACATTGCCCACGGCAAACCCGGCATCGCGCACCAGTGCCGCTGCGTGGCGCAGCAGGTCGAGGGAGTTCGCGCCACGCCAACGCTCGTCGGTGTCGGGAAAGTGCTCGCCGATGTCGCCGAGTCCGGCTGCACCGAGGATCGCATCGGTGACCGCGTGTGCGATGGCGTCAGCATCACTGTGACCGTGAAGTCCCCTCTCGCCCTCGAAGACCACGCCGCCGAGCACGAGCTGTCGCTCGGGATCATCGCTGAACCGGTGGATGTCGAAGCCCTGTCCCACCCGGCTTCGTGCGTGCATTGCACCCTCCTCGCTCGAACCCTGTGCTGCCACCTGACGCCGAGCCCATTCGAGGTCGGAGGGCTCGGTGATCTTCCGATTGCGCACATCGCCGTCGACGACGAGCACGGTGCCGCCGGCCTGCTCGACCAGCACGGCGTCGTCGGTGCCCTCCGCGCCCGCCGCGTGAGCCGCTCGCAGCACGTCGGCGCGGAACGCCTGCGGAGTCTGCACTGCCCGCACCGTGTCGCGCGTCGGTGTCGAGCGAACGGTGCCTGCGTCGTCGACCACCTTCACGGTGTCGGCAATGGGCACGCCGGGAACAGCGGCATCGGCACCGGCAGCGACAGCCTCGATCACCCGGCGGAACAATTCGGCGTCGGCGAATGGCCGTGCACCGTCGTGGACGCACACGATGTCGGCGTCAGCGGGCACCCTGGCAAGGCCGTTGCGGACACTCTCGCTGCGCGATGCGCCGCCTGCCACGCCGCCCTCCCGCTCGGCGTCGGCGGCGGGCACGACCACCACGACGCCGTCACTGGCCTCGCGCGCAGCGTGAACCGCCCAGTCGATGACACGCCGTCCGCCCAGTGACGAGTACTGCTTGGGGCCGCCGAAGCGCTGGCCCGATCCGGCGGCGACCACGATCGTCCAGACGGTCTGCGCAGGTGTTGCGCCGGGTCGCTGGTGTGCCACGGGGGCGAGGGTAGTACCGTGACTGCTTGTCATGACTCATGAGGAATTGCTGGCATCGTCGGAGTTCTTCGCTGATGCCCCGCCGTCGGTGATCGCCGCCATCGCGGCTAACGCCCAGGAACTGCCGCTCGTCCGGGGCGACGTGCTGTTCAAGCAGGGCGACAGCGCCGACTCGATGTTCCTCGTCATCAACGGTCGGATCGCCATCCTGATCGACAGTCCCTACGACCATCGCGAGACCGTGGTGGCCCTGATGGAAGACGGCGAGATGTTCGGCGAGATGGCGCTGCTCGACGGCGAGATGCGGTCGACGTTGGCCCGGGCCCTCGAGCCGTCGACGGTGCTGGTCGTGCCGTACGAACCGGTGCTCGATGCCTACCGCCACGATCCGTCACTGCTGTGGGGTGTGGTGCGCGTCCTCGCCCGCCGGCTGCGTCGCACCGATGCAGACCTTGCCGATGGAGTGTTTCTCGATGTCACCGGGCGCACCGCCAAGCGGCTGCTCGAGTTCTCTGAGGGCCGCAACGAGTTCGTGCTGCCCATCACCCAGGAAGAACTCGCCGGCCGAGTCGGCGCGTCGCGCGAGCGGGTGAACAAGGCCATCGGCAGCTTCATCCGCCTCGGATGGCTCGAGCAGCGCGAGCGCTCGTACACGATCCTGAACCGGAAGGCACTCAGCGACCGCAGCACGTGAGGCGTGCGGCCGAGACCGGCCCGCTGGGCCCGTCGGTTGCCGTGACGATGCCGGATGTCAGGTGCCGGATGTCAGGTGCCGGATATCGAATGTCAGATGGTGTCGACGAACGCGTTGGCGACCACGGTCGGGTCGGCGCCGTTTGCGGTGATCTCGTAGAGCATCCGCATCAGCCTGTCTGAGGTGAGGCTGGTGGCGACGAGGTCGAGAGCGCCGAGCAGGTCGGGAGTTGCGACCTCGGCGTTCATCAGCGCCACGGCGACATTCGACCTCACCATCGTGCGGTCGTCGGTGAGCACGATGAGCTTCTCGGTGAGGATGACCGAGTCAAGCGAGTTGACGACGAAGCAGTCGGCGGTTCCCGACTCGATCGCCGCTGCAATGCCGTCGCTCTCGACAGTGATCACGTTGTCGAATTCGCCGCCATAGACCCGCTTCCACGCACCGAGGCCGAACTCGTCGTCGTCCTCCCATCCATCAGGTGCACCGAGCGTGATGTCGGGAGCGTTGGAGGCGAGGTGGGTGAGGGTGGTGAATTCGACGTCGCTCTGCGAGTCGACTGCATCCTGCGAGCAGGCAATGACGTCGTTGTCGTTGGCGAGCGAGCCGCTGTTGACACTGAGACCGTCGGGCAGCGCCGACGTGAGTGCAGTGAGCTGCTCGACGCTGCCGCGGCCGTTGGGGGCGATGGTGGTCGAGGTGGTGCTCGTGGTGCTGGCGGGTGCGGTGGTGGTGGTGACCACCACCGTCGTGGTGGTGCCCGCCGTCGTGGTCGTGGTGACGACTGTGGTGGTGGTTGCCAGCGTGGTGGTAGCGGCGAGGGTGGTGGTAGTAGCGGCGAGGGTGGTGCTCGCTCCGGCTGCCGTGGTGTCGGTGGCGGCCACCGTGGTGGACGTCTCAGCAACCGTGGTGGTGGGCACCGGCAGCGTGGTGGTGGTGGGAATCGTCACCGGGGCCACCGTGGTAGCCGTGCCGGCAGGAAGAATGGTGGTGGGCACGACGATCGACGAATCGCGGTCGTACAGCCAGCCGAGCAGGTCGGCGCTCCACTCGGGGATGAGGTGGATGCTGCCCGCCTCGAGTTCGTTGGCATAGCCGTCGCGGTCGAGCTCGATCGGATCCCGGCGTACCACCCGGAACCCGGCATCCTCGAGGGCCCGGCTGTAGATGGCAGCGAGCAGCGCGCTCTGCGCATCGCCGGCGACCGACGTGACCACGATGCGCGGCGTCGGGGGAATGGTGAAGTCGGTGCCGTCGCTGTCGCCGCCGCAGGCGCCAACGAGCAGGCCGGCGGCGACGAGTGATGCCGTCATGGCCATGGTGCGGCGTGCGAACGAACGGGATGTGCGGCGCTGAGTCACGGCGGGCAATGCTACCGGCGTCGTCCGGAGGTGCTCTGGGCGGGATGCAGCCCCACCAAGGCCGCCGCAACGGCTGCAGTCTCGGCCACTGGCGAGGGTGCGGTCCTACAGTGTCGCCATGGCTGGTGGCCGTGCGACCCGGCTTCCTGCTCCGGTGGCATGGCATGTGCCGCGATGGACCTCACAGCCCTTCTCTGCGGGAACATGGTCGACGCTTGCCCCTGGCGGCACCCCGCTGCACCGGGCCGACGTGGGTGAGCCCGTCGACGGCCGTTTTGTCATCTGTGCCGATGCGACCAATCCGACGGCACCGTCGATGGTGCACGGCGCCGTTGCCGAGGGCATACGCGGGGCGCAGTGGGCCGTCGAGCGCGGAGCTCGGCGCGTGATCGTGATCGGTGCCGGTGCGGCTGGCCTCGGTGCGGCCGGAGAACTCGCCGCGGCGGGCATCGACGTGCTGTTGCTCGAGGCACGGCACCGGACCGGCGGCCGGGTTCACACTGTCGGACTCGGCGCCCGTGGCGATGGAACTGCGGTGGCCGTGGATGCGGGAGCAGCGTGGTTGCAGCAATGGCCGACGAACGGGCTCGCACGGCGGGTGGAATCGCTCGGCGTGCCAACAGTCGCCAGTGACTTCGGATCGTCGCTTGCGGCGAGCCCCGAGGGCGAGGCGAGCAGTTCGATCGAGTCGACGGTGTCGGCCGCTGCTGCCGTGCTGCAGCGCCAGGCAGCACTGCTCGCCCCAGCCGGATCGATGCTCGATGTGCACGCTGCGTGCAGTGCCGGGGCGGACGATGCTGGCCGTCGGGCCCTCCAGCGGGCACTCGAGGTCGATCTGCTGCTCGAGCACGGTGTCGAGTCCAGTGAGTGGGGAGCTGGCTCGCTCGGCGAGGGCGGTGTCGGTGTCGGCGATCGATGGCTGCGCGACGGGTATGCGCCGGTGCTCGCAACGATCGCTGGAGGTGTCGATGCGCAGTGCGGCCGGGCAGCGCGCGCCGTGACGTGGGATGCCGGCGGGGTGCACGTGACGCATGAGCCGGTCGATGCCGGCGGCGCGGTGGTGGGCGAGCGCGCAACAGACCGGGCAGATGTCGCGATCTGCACGATCCC
>JBEGVK010000237.1:0-2808 GCA_041178405.1 Actinomycetota bacterium | reverse complement strand
GAGACCAACCTGAAGAAGCAGGGCCTGCTGCCGCTCACCTTCGCCGATCCCGCCACCTACGACCTCATCGGCGAAGGAGACCGCATCAACGTCGTCGGACTTCCTCCGGTGCCGGGCGTCGACGTGCACTGCCAGGTCGTGCGGCCCGACGGCTCCACCGTCGACTTCACGGCGACGCACACCTTCAGCGACGAGCAGGTCGAGTGGTTCCGCGCCGGTTCGGCGCTCAATGTGGTGCGCCGCAAGGTGGCCGACGGACGCTGACCTCTCGGCCTGCCGGTGCCGGCCGGCCGCTCTCAGGATCCGGCGTTGCGCGGGCGCGGCCGGTCGGCGACGCGGTCGCGGGCAATATCGCGGGCCCGCTCTGCTGCAGCGCGTGCCCGGTCGGCGAGGCGGGCCGCCACCTGTCCGATGCGCGTCACCTGGGCGAGCAGTCGCTCACGGGCCTGCTCTGCCTCCGCCGACAGCCCCTGGAGTGCCTCGATCCGCCACCACTTCATCACCACCGGCTGGAGGATCTGGTCGTGGTGCTGGGCGAGGCTGTAGATCTCGGCCCGCGCGATTGCCTCGGCATGCTGCTTGAAGCCGGGGATTCCGGTGCCGGGCATCTCGAAGGTGCGAACCTGCCGTTCGATCGCCTCGAGCACGAGCGACGGGCTGATCTCGAGCGCTGCGGTGGTGAGGTCGCGGTAGAAGATGAAGTGGAAGTTCTCGTCGGTGGCGACGCGGCTCAGCAGCTCGTAGCCGGGCGCTGCCGCCGGATGGTCACCCAGTGACTCCTGCATCGACCGGGCCGTATTGCGGTGCGCAATGCGAGTGGCCAGTTCCTGCATCGCCACGTAGACGAATCCGTCGACGGCGGACGGAGGCTCGGGCACCTGGCCTCCCGACATCTGCGCCATGCGCCCATCCTCGAGCACTCGCGGGTCGAGGGCCCGGGTGGTGAGCGCGAAGTCGCGGAGCGCCTGAGCGTGGCGCCCCTCCTCGGCCACCCACCGGTGCGACCACTCGCGCCAGATTCCCTTGCCCCCGAACATCCGCTCGAGCGTGCGGAAGTAGTACGGCAGGTTGTCCTCGGTGAGCAGGTTGACGAACAGCGCGCTGCGCACCTCCTCGGGCATCGGCACGTCGCCGGGGTTCCAGGCCTCGTCGCGCTCGAAGTCGCGCCCGAGCGACCACGGCACGAACTCGTGCGGATACCACTCCTTGCACGTGGACATATGCCGCTCGACGAGACGCTCCATCTCGGGCTCGAGTTCGTGGATGAGGGCTCGCTCGTCGGCCGCCTGACGCAGCCGGGCTCCGATCCGGGGTGGAGCCGCTGGCTGCGTCGTCATGTTGCGACACTAGCCACGATGGGACCTCGGTGTGCAGCGGTCGCTCGGCCTCTCTCCGGTGGCGATCGTGGTCCGGCATGCCGCACCCGGCGTGCTCGCTAGTGTCGGCCCATGAAAATCGGCGTCGTCATCTTCCCGACGGATCGGGGCATCCAGCCCATCGAACTGGGCCGGGAGGCCGAGGCGAGGGGCTTCGATTCGCTGTGGTTCCCAGAGCACTCGCACATCCCCACGAGCCGTCGCACGCCGTGGGGCGGTCGCGCCGGTGCACCGCCATTGCCGGAGGAGTACTGGCGCACCCACGACCAGTTCGTCGCCCTTGCGGCCGTCGCGGCGGTCACCGAGCGGATCACCATCGCCACCGGCATCACGCTCGTGGCCCAGCGCGACCCCCTTTGGCTCGCCAAGGAGGCCGCGTCGCTCGACGTGCTCTCGGGCGGCCGATTCATGCTCGGCGTGGGCTACGGCTGGAACCACGAGGAGATGGAGTCGCATGGCGTCGATGTGGCCCGGCGGCGCCGCGTCGTCCGCGAGAAGGTCCTTGCGTGCAAGGAGCTCTGGACCAAGGACGAGGCGTCGTTCCACGGCGAGTACGTGCGCTTCGAGTCGAGCTGGGCCTGGCCCAAGCCGGTGCAGCAACCGCATCCGCCGATCGTCATCGGGGCGTCGCCGACACCGCGCCATTTCGAGCACATCATCGAGTACGGCGATGCCTGGATGCCCATCGAGGGCCGATTCGAGGTCGATCAGAGCTGGCAGGATCTCCAGCGCGCTGCCGCCGACGCCGGACGCGACCCGTCGTCGATCCGGCTCGGGGTGTTCAACGCCAAAGCCGATCAGGCGCACCTCGAGCACCTGCGCAGCATCGGCACGTCGTGGGTGGCGCTCGGTCTTCCACCGCTCGACCGCGACGCGGCACTCGCAGCAATGGACCGCTACGCGCCGCTCGTCGACGCCTTCAACCGCGGCTAGCGCTCGACTCGCATGCCGGCACTCACCCGACGCCTGCGCACGATCCCGGGACTCGTGCTGGCCGCCGTGGTGCTCGTTGCCACGGCACCCGCCTGGGTGCCACTGTCGGTCGCCGCCGACCTCGTGCGCGGCCGACGGCGCCTCCCGATCGCCCGACTCCTCGCATTCGCCGTTTGCTGGTCGTGGCTCGAGACGGGTGGGGTCGCTGCGGCGGCATGGCTGTGGGCGAGGCGGCGAACCGACGACCTGCGCGCGCACATCCGACTGCAGCGCTGGTGGGCGCTGAGCATGATGTCGGCCCTGCAGCGCACCACTGGCCTCGCCATCGCGCCACCCGACCTGTCGCCGCTTCGCAGCGGACCAGCTGTGATGCTCTGCCGGCATGCCAGCCTCGCCGACTCGCTGCTGAGCGCATGGGTGATCGTCGGACATGCCGGACTCGACCCGCGCTACGTGCTGAAGCGAGAACTGCTGGCCGATCCGTGCCTCGACATCGTCG
>JBEGVK010000236.1:0-15201 GCA_041178405.1 Actinomycetota bacterium | reverse complement strand
CATGGCCCGGCCGGCCGAGCAGGGCGCTGGCGCCGCTGGCAGATCCGGGATGGCGCGATTCGGCGCACGCTCGCTCGTCGAGTGGCAGGTTGTCGTCGACGACACGCACGTGTCGGAAGAGGCCCTCCGCCGTGCGGCCGCCGGCGGGGCATCGCTGATCGAGTCGGGCGGACGGTGGGTACAGATCGATCGCGCCGACGCCGAGCGGGCGCTCATCCGCCTTGCCGAGCATCGGCTGCAGCACTCCGACCTCTCACCCCTCGAGCTCATCGAGTTGGCTGCCGAGCTGGCTGCCGCCCGCGCCGACGCCGATCGACTCTCGGGCAGGTCGTCCACGCGCCGCGGCTCCACGTCGCTGGTCACTCCATCCGACGCGCTCGACGACAGCCTGGCGACAGGTGCCGAGCTTCATGGTGCTGGCTGGGCAGCCGAACTCCTCGCCGGTCTCCCCGATGCCACCTCACGTGACGGCGTGGTACCCGGTGGCTTCACGGCCACGTTGCGCCCCTATCAGCGACGCGGACTCGGCTGGCTGCAGGGCCTTCGCGAGCTGGGCCTTGGCGGCTGCCTGGCCGACGACATGGGTCTCGGCAAGACACCCACCACGCTGGCGCACCTCGCCGGCGTTGCAGGCCCGCACCTTGTCGTGTGCCCGCTCAGCGTGGTGCACAACTGGGAAACCGAGGCAGCCCGGTTCACGCCTGGACTCCGCGTCCTCGTGCATCACGGCGCAGCGCGTGCCGACGCCGAGGCGTTCAGTGATGCAGTGCGCTCACACGACATCGTCGTCACCACCTATCAGGTGGCAACCCGCGACATCGATCTTCTGCGCAGCGTCGAGTGGAGCACGCTGGTGCTCGACGAGGCACAGATGGTGAAGAACCCCGACACTGCCACTGCTCGCGCGCTGCGAACCGTCCGCGCGGGTCAGGCCGTGGCGCTCACCGGCACGCCGGTCGAGAATCGACTGCGCGAACTGTGGAGCATCTTCAACATTGTCGTGCCAGGCCTGCTCGGCAGCGCAGCGCGATTCCGAGACCGCTTCGCCACGCCGATCGAACGACAGCGTGACGCTGCGGCTACCGCCGCCCTTCGACAGCTCACCGGGCCCTTCCTGCTGCGCCGCACCAAGGCCGACCGGTCGCTCGTTCCCGACCTACCCGACAAGGTCGAGCAGGTCGCATGGGCGGCACTCACGCGCGAGCAGGCAGTCATGTACCAGGCGGTGGTCGACCGTCTGATGCGCGAGGCCGCTGAGGCGACCGGCATGGAGCGGCGAGGGCTCGTGCTCTCGGCGCTCACCAGGCTGAAGCAGGTCTGCAACCATCCCGCTCACGCCTTGGCCGACGGCTCGCGCCTGTCGGGGCGTTCGGGCAAGCTGCACCGATTCGACGAACTGCTCGCCGACTTCCTCGACACCGGCGAGCGGGCGCTGGTGTTCACGCAGTTCGCCGAAATGGGAATGCTCCTTCAGCAACATCTCCTCGAACGACACCACCTCACCGTCCCGTTCCTGCATGGCGGCCTCAGCAAGCGGGCGCGCGACCGAATGGTGGCCGACTTCTCGGCGTCGGGCTCGCCGATCCCTCTGATGGTGGTGAGCCTCCGCGCCGGCGGCACTGGCCTCAATCTCGTCGCTGCGAGCCGCGTCGTGCATTACGACCGCTGGTGGAATCCGGCAGTCGAGGATCAGGCCACCGATCGGGCGTGGCGAATCGGCCAAGAGCGGTCAGTGTTCGTGCACAAGCTGGTATGCGAGGGCACCGTCGAGGAGCGAATCGACGCGCTCATCAACGACAAGCGCGCACTCGCAGACGCAGTGATCGGCAGCTCGGGCGAGCGGTGGCTCAGCGAGCTCAGCAACGACGAACTGCACGACCTCGTATCACTCGACCACACGCGGGTTCGCCCGTGACCGCCTCGCTGCATCGGTTGGGGTGCTGATGGGCCTGGTCGTGGTGCCCGGACGCTTCGTCGCTCCTGCTGACGATGTCGGCCGGCTCGTGAACACCATGCTCGGCGTGGCGCTGGCAGGTTCGATCGACCGGCAGCGGTTGCAGCGCGCCCGTCAACTGCACGCCGACGGTGCCGTGCTGCGTGTCGAGCTCGAGCCGGGAGTGATGACGGCACGAGTGCAGGGGAGCAAGTCCGAGCCGTACTCGGTACGCATCGAGGCTGCCACGACGCCACCACCGCCGCTCGTCGACGGCCGTCTGCAGCGCGGCACTGCCTCGTCGCTCGTGCCGGATATCGGCAGCCTGCATGCCACCTGCACCTGCCCCGGATGGGACGCACCGTGCAAGCACAGCGTGGCGGCACTGCTCGCGCTCGGTGCCGAGCTTCAGATGCGGCCCGCTCTGCTGCTCGAGTGGCGGTGCGCCAACGGGCAGGACGTGCCCGATGAGTCCGTCAGCAACGGGGGACGCTCGTCGACGTCGCCGGGCGGTCCGTCATCTCGCCCTGCACTGCGACTTGCACCTGACAGCGGTGCGGCCGGTCGCGAAGGTGGCGGCGCCCGCAGCCGACGCGACGTCATCGGCGATTCGGCACCCATCGACGTGTCAGAGTTGGGCTCAGGGGTCGACGATCCTGCAGCCACTGCGCTGGGCGATCATCGTGCGGCGAACTCCCAGCGCCGTGCGTCCCCTCGCGAGCACGCAGCAATGGCACATCCCGACTGGCCCGATTTCATCGGCTCACTGCCAATCGCACCGGGGCCCGAGGTTCCCGGCAGCCTGTCGCTCGAGGGCCGCCAGGCGCTCGGCGCGATCGACCTCACGGCCTGGCTGGCGGCTGCGCATGCGGCAATGCGGTCGGCGTTCGACGATCGCTGACACCGACGGCGACTCGATGTCGTCGGCCCGCACGTCGACTTGCACGTCGGCCTGCAGAGCGGTCAGCAACTCGCTTTCAGCAGGTGTGCCATCACCGATGGTGGCGACCCTGCGATTCTCTACCGACTATTCGCCGACGACGCCGTCGACGGTCTCGCGGATGAGATCGGCATGGCCGTTGTGCCGTGCGTATTCCTCGATCATGTGCACGAGAATCCATCTCAGGCTCGGGGCATCGCCGCTCGGCCACGTTCGCGGGGCCAGCTGATCGAGTCCGCCGCGCTCGAGCGCGACTGCAACAAGCTGGCGCGAGTTGTCGACAGCCGCTCGCCAGATCTCCTCGAGCTCGGCCGGACTGTTGTCGGCGGCCGACTCCCACTCCCAGTCGGGGTGCCGTTCCCAGTCGACGGCATCCCATGGCGGCAGTCGGTCGCCGTCGTGGAGGAAGCGCCAGAACCACACTTCCTCGACAAGGGCCATGTGCTTCAGCAGCCCGCCGAGCGTCATCGTCGAGACACCGACGGTGGCACGGAGACCGGCGGCGTCGACGCCGAGGCACTTCCAGGCAAATGTCGCCCGTTGATAGTCGAGGAAGCCGATCAGCGTGTCGATCTCGCTGGCATCGACCGGCGGCTCGGGGCGTCCCTGTTCGTCGATCACCGTCATGACGAGCGACGCTATCGGCGTGCGCCCATCGATCAGAGTGTGACGTAAGCGGGTGCAGCGTGAGGCACGTGATGTGCAGCGTCAGTGCCGCGTGAAGAGGGTGATCTCCTGGCGCAGCGGCACGAGGTCGCGACGGGGCGCGCGGCGCTCGGCTTCGGCCAGCGCGGTAGCGGCGAGCGACCGCAGCTCGGCCACC
The DNA here is from genome assembly GCA_041178405.1 of Actinomycetota bacterium. Classification (GTDB taxonomy): domain Bacteria; phylum Actinomycetota; class Acidimicrobiia; order Acidimicrobiales; family Ilumatobacteraceae; genus UBA668. The sequence continues at coordinate 11,505 of JBEGVK010000236.1, read as the reverse complement.
TCGGCCCGGAGACGCTCGACTTCGTCCTCGAGGACCATCACACGGCGGATGCCCTCGAGGTTCATCCCCTCGGCGGCCAGCTCGCTGATGCGGCGCAGGCGCTCGATGTCGACATCGCTGTAGCGGCGGTTGCCGCCCTGAGTGCGGGCAGGCTGCACAAGACCGCGGCGCTCGTAGATGCGCAGGGTCTGCGGATGCATGCCGGCGAGTTCGGCGGCGACTGAGATGACGTACACGGCGTGATCTCGTGATCGCATGTCAGGCTCCCTTCCTAGGCGACACGGTAGTCGCCGCTGCGAAGGCCTCGATGGCCGCCCGTTGCTGTGGTGTCAGATCGGTGGGCACATCGACGTCGACGGTGACGATGAGGTCGCCCGTCTCGCGCGCAGTGGCAATTCCCTTGCCCTTCACTCGGTGGCGGCTGCCCGACTGGGTTCCAGGTCGGAGACGCAGCATGACCGATGGCCCGTCGAGCGTGGGCACGTCGATGTCGCCTCCGAGTGCAGCCTCGGCGAAGGTGACGGCCACGGTGGCCGTGAGGTTGGCGCCGTCGCGGCCGAAGATCGCATGCGGTGTGACTCGGCACTCGACGATGAGATCCCCAGATGGTCCGCCGTTGCGTCCGGGCGAGCCGCGTCCCTTCAGTCGTACCCGCTGTCCATCGGCGACACCGGCCGGAATGCGGGCCTGCACGTCGCGCGGCCGCCGTTCGATGCCCGAGGCGCGGCATGTGCTGCACGGACTGTCGATCACCACGCCGCGTCCGCCGCAGCCGCGGCACGGTGATGAGAACGAAAAGAGGCCCTGGTTCTCGTCGACTGCGCCCCGTCCACCGCACTGCGAGCACATGCGCGGCTGGGAGCCCGGCTTGGCGCCGCTTCCGCTGCAGGTGGAGCACGTGGCATCGGCGGTGAGATGCAGGCTGGTGGTGAGACCCTTCGCCGCATCGACGAAGCTGAGTGTCAGCACTGCCTCGATGTCGTCGCCCCGCTGCGGGCCGGCACCCGCTGATGCGCCGCGGCCGCGCATGCCGCGGCCGAACATCTGGCCCAGCAGGTCGCCGAATCCGTCGGCGCCGACATTGAAGTTGAAGCCGCCGCCCGGACCACCTGGTCCCATGTAGGCACCCGCCGTGGGCCCGAGTCGACGCACCTCGTCGTACTCCTTGCGCTTGGTGTCGTCGCCCAGTACGTCGTAGGCAGCGCTGATCTCCTTGAAGCGCTCCTCGGCAGCGTTGTCGCCAGGGTGCGTATCGGGGTGGTTCTCACGCGCCAGCCGACGGTACGCCTTGGTGATGTCCTTGGCAGATGCGGTGTCGGACACGCCGAGCACCTTGTAATAGTCCTTCTCGAACCACTCTCGCTGTGCAGCCATGGCGATCTACCTCGAGACGCTGCGCGAGGTGCGGTGAAGTGTGGCCACGGGTCAGCCGCGCACCTTCACCATCGCAGGGCGCAGCACCTTGCCCTTCCAGGTGTAGCCACTGCGCAGCACCTCGGCAACCACGGGCTCGCCATCACCCGGCTCATGCAGCACGGCCTCTGCGAGGTTCGGATCGAAGGGCTGCTCGTGCAAGTTCATGGTCTCGAGTCCGAGGCGGCGCATCTCGCCGAGCAGGAGGTTGAAGATGGGCTCGATCGCGGCGGGGTGCTGCACGAAGGCTGCCTCGACGGCATCGAGTACGGGCAGGAAGGCCTCGGCCATCTTTCCAGTGGCGCGCTGCACTTCGTCGGCGGTCTGGCCCGCCACCCGCTTGCGGTAGTTGTCGAAGTCGGCCTGTAGCCGCTGGGCAACGTCCTTCAGCGTGTCGCGCTCGGACAGCAGTGCCTCGAGATCGTGCTCGACGGCGTCGGCCGCGTCGTCGACCGAGTCGTTGATCGCCGCGTCGTCGATCGCCGCGTCGCCGATAGCAGAGTCGTGGCCCGCCGCTTCGTCGTGGGCCGGGTCGTCGCTGTCGGTCGCACGGTCAGCGTTGGCGTCGGCGGGACGAATCCGGGTGATCTCGCTCGTGCGATCGTCGTTCAACTCGCTCTCGTCGAAGGGCGCGAGGTCGTCGTGGTGATCGCTCACGGACGGCTCACTTCTCGTCGACGATTTCGGCGTCGATGATGTCGTCGTCGCCTGCGGCCTGGCCCGAGGCCGACGTGCCGGCTGACTGGTCGCGGGCTGCCTTCTCGTACAGCTGCTGGCCGGCCACCTGCAACGCTGCCGACAGGGCATCGGCTGCACGCTTGATGGCATCGGCGTCACTGCCGGTGAGAGCAGTGCGCAGTTCGCCGAGCGGTGTCTCGACAGCAGCCTTGTCGGCGAGGTTGTCGCCCTGCTCACGCAGCATCTTCTCGGTCTGGTACACGAGCGAGTCGCCGTTGTTGCGGATCTCGGCCTCTTCACGACGCTTGCGATCCTCTTCGGCGTGGGCTTCGGCGTCCTTCACCATCTGGGCGATGTCGTCCTTGCCGAGCGTGCTCTGACCGGTGATGGTCATGCTCTGCTCCTTGCCTGTGGCGCGATCCTTGGCGCTGACGTGCACGATGCCGTTGGCGTCGATGTCGAAGGTGACCTCGATCTGGGGAACGCCACGCGGCGCGGGCGGCAGATCGACGAGCTGGAACTTCCCAAGCGTCTTGTTGTAGCTGGCCATCTCGCGCTCGCCCTGCAGCACGTGGATCTCGACCGACGGCTGCATGTCCTCGGCGGTGGTGAACACCTCGGTGCGCTTGGTGGGAATGGTGGTGTTGCGCTCGATGAGACGCGTCATGACGCCGCCCTTGGTCTCGATGCCGAGGCTCAGCGGCGTGACATCGAGCAGCAGCACGTCCTTGACGTCGCCCTTCAGCACACCGGCCTGCACGGCAGCACCCACGGCGACGACCTCGTCGGGGTTCACCGACTTGTTGGGCTCCTTGCCGGTGAGACTGGTGACGAGGTCGCTGACAGCGGGCATGCGAGTGGAGCCGCCGACGAGGATGACGTGGTGCAGCTCGCCCTTGGTGATGCCGGCGTCCTTGAGTGCCTGCTCGAACGGAATGCGGCAGCGCTCGATGAGATCGGCGGTCATCTCCTGGAACTTTGCGCGCGAGAGGGTCTCGTCGAGGTGCAGCGGACCATCGGCGGTGGCAGTGATGAACGGGAGGTTGATCTGCGTCTGCTGCACCTGGCTGAGCTCGATCTTGGCCTTCTCGGCGGCTTCCTTCAGGCGCTGGGCGGCCATCTTGTCGGCACCGAGATCGACGCCGTGCTTCGACTTGAACTCCTTCACCAGCCAGTCGATGACACGCTGATCCCAGTCGTCGCCGCCCAGTTGCGTGTCGCCGTGCGTGCTCTTCACCTCGAACACGCCGTCGCCGATCTCGAGCACCGACACGTCGAAGGTGCCGCCGCCGAGGTCGAACACGAGGACCTTCTCGTCCTCGGCGCTCTTGTCGAGGCCGTACGCCAGTGCGGCGGCGGTGGGCTCGTTGATGATGCGCAGCACGTTGAGGCCGGCGATCTGGCCTGCCTCCTTGGTGGCGGTGCGCTGGGCATCGTCGAAGTAGGCGGGGACCGTGATGACGGCGTCGGTCACCTCGGTGCCCAGGTACGCCTCTGCGTCTCGCTTCAGCTTCATCAGCGTGCGGGCGCTGATCTCCTGGGGGGTGTAGCGCTTTCCGTCGACGTCGTCGGTCTTCCACGCTTCGCCCATGTGGCGCTTGATGCTGCGGAAGGTGCGATCGGGGTTGGTGATCGCCTGGCGCTTCGCCACTTCGCCCACCAGCACCTCGCCGGCCTTGCTGAACGCCACCACCGACGGGGTGGTGCGACTGCCTTCGCTGTTGGGGATGACGACCGTGTCGCCCGCCTCAAAGACGGCGACGACGGAATTAGTGGTACCGAGATCGATGCCGACGGCCTTGCCCATGATGGTGTCTCCTTGCGCTGATGGCGGGCCGTGGGGGGTTCGGCCCGCCAGATCCTGAGTGAACCTGACGCAAGGTTAGGGACTGTCGTGGGGCACGCCAACTCGAAACGCAGAAAACTTGAGTCGATATGACTCAGCATCAGAGCCATGCGGCCGTGGCGTCTGTCACCAGTCGAGGATCACCTTGCCGCATTCGCCGGCGGACACCGTGGCGAAGGCCTCCTCGAAGCGTTCGGCGGGCAGGCGGTGGGTGACGATCGAGCCCACCTCGAGCCCGCTCTGCAGCATGGCGGCCATCTTGTACCAGGTCTCGAAGATCCGTCGTCCGTAGATGCCGGCGATGTCGAGGCCCTTGAAGATCACGTCGTTGACGTCGAGTGTCATCGGGCCGGACGGGATGCCGAGCACGGCGATCCTGCCGCCATGGTTCATCGAGTCGAGCATCTGGTTGAACGCCGCCTCTGCTCCCGACATCTCGAGTCCGATGTCGAAGCCCTCTGACATGCCGAGCTCGGCCATGACCGGACCGAGCGACTCATGTCGCACATCGACTGCGCGGCTGGCGCCGGCCGCCTTCGCCATTGCGAGCCGGTATGGGTTGACGTCGGTGACCACGACATGTCGGGCCCCGATGTGCCGCACGATGGCGGTGGCCATCACGCCGATGGGGCCGGCACCAGTGATCAGCACGTCCTCGCCGACCACGTCGAATCGCAGTGCCGTATGCGTTGCGTTGCCGAGCGGGTCGAGTACGGCGGCGACGTCGTCGCTGATGTGCGGAGGCACGACGAACACATTCGCCGCAGGAATGACGATGTACTCGGCGAATGCACCGGCACGGGTGACGCCCACGCCCGTGTGGTTGTGGCAGAACTCTCGGCGTCCGCCCTTGCAGTTGCGGCAGTGGCCGCACGTGATGTGCCCTTCGCCAGCAACCCGCTGGCCGACCTCGAGCCCGCCGACCCCTGGACCGAGTGCGGCGATCTCGCCCATGAACTCGTGGCCCACCACCATCGGCACGGGGATCGTCGACTGCGCCCACGCGTCCCACTTGTGGATGTGCAGGTCGGTGCCACAGATCGATGTCTTCCGCACGCGAATCAGCACCTCGCCGTCGCGGGGCTCGGGAACCGGCACGTGCTCGAGCCAGAGGCCGGGCTCGCGGGCAGCCTTCACCAGCGCCTTCATCGATGTCGTTGCGGTCATTGCCAACCCCCTGCGTTGACTGAACGGTCGCGCGTCACGACACGATTCCCATGGCGCGGCCCACGGTGGTGAATGCGTCGATGGCACGGTCGACGTCGTCATCGCTGTGCGCAGCCGACATCTGAGTGCGGATGCGAGCGGTGCCGTGCGGCACGACGGGGTAACTGAAGGCGATCACGTAGATGCCCTCGGCGAGAAGACGCTGCGCCATCTCGCCAGCGATCCTGGCGTCGCCGATCATCACCGGGATGATCGGATGTCCGCTGCCAGCGAGCGTGAAGCCAGCCGACTCCATCCCGCCCCGGAAGCGCTCAGCATTGCGCGACAGGCGGCGGCGAAGGTCGGCGCCTTGCTCGAGCATCTCGAGGACCGTGATCGTCGTGGCAGCAATCGCCGGCGCCAGGCTGTTGCTGAACAGGTAGGGGCGCGAGCGCTGCCGCAGCCAGTCGATGATCTCCTGGCGGCCGCTGGTGTAGCCGCCGCTCGCTCCGCCGAGTGCTTTTCCGAGCGTGCCGGTGATGATGTCGACTCGGTCGATGACACCGTGCAGTTCGGGCGTGCCGCGCCCGCCCTCGCCGATGAATCCGACGGCATGCGAGTCGTCGACCATCACCATGGCGTCGTACTGCTCGGCAAGGTCGCAGATCGCCGACAGATTTGCGATGACGCCGTCCATTGAGAACACGCCGTCGGTCGCCACCAGCCGGTACCTGGCGTCCTGCGATTCGCGGAGGCGCTGCTCGAGGTCGTGCATGTCATTGTTGTCGTAGCGGAGGCGTCGCGCCTTCGACAGGCGGATGCCATCGATGATCGAAGCGTGATTGAGGCTGTCGCTGATGACGGCATCCTGCTCGTCGAGGATCGTCTCGAAGAGGCCGCCGTTCGCGTCGAAGCACGATGAATAGAGAATGGTGTCGTCGGTGCCGAGGAACGCGCTGAGCCGTCGCTCGAGTTCGGTGTGCACGGTCTGGGTGCCGCAGATGAAGCGAACGGACGCCATGCCGAAGCCGTGCTCGTCGACGGCCCGACGTGCCGCTTCGACGAGTGCGGGGTGATCTGCCAGCCCCAGGTAGTTGTTGGCGCACATGTTGACGAGCTGGGTGCCGTCGGCCAGCACCACATGCGCGTCCTGAGGCGAGGCGATCACTCGCTCGGCCTTGAAGAGGCCGTCGGTGCGGAGTTGCGCCGTCCGAGCAGCAAGGTCGCCGAGTATTCCGGTACGCATGTACCAAGAATACGCCTCCATCGGGCGCCGCTGCGCCGGTGCTCCGTAGAGTTCGGTCGTGACGGTCGGTCGGGTCGCCGAGCGGGATGGATGGTGGTGCTGGCTGTGCGGCGGCGCCATCGACCCGCACTGTCCGGACGACTCTCCGAGCCGTGCGACCCTCGATCACCTGGTACCCCGCAGCAGGGGAGGCAGCAGCGATCTGGGCAACCTGCGACTGGCACATCGGCGGTGCAACATGCGGCGCGGCAACCACCTGCCCGAACTCGATTGGCCAGGCGACCTGTCGCTGCTGATGTCGACCCACGTGTGGACTGCACTGGCTCGCCTCGCACCGTCGCCCGGCCGTGCCGAGGTGGTGGCGGTCGCACCGCTCGCCGAACTCGCTGAACGAGCGGCCGGTTGGGTTGTCGAGCGAGCCGAGTCATTCGTACCCGGCGGATGGGAGAGTTGGTGTGCGCCGTACAGCGCAGGCCCGGTGGCGGTGTGGCTGCGCCGCCCTGCGAGCGCGTCACCCGGCGCTGCGGGTCGCCCGTTCGTCCCGGCGTGAGCGCTGGCGGCCGCCGTGCTGCCGATGAGTACCCTTCGCCCATGAGCGGACTCCACATCGAGACGGCACCCGAGTCGGTGGGGATGTCGACTGAGCGCCTGTTGCGGATCGACCAGCACTTCCAGCGCTACATCGACGACGGTCGCCTGACTGGATGGCAGATCGTCGTTGCGAGGCACGGCAAGGTGGTGCACCACTCGCTCTCCGGCCAGCGTGATGTGGCCAACGCTGTGCCGGTCGATACCGACACGATCTGGCGGATCTTCTCGATGACGAAGCCGATCACGGCCGTGCTCGCGCTGCAACTGTGGGAGGAGGGGCGCTTCGAGCTGAACGATCCGGTGCACCGCTACATCCCCGCGTTCAAGTCGACTCGGGTGTGGCGTTCGGGCAGCGTCACCAGCCCGGTGACTGAGCCAATCACCGAGACAATGCGCCTCTGGCAGTTGTTCGCTCACACCGCAGGCCTCACCTATGGCTTCATGTACGCGCATCCCGTCGACGACCTGTACCGCCGAGCCGGCTTCGAGTGGGGCACACCCGAGGGCGTCGCCGATCTCGCTGGCGTCTGCGACCGGCTCGCCGGACTGCCACTGCTGTTCCAGCCGGGGACCGAGTGGAACTACTCGATGGGACTCGACGTGCTCGGCCGAGTGCTCGAGGTGATCAGCGGCCAGCCGCTCGACGAACTGCTGAGGACCCGACTGCTCGATCCGCTGGGGATGACTGACACGACGTGGTCGGTGCCAGAAGATCAGCACCATCGACTCGCCGTGCTCTACGGCGCAGACCCGTCGACGCGTCGCGCGATTCCGCTCGGCGGCATGGGTGACGCCGCAAAGCGACCGCCGAAGGCCTTCATGGGTGGCGGTGGGCTGCAGAGCACGGCCGCCGACTACCACCGCTTCATGCAGATGCTCGCACGAGGGGGCGAGCTCGACGGGGTGCGGATTCTGTCGCCGCGAACGGTCAGGTTCATGGCGAGCAATCACCTGCCAGACGGCAAGGATCTCACCGCCTTCGGTCGCCCGCTCTTCGCCGAGACCGCGTTCGACGGTGTGGGCTTTGGCCTTGGTGTCAGCGTGACGCTCGATCCGGTGAAGGGCCGCGTGCCCGGCAACGCCGGTGAGTACGCATGGGGTGGGGCCGCCAGCACGGCCTTCTGGATCGACCCGGTCGACGACCTGACGGTGGCGTTCTACACGCAGCTGCTGCCGAGCAGCACACATCCGATCCGGTCGCAGCTGAAGCAGTTGGTGTATCAGGCCTTGGTCTGACGAGCGGCTCGTGCAGCGGCGAGCGCCCGGAGGCGCGCCTGGCGCTCATCGTCTGACTCGGAAGTTGGCACCGAACGAATAGGTAGCGGGGGCGTCGACGCCGTCTCTGAACTTGCGCCACCGGTAGCTGGCTGGATGGTGGGAGCGTCGGCCGGCTGGTTCGCAGCTGGAGTTGGCGTCGACGTCGACGGCGATGCGTCTGCCCCTGCCGCCGGACCCGGAGTTCCAGGCGTGCTCTGTGCAGCCGCGCGCGCGGCCGCGCGGGCAGCGTCGGGAATGCGCGGATTGCGCGCCGCGCGAGGCGATGCGGCAGCGGCGGATGCATTGCTTGGCTCGCCGGGCACACCCGTCTCGCCCGACTGGGGCTGGCCGGCTGCGGTGTTGCGTGCTGCTGCGTTCTCGCGGGCGCGTGCTCGATTGGTGCCGATCAGCACCCGTACGAGGGCGAAGCCCATCGCAGCGAGGATGAGCAGCATGACGATGTACTGGTACACGGGATTCGTGACGTCCGTGCCTGCGAGCGCTCCGTGGACGAAGCCAAGCCAGACGGCTGCATATGACGTGATGTGAATCGCATGCCAGAGCTTCTTGGGCATCCACCGCATCAGCATTGACGTGCCCTGCACGAGCACGAGCAGCCACATGGCGATCACTCCGAACGCCACGGCGGTGTTCTTCCACTCGCTGCCCCACGGCACGAACAACTCTCGCCATCCGAAGTAGACGTAGTTGTCGGCCACGAGTGCAGCCATGTGGATGGCGATCATGATGCAGGCGAGCGCGCTCATCCAGCGGTGCAGTCCAAGCAACCACGCCGGACGATCGACCGGCTTCAGCACGCGGGTGGCGAGGAGAACTCCCCACACCAGACTCCCGACGAGGAGCAGGCCACCCACCATGCCGGTAGCGCGCGACACCCACCACATGAACTGGGGATGGATCATTGCGGTCCTCCTCCACTGGCCGCGAGCGACCTGCCGCCGACGTTCATCGAGTACCGGAGCCATGAGGGCGACACCACCACGGTGCCGTCCCCGAACTGCAGTCTCGCGCCGATGGCCAGTCGCTCGAGCTCATCGACAGCGTCGAGACCGCGAACCATTGCCCATGTGGCGCAGACCTCGGCCCACATCGCCGATCCGCCGACGATGCTTGCCTGCGTGAGCGGGGCTCCGAGTCGATCCGCAACGGCCCGCCCGGCAGATGCGGGGTCGACCTGGTGGTGGATGGTGCCCGAGGTGCACACTCCGCCGTCGGCCAGGCGCACATAGTCGACGATGTCTCGGGCCGGTGGAACGTCGGATGGCGTCGAAGTGGCGCTGCCGGTCGCCGACGCTTGATCGGCATATATGGCAATGACCCAGTCGCCGTCGTTCGGTCCGCAACCGGCGACGCGCAGGTCGCCTCCGATCGACACCATGGCGCCGGCAGCGCCAGCTCGCAGCAGTTCGCCGGCGACGAGGTCGGCGGCCAGTCCCTTGCCAATGCCGCCCGCGTCGAGCGCAGTGCCAGCCGGCACCCTCGCAATACTCGGTCCGAGCGCCCGGCCGTCGTCATCCTCGGGTCCGCGAACAACTTCGATCGATGCCAGATCGCCCCTGGCCTGCGTCGTCGGATCGAGGTCGACGCGCATCGTGCTGTCGTGTCGGCTGGTTGAGTATCCGAGGCTCATCACCGTTCGCAGCACGGTGGGATCGAACGCTCCATCAGTGGCGTAGTGGCCATGCACCATCGCCTCGAGCAGTGTGACCGTTGAGGCGTCGATCTCGATCGGCATGCCGGATGCCGCATTCAGCCTCGAGATGTCGCTCGAGTCGATGAATCGGCTCCAACACTGCTCGAGAAAGCGCAGGCGCCGCTCTGCGACGGCGAGGAGTTCGTCGCTGCCATCGATCACCTCGATCTCGGCTGCGCTGCCCATCACCCTGAACTCGCATCGGTGCCGTGTCGGCTGGGTCGCTGTCGTGGTTGACATCTCTGCCTCGTCGCGGAACCGCGGTCACTGGCCTGCTGATCGGCTCAGTTCGAGGTTCCCGACCCGCCCGACACCGTTGTCGTGGGTGCCACCGTCACCACCACGGTGGTGGTGGGAGCAAGTGTGGTCGGAGGGTTCGTCGCCGGCACCGTGGTGACGACAACGCCTCCGCCCGACGGCGTCGTGGTGGCTGGCTGCGTGGTGGCGGTGCCGCCGCCCGCAACGGTCCCGGTGCCGGCAGGCATCGTGACCGAAGCGCCGCCTGCACCTGCGACGGCACTCGTCGGCACGGCGCCTGGGATCAGCGTCGAGGCGGGGACGATGGAGCCATCGGGCAGCACCACCATCATCGGCATCGAGCCGGGCAGCGTTGTCGATGGCGCGACACCGGCCTGTTGCGCTGCCAGTTGCGTTGCCTGCTGTGCCTGCAGTTCCTGCAACTGAGCGGCCTCTTCGGCAGCGGCCGTCGAGTGCGCCATGTAGGCGACAATGCCGAGCACCATCGAGACGCTGGCGCCTGTGGTGAGCACCTTGGCCGCCTGGGCATGTGCGGTGCGAGTGCCGGCGCGGACGACCGGCATAGTGGGCGTGCCGTCGTCGGCGACACGGGTGGGTCGAGTGTGCTGCTCAGTCATCGTCGATCACATCGTCATCTGGCTCGTCGGTGGTAGTGGTGACATCGTCGTCGTCGTCGATCGTGGTGGTCGTGGAGTCGTCATCATCGAGCGGGTACACCTCGACCGACGTGCCCACGACGCCGTAGAGCATGTTGGCGTCGAAGACGACGCGGGAAGTGCTCGACTCGAAGACCACCTGCGCATGGGTCGCGTTGGCCTTCGACGTGCTCACAAGCTGCCAGCCGCTCGTCGGGGTCGCCGACCGCACCGTCAGCACGCCACCTGCGGTGTCGAGTACGACTGTGCCCGAGGTGGCGACTCGGTACGAGGTCGCCGTCGACCGGGTCGGGGAGGCTCCGGTGCTCGAGTTCGGTGCACCCGCAGGCAGCAGCATCTGAGCGTCGGTGGAGACCGGAATGGTGTCGGTGCCGGCCAGGACGGTGCCGACTGGGGTGATGGCGAGAGTGGCGGCCGGCTCGGTGTTCTGCATGCCACTGGTGTCGCCGGACATCGCCGAGTCGTTGGTGTGGCGCAGCACCTGGGTGTTCACGAGCGCCGCCGCCGAACCCGCGACAAGGACACCCGAGACGGAGAGCACTGCTGCGAGTCGTGACTTCATGGTGAGGTTCTCCTTGCGGCCGGTGGGCCGGTGGCGTGACGTAGCGGGCGAGATCTGCCGCCCGAAACCGTCCATACCGTACGAACTTGTCGTCCTAGGAAGGGATAGGCGTTATCCAAGAATCGTCCAAAATCGCCG
>JBEGVK010000235.1:0-4822 GCA_041178405.1 Actinomycetota bacterium | reverse complement strand
TCGTCCACCACGGTGCCGCCAGCGACTGCGCCGCCCACCACGGAGGGCCTGCTCACCGAGTCGGTCACCGGCGGGGCCTCGGCTGCGGCGCTCCGCAGCGTCGGCACGCTCACCGTGTTCGCCGCGGTCTTCGGCCTGCTGCTCTTCGTCACCTGGCCGTCCAAGCGCCGCAGTCAGGAGCTTGCAGCTCGGGCAGCGCGGCCGAAGGTCGAGGGCGGCCCCATCAAGCGCCTTACCGCACTCGTCGACAACCTCCTCGTCCGCAGCGGCAAGCAGAGAGCCCTGGCGAAGTCGCTCGACATCGCCGCCATTCCGCTCCGGCCCGGCGAGTTCGTGGTCGTCGCCGGCGTCGTGGGACTGCTGGTCATCCTTGCCCTTGGCGCATCGCTGCCGTTCGGCATGGCGCTCATCATCGGCGGTGTGCTCACCCCGATCGGCACCCGCGCCTACCTCCGTCAGCGCATCGAGTCGCGTCGCAAGAAGTTCGTGATGCTGATGCCCGACATGCTGCAGACCATGGTGTCGTCGCTGCGCGCCGGGTACGGCCTGCCGCAGGCGCTCGACGTCGCCGCGAACCAGGCACCCGAGCCGATGCGGTCCGAATTGCAGCGCGTGCTCTTCGAGCAGCGGATCGGCCGCGATCCCGGCGAGGCACTGTCGAACGTCGCCGAGCGCATGGCCAGCAAGGACTTCACCTGGGTGGTGTCGGCAATGCAGATCAACCGCGAGGTCGGCGGCGAACTCGCAGTCGTGCTCGAGAACGTCGGCGAGACCATCCGCGAGCGCCAGCGCCTGCGCCGCCAGATCGACGTGCTCACTGCTGAGGGTCGACTGTCCGCCTACGTCATCACGGCGCTCCCCATTCTCGTGGCCTTCGTCCTGCTGCTCACCAACCGCGAGTACTTCGAGCCCTTCGGCCGAGACTCAGGACCCTTCCTCGTGCTCTTCGCCGGTGCCCTCATGGCTGCCGGCTGGGTATGGATCCGCAAGATCGTAAAGGCGGTCGACTGATGTTTGATCTGGCTCCCCTCGCCGGCAGCGCCGCTGTCGTCGGCTCGATCCTCGTCCTGTGGTTTGCCCTCAGCGGCGGCCAGAAGGACGACAGCGTGGCGCTCGTCGATCGGTTCGGTCCCGACCAGCGCCGCATTACCCTTGGCCGCTCCGGAAGCGAGCGAGCGCTTGGCCCGTTCGCGATGGCCATCGTCGACAAGGTCCGGTCGCTGCTGCCTGCTGCGCGGATGCGCAAGCTCGAGGCGAAGATCGCCCAGGCCGGGCTCGACGAGAAGTGGACCATCGAGCGAGTCGTGTCGATGAAGATCCTCGCTGCCGTCATCCTGTTCCTGCTCTTTGCAGCCCGTCTCATCGCCGACCTCACATTCGGCGGTGTCATGCTCACCATCGCTGCCACCGTGATCGGCTTCTTCATCCCGAACGTGCTCGTCGACCGCCAGCGCGACGACCGCAAGGAAGAGGTGCGGTCGCAGATCGCCGACTCGATCGACCAGCTCAACGTCATGGTCCGCGCCGGTCTCGGCATCGACGCCGCACTCGCCCGAATCGCCCAGAGCAACACCGGGCCGATTGCCGAGGAGTTCGGCCGGGTGCTGCAGGACATGCGCTTCGGCCTCGCCCGCGCTGTGGCATTTGCCAGCATGGCTGAGCGAGTCGATGTTCCCGAACTCACCGGTTTCGTGTCGGCTCTGTCGCACGCCGAGCGTCTCGGTGTGCCGATCTCGCAGACGCTCACCATCCAGTCGCAGGAGATGCGCGAGCGTCGCCGTCAGATGGCCGAAGAGAGCGCTATGAAATTGCCGGTGAAGCTGCTCTTCCCGATGGTGTTCTTCATCCTGCCGGTGATGTTCATCGTGCTGCTCGGGCCTGCGGCCATCCGCATGCTCGAGTCGTTCTGATCGAAACCGTCCAGGCGACGTCGACGCGCCGAGGCGTCAGCTTCCCAGCTCAGCCCGTCGGTAGTGGGCGCGGCACAGCAGTTCATACCTGACCACGTCGCCGAAGAGCGGCCTGTCGGCGTGCTCGCCGGTGTCGCCCACCACGACGGTCTCGCCCTCGAACACGACTGCGCCGTTCACGACGCGCGCATTGTGCGTGGCCCGTGAACCGCACCAGCATCGTGCCTCCACCTGCATCGGCACCCGCTCATCGGCGATCTCGAGCATCCGCTTCGTGCCGTCGAACAGCTGGCCTCGGAAGTCGGTGATGAGCCCGAAGGCGAAGACGTCGACGCCCAGGTCGTCGACCACGCGCGCCAGTTGATCGCACTGGGCCGACGAGTAGAACTGCACCTCGTCGCACACCATGTAGTGCAGGGGCCAGTTGTCGACGGCGAGCGCGTAGAGATCGAGTTCGGGAAGCACCTCAACAGCGTCGGCAGTCACCCCGAGCCGACTGCTGACCCTGGCCCCCTCACGGTCGAGTGCGCTCAACAGGAGTCCGAACAGGTCGCGGCTGGCAAGGTTGTGGTGGATCTGCAGGGCCATGGTGCTCTTTCCCGAACCCATGGTGCCGAAGCTGAACCGCAGCGTGGCCATCACTCAGGAAACTAGCCGCGCCGGCACGCCGGACCGCGATTGCCTGCTAGCGGCCAACTACGGGCGGGTGAACTCGAAGATTGCCTCGTCGCGGAGGCGATCGCCGAACGACGGCTCATAGGCGGCCTCCGGGTCGTGGCGCACGAGGGCATCGAGTCGGTGGGCATCGTCGCCCACCAGGATCCTCCATCGGCCTGCCCGAACGCCATCGAGGATCACTGTCGCTGCGTCGGCTGCCGTCATCGGGGCGTTGTCGCGGAACGCCTCGGCCTGGGCCTGCACGCCCAGGCGAATGTCGTCGTCACTCGCCCCGCTGAGGTCGATCCCCTGCCCTGCCAGTCGCTGCCGGATGCCTGCCACCTGATCAGCGGTCATCTCCTTCGGCTCGGCACCGTGGGCGCGGTGCGAGTTCAGCACGATCGAGGTGCCGATGTGGCCGGGCATCACCACCGACACGCCCACGTGCGGGGCATTGAGTCGAAGATCAGTGATCAGGGCCTCGCTGAAGCCCTTCACGGCGAACTTCGCGGCGCTGTAGGCGGTGTGCGACTGCGCCGGGCCGAGCGATGCCCAGAAGCCGTTGACGCTGCTCGTGTTGACGATCCGGGCCTCGTCGGCTGCCACGAGCAGCGGGAGGAACGCCCGTGAGCACAGGTAGACCCCTCCCCAGCAGACATTGAAGGTGCGCTCCCACACGGTGCGGTCGTCGCTCACGAAGCTTCCGCCGCCGCCGATGCCTGCGTTGTTGAACAGCAGATGCACCGGCGGCCGGCCTCCCCCGTGGGCCTCCACCACGGCGTCGCGAAACGCCTGCACCTGCGCCTCGTCGCTGACATCGGCCAGGTGTGCAGTGACCCGGGTGCCCGCTGGAGCGCCCGCACGGCACAGCGACTGCGTCTCGGCCATGTCGTCGGCCGACACATCGCACATCGCCACATGGCAGCCCTCGGCGGACAGCTGGCGGGCCAGCTCGCGCCCCATCCCCGTGCCGCCGCCGGTGACTACCGCCACCCTGTCCTTGAAGCTCTGCATAGACGACGTCACCTCGCTCGAGACCTGCAAGTGACAGTAGAGGACGCACGTCCGGGCTGCCACACGGATTCGCGCCTGCGACCGAGGGTCGGGGTAGGGATAGGTTGTCGACGGTGAGCGAGTCTGTGCCGAGTCTCAACGAGGGCCGCATTCGCCAGCGGGCAGCGTTCCTGCACATCGCGAAATGCGCAGGAACCTCGGTGTCGGAGGCTCTCCTTGCGGTCAGCGGCAGTCCACCACAGCCGTCGGTGATCTTCGACACGTGCTATGTGGCAGGACTCGAGACGACGACCGAACTAGCTGATCTCGACCCGCACGCCAGGTCGGTGGTCGCGTGGACCGATAACCCGCCCGAACCAGACCGCTATCTCTTCCACCAGCACTGGTCGCTTCCGACGATCCTTCGGTGGTTCGATCCACCCGATGTTGCCACCGTGCTGCGGGAGCCGGTGATGCGCCTGCTCAGCTATTTCGAGTACATCCGGGCAGTTCCCCTGTCTGCTCACCGCCTCTGGCTTCCCAAGACGATCGGGCTCGACCTCGTGAAGAGCCCGCTGGCCGAGGCGATCACACTCCCCATCGGGAGCCGCGCCACCGACAACCTCATTGCCCGTCAAGTGCTGTGGGGAGATCCGCTGATCCCGGTCGGCGCGATGATTGCTCGTGAGCACGTCGACGCGCTGGCAGCAGCCGCTATCGAGCGCCTCAGCTCGCTCGGCGCCGTCGCTGTCGTCGAGCAGGACGGCGGACCCTGGGCAGCGCTATCGGCATGGCTGGGAGCGCCCCTCGAGCGGATCGAGGCGAATCAGACACCGACGAGGCCGACACCGGGTCTGTTTCGGGGAGTGCGCAGTCCTGACGAGGCGTGGGATGTGCTGCAACCCCGCGTAGCAGTCGACCTCCAGATCTGGGCGTACTTCGCCGGGAAGGCTGGTGTCGACGAGCCGTTGGCACGTGCACGCACCGCTGCGCTGCGACGACTCGAGGGAATGTTCAGTCGGTCGAGGGGAGCTGTGTTCCACGAATGGCCGACGGCTGGGGTCGCCGAAGCGACGCCCCACAGTGCCGCCACCGCTCGCCGGCTCGTGCTGTGCGTCGACATCGTCCCCTCAGAGGTGCCGGCTGCCGACGAGATCCACCTCGCGCAGTGGGACTCGACCCCGCCGACTCGACCCCCCACGGGTACGACGCTGCTGGTAGAGCGCGAGCCATCAGCGGAGATCTCCATCCGAGACGCCCTC
>JBEGVK010000234.1:0-7276 GCA_041178405.1 Actinomycetota bacterium | reverse complement strand
GCCCGGTCGTCTTCCATCGCTAGTCGTCCTGCTGCATCGTGGCCCACAACCCGTGCTCGTGCAGCCGGAACACGTCGATCTCGGCCTTCTCCCGGGCCCCGCTGGACACCACGGCCCGACCCTTGTGGTGCACGTCGAGCATCAGCGCGGTGGCCTTCTCCTTGCTGTAGCCGAACACCTTCTGGAACACGAAGGTGACGTAGCTCATCAGGTTGATCGGGTCGTTCCACACCAGCACGATCCACGGCTTGTCGGTGTCGACGTGCTCGTCGCGCTCGGTATCGGTGCCTGTGGCAGCGGGTGCCGATGTCACCGGCATGGCCATCGGCCGCCACGGCACCACGGTGGCCGCACTACGGGGCACGAGGTCGGTGGATCGCCGCACCGGCAGCGCCAGTGGACCGGGCGGCGGGGGAACCATCGGCAGCACGAGGTCATTGTGCCGCGTGTCGGCCGTGTGGTGCGGGCAGCGGGTTCTCCGTACGATGGGCTCATCATGAACGTCGGCTCGCGCCCCCTCGTGCCCTCGCGGCTGGCGCCGGGCGGCGTCGCCCACGGCTCTCGCCGGCAGCCCACCACGCGTCTCGGTGGCTTCGTGGCGCTCACCAAGCCCCGCATCATCGAGTTGCTCCTGATCACCACCGTGCCCACGATGGTGGTTGCGGCCGAGGGATGGCCGCGTACCGCGCTCGTCCTCGTCACGCTGGTGGGCGGCACGCTGGCGGCCGGCGGCGCCAACGCCATCAATATGGTGGTCGACCGCGACATCGACCGGCTGATGCCGCGCACTCAGGGACGCCCGCTCGTCACCGGACTCGTGTCGCCGCGCGAGGCAATGGTGTTCGCGATCGCACTCGAGATTCTGGCCTTCGGGGTGCTGTGGGCCTGGGCAAACCTGCTGGCTGCAGTACTCGCGCTGTCGGCGACGCTGTTCTATGTCTTCGTCTACACGCTGTGGCTCAAGCGAACGAGCACCCAGAACATCGTCATCGGCGGGGCGGCAGGAGCCGTGCCGGTGCTGGTGGGGTGGTCGGCGGTGCGCGGCAGTCTGTCGTGGACGCCGTTCGTGCTCTTCGTGGTGATGTTCCTCTGGACACCGCCGCACTTCTGGGCGCTCGCCATCCGGTACGCCGACGACTACCGCGCAGCAGGCGTGCCGATGCTGCCGGCGGTGAGCACGCTGGAGGTCACCGTGCGCAAGATGGTGGCCTACACGGCCGTGATGGTCGCCGGCACGCTGGTGCTGTGGCCCGTCGCCGGCCTCGGCCCGGTGTACGGCATCGCAGCGGTGGTGCTGGGCGCCCTGTTCCTGTGGTCGACCGTCGACCTCGGCCGCAACCCGACCGAGCAGCGGTCGATGCGGGTGTTCGCCTTCTCGATCACCTACGTCACACTGCTGTTCGCAGCGCTCACCGTCGACGTGCTCGTGCGACACGGTGTTGTCGCTGCCCACGGCGGCTGACCCGGCGACTCCGGCTGTCCGCCGCCTGCTGCGGGTGCTGTGACGGATGCCGTAGCGAGGGTGAATTCGAGGATTTCCCCGTTGGCGACGCCCTGTGGGTAATCTCGCACCTGAGATTCCACCCGTCCTGTCGACAGCGGGTTCCGCCGTGCGCGCACCCGAGACGAAACGAGTTCGCTGACAATGACTGCCATCGAAACCGCCGCCCCCAGCGCTGGCTCGGCTGGCGCGGGCCTTGTGGCCGTCGCCGACTGGGTCACCACGACCGACCACAAGCGCATCGGCCGCCTCTACATCGGTGTGTCGGGCCTGGTGTTCGTGGTGGCAGCGGCCGTCTCGGCGCTGCTGTCGCTCGAGCGTGTCGACATCGAACGCCAACTGGTCGACATCAATGCGCTCACGCAGCTGTTCGCCCTGTCGCGTACCGGCCTGCTGTACCTCGGCCTTGCCCCGATGCTCATCGGCGTGGCGATCGCCGTCGTGCCGCTGCAACTCGGCTCGCGGTCGCTCACGTTTCCCCGACTGGCGGCGGGCGGCTTCTGGCTGTGGACGTTCGGTGCGGTGCTCATCGTCTACTCGTTGCTGCTGAACGGCGGCCCCGGTGGTGGCAATCCCCGGTTCGTCGACCTCTATCTCCTGTCGATGATCCTCGTCATCGTCGGCCTGGTGGCCGGTGCGCTCTCCGTGGCGGCGACGGTGCTCACGAGTCGCTCGCCGGGCATGAGCCTTCGACGCGTGCCGTTCTTCAGCTGGTCGGCGCTGATCTCGTCGCTCGGCATCATCGTTGTCCTCCCCGTGCTCGGTGGCTACCTGCTGGTGCTCTACCTCGCCCACAAGTACCCCTCGCTCAGCGAGCTCAGCGGCAACCGCTCGATCGCCGAGTGGGCGGCGTTCGGCTTCACCCAGCCGGCCACGCTGCTCTTCGCGATCCCGGCACTCGGCCTGCTGCTCGACGTTGCCGCCACTGCGGTGCGCCGCCGTCCCACCCAGCGCGGCGCCGCACTCGCGGCTGTGGCGCTCGCCGGCGCTGCGGTGCTCGCGCCGATGCTGCAGTGGCCGATGGTGATCCGTGAGGGTGTCGCCGACCTCGGCGCTGGCCAGGTGATCAACGATCTGCTCCCCTTCGGCCTCGTGCACGGCCTTCCACTGCTCGGCGTGCTCGGCGTCGTCGCTGCTGCAGCTCGCTCGCTGCGCACCAAGCCGGCGCTGAGCGCACCGCTCGTTGCCGGACTTCTCGGCGGGCTCCTCGTGCTGCTCGCCGCCGCTGCAAGCGCAGCGAACCACATCGGCGATCTCGGCCTCGTCGGCACTGCCTTCGAGGAGGGAGCTCTGCTGGCAGTGGTCTACGGCGGTGCTGTCAGCGCGATGGGCGCAATCGCCTACTGGGGCCCCAAGTGGTGGGGTCGCACGATGCCGCCGGTGGTGTCGGGCCTGCTCGTCGCGCTCGCCGGCATCGGCGGCGCACTGGCGAGCCTTCCCATGCTCGTCGCCGGCCTGCTCGACCAGCCAGGTGCCGTGTTCCCCACGGTCGAGGTCGGTGCCGACGCCGTCGTGTACTTCCCTGACGCCGAGGGCCCCGTGGCACTGCTCAACGGCCTGAGCCTGCTCGGCCACCTGGCGGTGCTGGTCGCCGCCGTGGCCTTCGCAGCGCTCGCCGTGCGGTCGTCGCGGTCGGGCACCGCAGCGGGCGATGATCCGTGGGACGGCCAGACGCTCGAGTGGGCGACCACGTCGCCGGCACCCGCCGACAACTTCGCCGAGGTGCACGTCGTGCGCTCAGCCGAGCCGCTGCTCGATCTCAAGACCAGGAGTGACGCCTGATGCACGCACTTCCCCCGGCCCCTGCCCCGACGCCGCGGCGCCAGGTTCTCGTCGGTACGGCCCTGGCATGCGCCGCCGGCACTGCGCTGATGGGCGGAATGCTTGCCCTCTGGATGCGCTTCCGCGAGGTCTACATCAACGGGCCCGAGAACCGCTGGCTGCCAGAGGGCGTCGTCATACCCGAGGTTCCCTCGAACGTGATGCTCATTGCGATGCTGCCGATCTGCGTCTTCGCTCAGTGGGCGGTGTATTCGGCCAAGCGCCACGACCGGTCGCATACCGGTGTCGCAATCGGCCTTGTGGCACTGCTCGGCGTGGCATTCATCAACGCCCAGGCATTCATCTGGGCGACGATGGGCCTGCCGATTGCCGAGGGCAACTACAGCGTGCTGTTCTATGCCGTCACCGGCGTGATGACCGTGATGGCGGTGATCGGCGTCGTCTTCAGCGTGGTCGTGGCGTTTCGCTATCTCGGCGGCCGGTCAGCAGACCTCGAGCTGGTGTCGGCCCACGCTCTCTACTGGTACAGCTTCAGCGTCGTGTACTCGATGCTGTGGTTCGTCGTCTACGTGACCAAGTGACGAGGAAGTGACGGGCATCAGATGATCACGACGGGTTCGAGACTCTTCTTCGGCGCCACGGTGCTGTCGGTCGTGGCGGCCGTGGTGTTCGCCGTCACCACTGGCGGACCGACGGGCTTCATGGGCACGGTGGGGCTGGTCACGCTTGCCGTGGTCTTCGCCTTCCTGGCCGGTGTCAACCAGTACTGCCGCGACAGCAGCGTGCCCGCGTCGCAGGCGGGTGTCGAGCACAACACCGCCGTCTCGCGGCAGCCGGTCGGTCGCAGCATGTGGCCGCTCGTGTCGGCGCTCGGAATTGCCGGTCTGGTCGTTGGCGTGGTGAGCCACCCTGCGGTGTTCAAGGTGTCGTTCGTCGTCCTCTTGGCCGGATTCGCCGAGTGGCTTGTGCAGGCCTGGAGCGAGCGGGCGAGCGCCGACAACACGTACAACCGCCAGATCCGCGCTCGGCTGCTGCATCCACTCGAGTTCCCCGTGCTTGCCACGGTGGGCCTCGGTGCCGTCATCTATGCGTTCTCAAGGATCATGCTCGCGGCCAGCAAGTCGGCGGGGCTGTGGATCTTCATGGTGCTCGGCGCGGTCGTGATGGCGGGCGCATTCGTACTCGCCGGCAAGCGCTCGGCGACACGCAAGGTGGTGGCAACTGTCTGCACGCTCAGCGCTGTTGCGCTCATGGGTGTCGGCATCGCCTCGGCGATCGGCGGCCAGCGCAGCATCAAGCTTCACCCCGAGCTGTCTCGTGGCGTGTGCCTCGAGGAGGTCGGTGAGGAAGAGATGCACCATGCCGACGAGAACGCCAACCGCAATGTGTCGGCGCAGGCGGCGATTGCCGCGAACGTCGAACTGCAGGAGAACGGCACGCTCATCGCGTGGGTGAACGGCTTCAACGGTGAGGGCGACCAGCAGCACTCGCAGTCGACGCTGCAGATTCCGCGCAGCACTCGCGTGGGGGTGCTGTTCCACAACAACCTCGAGGGCGAGTACCGACTCACCGCCCGCCTCGGCACCTTCGGCGAAGACCCGGAGATCGTCGAATGCACCGCCCGGCTCGAGGCGGGCCGCACGGCGTACCTGTCGCTGCTGGCCCCGAGGGCGGACGCCGCGAGCAGCACCGAACTGGTCCTGTTCGTGCCCAATCTGCCCGAGCAGAAGATCACGCTGGTGGTCCCCTGATGGCAATGCATCCCCCGACGGAGCGGAGTGAGAGTTCCATGACTACCCTTCACGGCATGCGCCGTCGAGTTGCTGCCGCACTCACCGTGCTCGCTGCAGGCGTGCTCGCCGGCTGCGCCAAGGACGCCCCGCAAGACCTGTTCCGGCCTGCTGGGCCGAATGCCCGCGAGATCGACGAGGGCCTCGCCGGGCAGCGGTACATCTTCTACATGGCTGGCGTGGTGGCCCTCATCGTGCTGGTCGCCGTGGCATACATCGTGGTGCGATACCGCGACCGCGGCCAAGACATCCCCCAGCAGACACACGGCAACCCGAAACTCGAGATTGCCCTCACCATCATTCCCGCAGTCATTCTCGCCACCATTGCGGTGCCGACGGTGAAGAAGGTGTTCGATCTCGCCGACACGTCGGACGCGGCGTGCGTGGTGAACGTCACCGGCCAGCAGTGGTGGTGGGAGTACGACTATCCGGCGCAGAACTGCGGCGGCATCGAGATTCCCGAGCCGATCGTCACCAGCGGCGAGATGGTGCTGCCCGTCGGCACGCCGGTGGTGCTGCGCATCACCAGCCGCGATGTCATCCACTCGTTCTGGATCCCGCGCCTCAACGGCAAGCGCGATGCGGTGCCGGGACGCCTGCACACGCTTCGCATGGAAGCTGACGCACCCGGCATCTACATCGGTCAGTGCACCGAGTTCTGCGGACTCAGCCATGCGCGCATGCGTCAGGCTGTTGCGGCGCTCTCGCCCACCGACTTCCAGACGTGGGTCGACAACCAGCTCACGCCGTATTCGGCACCGATGGGCAACGAGGTGGCGGTCGAGGGCGAGGCCACCTACATCGCCCAATGCGCCCGCTGCCACCAGGTGAACGGACTCGTCGATCCCGATGGCAACCCCGTGCTGGCGAACCCCGACCAGTACGTCGTGTCGGGCGTGGCCCCCAACCTCACCCACCTGATGACCCGCACCGGGTTCGCCGGCTACACCTTCGACCTCATCACCGAGGAGTGCCGCGACCGTCTCTGGAACGCGACTCCCGACGAGTTCGGCGCCCTCTACCTGCAGGGTGTGTGGATGGACTCGCCAGCCGACGCAACAGTGCCAGTGTGCTTCGACGAGGCGGCGCTGCGCGAATGGCTGCGCAACGCACCCGGAATGAAGCCGATGTTCGTCGACCCGGCGAACCTGGCATCCACCGGTGGCCTGTACCGCGGCATGCCGGCGCTTGGCCTCAACGAAGATCAGATCGACACGCTCATCGCCTATCTGCTCGAGCGGAAGTAAGGGAGCACCCGGATGGCCATCATCGAACGTCCCGACGCGACACCCGCCACCGTGTCGACGTCCCCCGCCGTGCCGGCGGTGGTCACGCCGTCGAATGCGCTCGGCGTGTTCAAGCGCCCGGTGCAGACCACCGGCTGGAAGTCGTGGCTCTTCACGGTCGACCACAAGAAGCTCGGCATCATGTACGGCGTCGTGGCGATGTTCTTCTTCCTCGTCGGCGGCCTCGAGGCACTCCTCATCCGGCTCCAGTTGGCAGCGCCCGACAACACGGTGCTCGATGCCGGCCTCTACAACGAGATGTTCACGATGCACGCCACCACCATGGTGTTCCTCTTCGTGATGCCGATGGCCGCCGCCTTCGCCAACTACTTCCTGCCGCTGCAGATCGGCGCCCGCGACGTGGCGTTCCCGCGCATCAATGCGTTCGGCTTCTGGGCGTTCCTGTTCGGCGGTGTGCTGCTGAACACGTCGTGGTTCCTCGGCGGTGCTGCCGACGGCGGCTGGTTCATGTACTCCCCGAACTCGAGCGTGCTGTTCTCGCCCACCAACGGCGTCGACTTCTGGGTGATGGGACTGCAGATCACCGGCATCGCCTCACTCATCGGTGCCATCAACCTCATCGTGACGGTGCTCAACATGCGGGCACCGGGCATGAAGCTGATGCAGATGCCGATGTTCACCTGGATGGTGCTCGTCGTGCAGTTCCTGCTGGCGTTCGCCATGCCGGTCATCACGGTGGCGCTGTTCCTGCTCACGTTCCAGCGCAACTTCGGTGCAGCATTCTTCGACGTGTCGCAGGGTGCCGACCCGCTGCTGTGGCAGCACCTCTTCTGGATCTTCGGCCACCCCGAGGTGTACATCATCATCCTCCCGAGCTTCGGCATCATCTCTGAGGTGCTGCCGACGTTCGCCCGCAAGCCGCTGTTCGGCTACAAGTTCGTGGTCTTCTCGGGTGC
>JBEGVK010000233.1:0-6123 GCA_041178405.1 Actinomycetota bacterium | reverse complement strand
ACACCGACAAGCCGTGGATCGTGCTGGTGTGGAACGACCCGATCAACCTGATGAGCTACGTCACGTTCGTGTTCCAGAAACTGTTCGGCTACAGCCTCGAGAAGGCAACGGCGCTGATGCTCGACGTGCATCACAAGGGCCGTGCTGTCGTCAGCAACGGCACCCGTGAGAAGGCGGAGATCGACGTGTTCCGCCTCCATGAGGCTGGCCTCTGGGCGACGATGCAGCGCGACGAGTAGGGCTTCCACTCCCCTGACGCGCCGGTGCCCCGGCTCCCGCCGGGGCACCGAGATGTCGGGTCATCCTTCGCAGTATCTCGCTGCTGCCACGATCAGGCGATCGCGGCACCAGCCTTCTTCGCCGCCGCAGCATGGACGAAGCCTGCGATCGACAGCACCACCATCAGCGCCGCCGCCAGGTAGCAGACGAGCGCCGCCATGGCGGCACGATCGCCGAAGATGCTGAAGCCATACGTGGTGAGCAGCAGCCCGCGCAAGGTCTCGCCCTTGAACATCGTCTCGCGCAAGCCCGATGCGGCATCGACCTCTGCCTGTGCTGCGTCGATCGCCGCCTGATCGGTGCCCGCCTGCGCAGCCTCGAGATCGGCCGACAGGCCGCGCACGATGCCGCCAAGCGTCGCATAGGTGGCGTCGGCATAGCCGGCGTCGTCTGCGCTGTGCATCATGTGCGTCTTGATGTAGAAGTTGGCGTAGCACTCGGCCTTGTCGCCACTGTCGAGTGCCGACCCGATGTACTCGTTCAGGCAGTCGCTGCCGGCCACGTCGGTCTCGCCTCGGCTGTACTCGTCGGGGAACGAGATCTGTTGCTCGAGCAGCTGGTCGCGCACATAGTCGTCGGCGAACGAGGCCTGGCTGCTGAGGACGAGTCCGAGCACCAGCAGGGCCGCTGCGATGAGCAGGCCACCGGCGCTGAAGGCCACGTCGAGGGTGCGTCGCTTCATGGTTGGTGATTCCTCCCTGACAGGCTCCGTGTGTCCTGTCGGCACCAACGGTGCGCCCCACGCAGCTTGTGCAGGCAGGGACCAACGTCCCCGTCACGTGGGACCTTGGCGCGGTGGGACGGTGACCGAGACCCCTGCGGCAGAGGAGCTGACGGGCCGATACCGCCCGACCAGCCCCGGCTAGGCCGAGACCGGTTCGGGAGTGCCGAGACGTCCGTCGACGATGCGCACCACGCGGTCGGCGAAGTGCGTCATACGCGTGTCGTGGGTGACGATCACCGAGGCCGTCGAACGGGCCTTCATCTCCGAGCGGATGAGTGCCATCACCTGCTCGCCGAGCGAGGTATCGAGCGCCGAGGTGGGCTCGTCGAACAGCACGAGTGCAGGATTGTTGAACAGCGCTCTGCCGATAGCCACACGCTGGCGCTCGCCGCCGGACAGCTGCGACGGCAGGTTGCGGGTGCGGTGCGCCAGACCGAGCTCGCCGAGCAACTGGCGGGCACGCTCCTTTGCTGCCTTGCCGCCGCGCCCGCCGCCGATCTCGTCGACCACCAGCAGGTTCTCTTCGGCGGTGAGGAACGGCACGAGGTTCACCGACTGGAACACGAACCCCACTGACGAGCGACGGAACTCGGTGAGCTCACGCGGCGAGTGGCCCGAAATGTCGGTGCCGCCCACCACCACGCTGCCCTCGGTGGGGGTCAGCAGCCCGCCGGCGATCGACAGCAGTGTTGTCTTGCCCGAACCGGACGGGCCGAGCAGGGCGACAATCTCGCCGGGCTCTACCTGCAGGGTGGCGTGGTCGAGGGCGACGATCTCCTCCTCGCCGCTGCGGTACACCTTGCGCACGTCGCGCATGTCGAGCACGGTCATCGCCGAACCTCCGAGTCGAGGGCATGGGTGGAAGTGAGCACGGTCATGACGCCGTGCCGATCGCAGAGGCAGGGTCGACGCGGGTGACGCGCCGCAGCGAGATCGCGCTGCCGAGGACCGACGCCACGAGCAGGCCGATGAAGGTGGAGGCGAATCTGCCCGAGGTGAGCTGCAACGGCACGTCGGGCGGCAGTCCGGCGATGGCGCCGAAGGCCAGTGCAGCACCGATCACGTACGCGATCACGGTGACGGCCGTGGCCTGCACGACAATGCCGGCGAACAGACGTCGGTCGGAGGCGCCGATGGCCTTCAGCACCCCGTACAGCGCGAGCCGCTCGATCGTGAGCAGGCTGAAGAACAGCCCCACCACCGAGAGCACCACCACGAGCGTCGAGTAGATGATCTGGTTGAAGGTCGACTCCTGCTGGCGCACGCCCGGCAGCGCGTACACGGCATCATCGACGCTCAGCGAACTGGTCGCGCCGCCGGTTGCCGCGTCGATCGCATCCGGCGACACGCCATCACCCTGCACCACGAGCGCCTGCACCACGTCAACGCCCACTGCCGCATCGGGCCGGTTGGCGTTCTGCACGGCCCGCCACGTCTCGAGGCTCACCCAGATCGTCGACTGCAACAGGTAGGCGGTGTCGTCGACGAATCCGGTGATCTCGATGGGGCTCTGCGCCGGCCCGACGAGCAGCGTGTCGCCCACGTCAGCACCGGCATCGCGCAGTCGCGAGTCAGCAATGCCAGAGCCGACAGCCGGGGGTGCCGGCACACCGGCGGGCGGCAGTTCGTAGCCGGCCACTGCCACGTCGGCGAGGCCGTCGCTGCCGGGCACGACTGCGCCGAGCAGCACGAAGCCGAGGCCGCCCGCAGCCTCGACACCGTCGACTCCCTCCACCTGACTGCGCACGTCGGCCTCGATACGGCTGCGCAGGAACGAATCGCGCGCCGTCGACGAGAACACGATGGCGTCAGCCTGCTGGGCGCGGATGGCGCCGGTGGATCCGAGGAACAATCCGTCGAGCAGTCCGCCCAGGAACAGCAGCAGCGTGGTGAGGAACGACAGCACGATGGTGGCAACTGCGAACCGCGACGGTCGCCGGCGCAGTTCGCGCAGCGGCAATCGAAAGGCGCTCATGCCTGCACTCCGGCCCCGGTGGTGGCCGACAGCGGATCGATGCGCAGCACGCGCCGCACGGCGACCAGCGAGGTGAGCAGCGCGAGCGCCAGCACCACGAGTGACGTCACCACCACCGGCATCGCCTCGACGCGCACGCCGAGGTTCTGCACACCCTGCAACGCACCGGCGTACAGCACGGCGGCGAGCACCGAGCCGAGCGCCATCACCGCCACCACCTGCACCAGCAGCGACACCACCAGCACCCGCGCCGGCGCGCCGATGGCGCGCAGCAGTGTCAGCGCCGATGCCTTCTGGAAGGTGACGATGAGAAAGAACAGGCCGGTGACGAGCGGCACCACCAGATAGAAGAGGCCGAGGATCACCACGAAGCTCGAACGAACGCTGCTGACGCCCGGCGAGCCGTCGACGGCCTGCTGGCGGGTAAGTGCCTCGACGCCATCGAGCACGGCGTTGATACGCGCTGCAACGACATCGGGCGTCTCGCCCTCGGCAACCTCGACGGCAACGGCACTCGGCACGATGGCAAGCGCGTCGGGATTGCGGATCCGCTTGGCGTCCTCGAAGGTCGAGAAGTCGACGAACAGCACCGGCGCCACCGAGTAGTTGAGGTCTTGGGCGATGCCGACCACGGTGATCGGCTCGCCGCCGGGCATCACCGTCACCGTGTCGCCGATACCGAAGCCGTCGGAGCGGTCCTTCGCGCTGGCCACCGCCTCATAGGGTCCCGCCGGCATCCGCCCCTCGGTGAGGGTGGTCGGCTCGCCTGGGCCGCCCAACTCGTAGCCGAAGATGACCGCGTCGACATCGTCGCCGCCCGCCGACACCGTGAAGGTGGCCTCGCCGAGAGCGGTGGCCCGCTGCACACCGTCCACCTCGCCTACTGCGGCGACCTGCTCGGGCAGCACGATCGAGCCTTCGAGGTTCTTGCGCGCCTGGTCGCTGTACACCAGCACGTCGGCCGACTGGTTCCGCAACGCGCCGATGAACTGCGTGATGAGACCGCCCAGCAGCGCCTGCTGGAAGAGGATGAGGAACACCAGCAGTCCGACGGCGCCGGTGAGCAGTCCGAAGCGCACCTTGGCGCGGCGCATCTCGTGCCAGGCGAGGAACATCGCCCGTCAGGGTGTCAGAGGGCGACAGCGACGTCCAACCCGAATGGCCCGCGTCAGTGCCCCGTCGACGGACAGCCCGGATTGGCTGCGAGCGAGTCGAACCTGCCTGCGGGTCGGATGCGGCGGTACGCCTCGACCACCGGTACCAGCTCGGCGGGCGACGCCCCGTGCAGGATCACGCTGTCGGCCCCCTGGTCGAGCTGGCCCAGCACCGCCCGTGCGCACTGCTCGGGTGAGCCGGTGGCCGCTGGGGCAAGCCACTCGTCGGGTATCAGCGTGGCGATGTGCTCGAGTTCAGAGGTGGTGGCTGTGGCATCGATGGCGCCCCGGAACGACGACGCCACCGGATCGGCGCGGAACCTTGCAAGCACCGCCGGATCCCACTTGTTCGTGCGCACCATCAGGTCGCCGTAGGCCTGAAGGTAGGTGGCCATGCGTCCAACCGTCTTCTTGAGCCGCAGCGCTGGATCGAGCCAGTCGCCCACGACGGCAAAGCAGCTCCACACCCTGACAGCCGCAGGGTCGCGGCCGGCGCGCTCGGCGGCATCGCGCACTGTTGCCACGCATCGCTGCAACGTCTCGTCAGTGAAGAAGGTGTGCAGCAGCACGGCGTCGTACACGCCGCCGGCAAGTCGCAGGCTCTGCGGGCCGAAGGCGCTCATCAGCAGCGGAATGTCCTCGCGGAAGTCGGGATCGAGAGCCAGCACCGGCCACCGTCCGGCCGGACCGTCGTGTCCGATCACGACCTCTCCCTGCCACAGGCGACGCATCAGGCCGGCGATGTCGTCGAGTTGGGCGGTGGTGATGCGCGGCAGCCCGAAGGCGTCGAACATTCGATCCATCCCCCGGCCGAGGCCGAGCGTGAAGCGGCCGCCGGTCAGTCGGTGCATCGTGGTGGCGTAACTGGCCGTCACGATCGGATGCCGCGTGTTGTGGTTGGTGACGCCGGTGGCGATGCCGAGCCTCGTGGTCGCCGCAGCCGCCGCACCAGACAGCGTCGCCGCCTCCTTGACGTTGAATCGCTCGCTGAGGAACACCGAGCCGAGGCCGAGCGCCTCGCCGTGCCGGCATTCGTCGAGCAGCTCGGCTGGCGAGCGCGGTGCGCCAGCCAGCCCGTAGAAGCCGAGCTCAGGGAGTTGGTCCACGTGCCGACGGTACTTCGCAGCGCTGTCAGCCGGCTGCGGCCGTCGGCCGACGGGGATCAGTCCTCGCTGTCGTCGGTCTCCATCTCGTCGTCGGCCTCGTCGGCATCATCGGCGTCGTCGTCGGATGCTGCGGCCTTGGCGGCCAGCACCTCGTCGCAGTAGTCGGCAGCGCCCACACCGGCGGCGGTCGCAGCGCCAGCAACCCGGCCGAACGACTTCAGCTCGGTGTTCTTGGGACGGCCTCGCTCGTCGGCCTTCTTCATCGCCACGCACAGGCCGTTCGCGCCCTCCGGCGCCGACTCGGCCATCGTGGTCTCGACCGCCGTGTCGGCCACCGTGGTCTCGACCATGGTGGTGTCGACTGCGGTGGTGTCGGGCGCCACGGTGTCGATCGTCGTCTCGACCGACGTGGTGTCGGTGACCTCGAGCGCCGAGTACGACGTGCCGAGTGCTGCGCCTGCGGTGCCCACCATGGCGAGTGACGCGGTCACGGCGGCAACGGTTTTCCCGGTGATCTTGGCAAGGATGCGAGACATGTCGGACTCCCTTTCTCGGTGCGTACCCAGGGCGGCACGTGGCTACCGACCCCTGTGCATCGGCTACCCCATCATCCGGCAACAGTCAAGATTCCGTCAACTACAGCGTGCGCTGTGGCGTGGACCCAGTGAGCGTGAGGCGCTGGCCCTCGCCGGATACCGGGCCGCGATCCCGGGTATGACACGTCGTCGGACTCGGTGCCTCGCAACGGCAACGCAGGACAGATCGGCCTAGGGTCGTGGCATGGACTTCGCCATTACTGCGCTCGACGACATCGGCCGGCGGGTCGCGACGGCCCGCGACGCCTTCCACCGTGGCACGACCGCACCGCTGTCGTGGCGCATCACC
>JBEGVK010000232.1:0-14274 GCA_041178405.1 Actinomycetota bacterium | reverse complement strand
CCGGTGGCGACGACGTCGAGGCCGAGGCCGGTGGCCAGTCCCACGAGCGCGGCGATCACCTGGTCGACGCGGCTGTCGGCGGTGAGCATCGAGATGAGCGATCGCTCGATCTTGACCCTGGTTACGCCGAGATCGACGAGCGAGGGCAGCAGCGAGGCACTGCGGCCGCAGCCGTCGAGCGACAGCGTCATGCCGGCGTCGGCGAGCCTGACGAGGTTGGCGCGGGAGATGTCGTCACCGAGTTCCGCTGATCGCTCGGGCACCTCGATGGTGAACCACTCCGGTCGCGCCTCATTCGACTCGATGCGCGACAGCAGGCTGGTTGCGTACTGCGGCCAGGCGAGCTCCTCGGTGGCGGCATTGATGCTGATCTGGAAGTCGCGAAGCCGTGTGGTGGTATCGGTGCGCAACGCCCGGCCCACCTGCGTCGCCCTGTCGTGCACGAAGGCACCGATGTTGAGGATCTCGGAGTTCCTCTCAGCAGATGGAATGAACTCGTCGGGAGCGACATCGCCGAGCTGGGGATGGCGCCAGCGCGACAGTGCCTCGGCGCCGACCGGCCGTCGGGTGTCGAGCAGCACGATCGGCTGGAACCAGACCTCCATCTGGCGGTACTGGATGGCAGCGCGGAGTTCGTTCCAGAGCCGAAGGGTGGACTCGGCCGAGTCGCCGGGAAGTGCATCGTGGCGAATGGCGCGGCTGCCACCGCGTCGCACCGCCTCGCGCGCGGCGGCCCCAGCGTCGGCGAGCATCTCGACGTGCACTGCGGTGCTGCCGGGCGGCGGCAGCGGCGCATTGGAGGGGGCGGTGGCGTAGCCGATCGACGCCGTCAGGCGCATCGTGCGGCCACGCGCAGAGACCGGCTGGCGCACAGCATCGCGGCAGGCAGCGAGAACCTGGTCGACCTGCTCGTCGGAGTCGGCCTCGAAGACTGCAGCGAATGCCTCGCCCACCCGGCCGAGCTCACCGTGTGGGGGCAGGCAGTGGCGCACCGTCGCCACCACCTGCTGCACCAGTTCGGCGGCACCCTGGTCGCCGAGGGCTGCGCGCACGAGGCCCAGCTGGTCGATCTGGAAGATGGCCGCGCACGCACGCCGGCCGCTCCGGCTGCCGAGGATCGCTGCCAGCTCATGCTCGAGGGCCTCGTGCCCGAGCAGCCCGGTAGCGGCGTCTCGACTGCGGCCGGCGGTCGAGAGGCGAGCCGCCTCGACGAGCTCGGTGACATCGCGCAGCCTGAGCACGGCGCCGGGGTTGGACGGGAGCGGGGCCACGGACACCTCCCACCAGTGCCTCGTGAACTGGCCTGCATCATCGAGGAAGAACAGCGTGTCGCCGCGGTGGGCGATGGTGCTGCGTACGGCGCTCAGCACGTCGGCGCGGGCCTGCGGAGAGCTGAGGCCGTGGAGCAGGTCGAGGGGCATCCCGGCGGGGTCGGAACCGCCGGCGAAGGCGTGACGGAACGGTGCGTTGGCGGTGACGACGCCGAGATCGGGACCGACGACGGCGACTTGCGTGGCGGTCGACTCGATGACGTCGCTCAGCAGCGACTCTGCAGCCTCACGGTCGATGGCCTCGCCGTCGTCTCGCCGCTTGCGTCCCGGTCGCTGCACCGTCCACCCCCTCGTCCATTGCTCGCCGCCGTGCGGGCATCGCCAGCCGGCGAACAGGTCGATTCTGGCAGGTGGGTACCGCTGCGGTGCGGAAGGCGGGGTGGCCGTTGGTACGATCCGGCGACGCATCGCACGGGCGTATAGCTCAGTTGGTTAGAGCGCCACCTTGACACGGTGGAGGTCTCCGGTTCGAGTCCGGCTACGCCCACTACATCCCACAGGCATCGGGCACCACTCTCGACGCGGTGCCGTCAGCGGGGCAGCCCGAGCACTCGCTCACCGAGGATGTTGCGCATGACGTTCGACGTGCCGCCCATGATCGTGTAGCCGGGCGCGTAGACGAGGCCACGGGTGACGTCGTCCCACAGCGCGGCCTCGGGCCCGAGTACTCGGGCGACGAAGTCGCTGACTCGCGCCTCATGCTCGGTGCAGAAGCACTTGGTCGCCGCACTGAACCCGGGCGGTGCCTGCTTGAGTACCTCGCGGACCACGAGGATGCGCCCGACCCTGTAGCCGATCTCGAGCGCCGCCATCTCCTGGCGGATCAGCGGATCGGTGCGGTCAGCACGCTCGGCGGCGATCCGGTAGAGCGCGTAGTTGCTGACGAGCCGGTCGATGCCCCCGCGCTCATGCTCGAGCTGCACCATCGTCTGCTTGAACGCAGCACCCTCGATACCCACGAGGTTCTCGACTGGCACGAGCACGTCGGTGAAGAACACCTCGCAGAAGTGGCGATTGGCTGTCATGTCCTTGATCGGTCGCACCTCGATGCCAGGGGTCGACATCGGCACGATGATCTCGCTGATGCCAGCGTGCGGTGGGCCGTCTTGGCGGGTGCGGCAGATCAGGTAGCAGTAGTCGGCGACGGCGCCGAAGCTCGTCCAGATCTTCTGTCCGTTGATGCGCCACATGTCGCCCTCGCGGACGGCAGACGTCTTGAGACTTGCGAGGTCGCTGCCCGCGTTGGGCTCGCTCATGCCGATGCACCAGGTCGACTCGCCGGTGACGATGCCCGGCAGGAAGGCTGCCTGCTGGTCGGGCGTGCCGTATGCCAGCAGCGCTGGCCCCATCTGGCGGTCGGCGAACCACGACGCACCGATCGGCGCCCCGGCCTTGATCATCTCCTCGCCGACGATGAGCCGGTCGATCACGTGACGGGCGGGGCCGCTGTATGGATTGTCGGCCCAGGTCATCCCGATCCAGCCCCGGTCACCGAGTTCGCGCGAGAACTCCTTCGAGAACCCGTTGATCCACGAGTCGTTGGACCGGCCGAACCGGGCGACGGCATCGGCTGCGACGGCAGCAGCCTCGGCGCGCAGGGCCTGCTGTGCGGGTGTCCAGGAGAAGTCCACGGCGCGATGCTACGAGAGCACGGCTCGCACTGCGGTGCCGAGTCGGGCGATGCCCTCGCCGAGGTCGTCGGCGCGATAGCGGGCGATGCACAGACGCAGGTGTGAGTCGAAGTTCCCGGACACGGCGAACAGCGATCCCTGTCGGACGTCGACCCCGGACTCCCTGCCCGCCTGCCGGACGGCGGACCCGTCGACACCGGCCGGGAGGTTGAGCCATACGAAGTATCCGCCGGTGGGCGCCGTCCATGAGACGTCCGCAGGCATGTGCCGGCGGAGTGCCTCGTCGACGACGTGCAGGCGGTGGCTGTACTCGGTGCACAGCGCAGCGATGTTCTGGGCAAGCGACCCCGACTCGATGACATGGGTGGCGATCGCCGACGTGAATGGATTGAAGCCACCCCCGCTGATCACCAGTCCGCAGTCGGCGATGCGCGCCAGCAGAGGCGGGGCTGCGTGGATCCAGCCGAGGCGGAGACCCGGCGAGAGGATCTTGGAGAACGTGCCGAGCGACAGCACGCGTCCCGAGTCGGCATAGGCCGACATCGGCGGTGGCCCGGGCGGGCCGTATTCGAGGAGGTGGTACACCTCGTCGGCGACGATGAGCAGGTCGTGCTCGTGGGCGAGGTCGACCAGTTCGCGTCGCCGCGCTGCCGATGCGCTGACGCCGGTGGGATTCTGCGACGACGGGATGCAGTAGACGAAGCGCGCCGGCGTGCC
This sequence comes from Actinomycetota bacterium, assembly GCA_041178405.1. Taxonomy (GTDB): domain Bacteria; phylum Actinomycetota; class Acidimicrobiia; order Acidimicrobiales; family Ilumatobacteraceae; genus UBA668. The sequence goes on along the minus strand of JBEGVK010000232.1, from coordinate 10,595 downwards.
TGCGGCGCGCAGCGCCGAGAGTCGTTCGGCGAGTGCGGCCGTGTCGATACCCTCGCCGTCGAGTGGCACGCCGACGACCGTGAGTCCGTGGTCGGCGAAGATGCCGGGGGCGAAGAAGTACGTCGGATCCTCGACGACGACGACGTCGCCCGGCCTCGTGAAGAGCGTGCAGACAACGTCGAGCGCGTGCGAGTTGCCGTTGGTAGTCAGGACGTGCTCCGGGTCGACCGACACCCCATAGGCGTCCGTGAGGAATGCGGCGAGGGCGAGACGGTGCAGCCGCTCGCCGTACTCGGCGCCGTACTGGAGGAACTCGTGGTCGGAGCCGCCGAGGACCGCCGCCGACGCCACCCTCATCGCCTCGACGGGATACACGCTGCGGTCCGGTTGGCCGAGGCCGAGGTCGATGATCCCCTCGGGAATCTCGAACTGGCTCAGCCTGAGCGTCGTCACCCGCCAGACACTAGGCGTGTTCGGTGACGGCGGTCCGTGCGGCAGGGGCTTGGGCGGCGACTGCGCCGGCCACTAGGGTGTACAAGTCAGATACAAGTGCCGGCCGCGCCGGACCGAGTCGGAGGGCGCCACCGTGGCCAAGATCAAGGTCAAGAACCCGGTCGTCGAGATGGACGGCGACGAGATGACGCGGATCATCTGGCAGTTCATCAAGGACAAGCTCATCCTGCCGTACCTCGACATCGAGCTCGACTACTACGACCTTGGTATCGAGCACCGTGATGCCACCGACGACCAGGTGACCGTCGACTCGGCGAATGCTACGAAGCGACACGGCGTGGCGGTGAAGTGCGCCACCATCACTCCCGACGAGGCGCGCGTCGAGGAGTTCGGCCTGAAGAAGATGTGGAAGAGCCCGAATGGCACCATCCGCAACATCCTCGGCGGTGTCATCTTCCGCGAGCCCATCGTCATCAGCAACATCCCGCGGCTCGTGCCCGGCTGGACCAAGCCGATCGTCATCGGGCGCCATGCGCACGGCGACCAGTACAAGGCCACCGACTTCAAGGTGCCCGGTGCCGGCCGGGTCACCATGACCTACGTTCCCGCCGACGGGAGCGCGCCGGTCGAGATGACGATCGCCGACTTTGGCGCCGACGGCGGCGTGGCCATGGGGATGTACAACTTCAACGACAGCATCCGCGACTTCGCCCGCGCATCGTTGCGCTACGGCGTGCTGCGCAACTACCCCGTCTACCTCAGCACGAAGAACACGATCCTGAAGGGATACGACGGCCAGTTCAAGGACATCTTCCAGGAGGTCTACGAAAACGAGTTCAAGGCCGAGATGGATGCCCTCGGCCTCACCTACGAGCACCGCCTGATCGACGACATGGTGGCCTGTGCGATGAAGTGGGAGGGCGGCTATGTGTGGGCATGCAAGAACTACGACGGCGATGTGCAAAGCGACACCGTCGCCCAGGGTTTCGGCTCGCTGGGCCTGATGACGAGTGTCCTGATGACGCCGGACGGCCGAACTGTCGAGGCGGAGGCTGCGCACGGCACGGTGACGCGTCACTACCGCGAGCATCAGAAGGGCAACAAGACGTCCACCAATCCGATCGCGTCGATCTACGCCTGGACGCAGGGGCTCACGTACCGCGGCCAGATGGACGGCACGCCCGATGTGGTCGCCTTTGCCAAGTCGCTCGAACGAGTCTGCGTCGAGGCGGTCGAGCAGGGCGACATGACCAAGGACCTCGCAGTGCTCATCGGCAAGGACGCGCCGTGGCTCACCACCGAGGACTTCCTCGACTCGCTCGACCGGCGCCTCCAGGCGTCGATGGGCTGACCCGCTGCAGACGCACCCTTCGGCGCGCCCGTAGCCTCCTCGCCGTGCGCCTCGACGAGTTCGACTACGACCTGCCGCCCGAGCGCATCGCCCAGACGCCGGTCGAGCCCCGTGACGCGGCTCGGCTGCTCGTCGACCGCGGCTCGTCGGCCCCCGAGCACCGCCATGTCAGCGACCTCGTCGATCTGCTCGGTGCGGGCGACCTGCTCGTGGTCAACAACACCCGCGTGATTCCGGCACGCCTGCGCCTGCATCGCGCCAGCGGCGGAGCCGCCGAGGTGCTGCTGCTCGAGCCGCTCGACAGCGAACGACGGACATGGGAGGCCCTCGTCAGGCCGGCGCGCAAGCTCAAGGTGGGAGAGGTGCTGCTCGCAGGAGGGGCCGAGGTCGTGCGCGTCGAAGGGCGTGGCCCATCGGGCGACACGATGGCCGTCACGCTGTTGGGTGAGGGCGATCCGCTCGAGCAGTTGGCGGCGTTCGGCGAGATGCCCCTGCCGCCGTACATCGGCACGCGCCTCGACGACGCCGAGCGCTACCAGACGGTCTATGCGTCGGTGCCCGCATCTGCTGCGGCGCCCACTGCAGGCCTGCACTTCACGCCATCACTGCTCGATGGGCTCGCCCGGGTCGGCGTGGCAACGGCGACTGTCGAGCTCGTTGTCGGCCTCGACACGTTCAAGCCGGTCAGCGCATCCGATCCCCGCGACCACCTCATGCACAGCGAGCGCTATCACGTGCCCGCCTCCACCATGGCCGCCTGTGCCGAGGCGCGGCGGGTGGTGGCGGTCGGTACCACGAGTGTGCGCGCCCTCGAGTCGGCGGCGGCGCTGGGACGGCTCGACGGCCGGACACAGCTGTTCATCCACCGGCCGTACGACTGGACGACGGTCGACGTGATGATGACCAACTTCCACATGCCGCGCACGACGCTGCTGCTGATGATCGACGCCTTCGTGGGCGACCGCTGGCGGACGCTCTACCGCGAGGCCATCGACCACGAGTACCGCTTCCTGAGCTTCGGCGATGCCATGCTGCTCGACAGGAGGGCCGCCTAGGTGCATGCCGTCGAGTTCGCCGTGGATCATGAGTTCGGCGCGGCACGGGCCGGCACGGCGCGCACGGCTAGCGGCTCGTATCGCACGCCGTGCTTCATGCCCGTCGGTACTCGCGGGGCCATCAAGTATCTCTCGGCCACTGACTACGAGCGGCTCGGCGCCCAGATCGTGCTGGGCAACACGTACCACCTGATGCTCAGGCCGGGCGCCGAAACGGTTGCCCGATTCGGCGGACTCGGATCCTTCGCTGGCTGGAAGGGCCTCACGCTCACCGACTCGGGCGGATTCCAGGTCTTCTCGCTCGAGCCGAAGGTCGACGACGACGGCGTCACGTTCAAGAGCACCTATGACGGCTCGACTCACCGCTTCACGCCCGAGATCGCAGTGCGCACCCAGGAACTGCTCGGTGCCGACATCCAGATGGTGCTCGACGTGTGCCCACCCCTGCCGTCGCCGCCCGAGGTGGTGCGCCGCGCTCTCGAGCGCACCGCCGCATGGGCGGCCCGTGCGCGGGCCTCGCACCAGCGGCACGATCAGGCCCTCTTCGGCATCGTGCAGGGCGGGGTGACCGAGTCGATGCGCGCCGAGAGCGCTCGGCGCACTGTCGAGATCGGCTTCGATGGGTACGGGATCGGCGGTCTCAGCGTGGGGGAGACGCGCGACGAGATGCTGCCGGCGCTCGCTGCGGCGATTGCCCACCTGCCGACAGACCGGCCGCGGTACCTGATGGGCGTCGGCGACCCGGCGAGCCTCGTCGAGGCGGTAGCGCTGGGCGTCGACCAGTTCGACTGCGTGATGCAGACCCGGATCGGACGCCACGGGACCGCCCTCACCGACGAGGGCAAGCTGCACGTGAAGGCGGCGCGCTACGCCGACAGCGACCTGCCGCTCGACCCAGCCTGCACCTGCGAGGTCTGCGCCAGGCATACCCGCGGGTACGTGCGGCACCTGTTCCAGGTGGGCGAGCCCACCGCCAGCCGCCTGGTGAGCATCCACAACATCGCCTGGACACTGCGCCTGATGGATCGGATGCGGGCCGCCATCGCCGATGGCTCGTTCGACTCGCTCCGGCGGTCGGTGCTGGCCGTCTGGGGATGAGCGCCTGCCAGGTATGCCGGCGGTGACACCCCCGTAGGGAGGGGTCGGCCGGTAGACTCGCCCGCCGTGCATCCCGCCACCCTCGCCACCGCCGGCCAGTCATCCACTGGGTCGACACTCTCCAGTCTGATCATCTTCCTGCTCATCCCCGTGGGCATGTACTTCCTGCTCATCCGGCCGCAGCGCAAGCGCCAGCGCGAGCAGGTGTCGATGCAGCGTTCGATCGAGGTCGGTGACGAGATCATGACCACCTCCGGTCTCTACGGATTCGTGACCGAACTCGACGGCGACATCGTGTGGCTCGAGATCGACGACGACGTCCAGATCCGCATCGCCCGCGCTGCCGTGCAGCGCAAGGTCGACACCAGCCGTGGCGAGACCGCCGTGCCTGTCGACGACGGCAGTGGCCGCAGCACCCCGATCGAGGCACCGAAGCCCGCCGAGGGCGACTGAGCTCGTGCGCCGCAGGCTCATTCTCACGCTGCTGAGCATCGTCGTGCTCGCGTACGGGGGCTTCGCCGCCGTCATGCTCACGGGCACTGAGCCTGCGCTCGGCCTCGACCTGCAGGGCGGCATCTCTGTCACGCAGCGCGTGAAGCCCGGTACCGAGTACAGCGATGCCAGCCTTGCGCTCGCCGTCGAGCGGATCCGAGACAGGGTCGACTCGCTCGGTGTCGCCGAGCCCGAAATCCTCAGCCAGGGCGACACCATCGTGGTGAACCTTCCCGGCGTGAAGAACCAGCAGCAGGCCGTCGACCTCGTGCAGGTGACCGGCCGAGTACTCCTCCGCCCGGTCATCGGCGACTGCCAGGAGGTGACGCCTCAGGAGCCCACCGACTCCACCGACGTGCCGTCCGACTCCACGACGCCGTCGTCGGGCTCGACCGACACCACCGTGCCGGCGCCGTCGACGACGGTTGCGCCCTCCACCACGGCGTCAACCGACACGACGGTGGCGCCATCCACGACCGGAGCCCCGGGCCCATCTCGCTCGATCACCGCCACCGACACCACGGTGCCGCTGCTGGGCGCTGCGCCCACATCGGTGGCAGACACCACGACGACCGCCGCCGCCACGACCACGACCGCAGACTCGACGACCACGACCACCACGACGTCAGACTCGACGGGCACGACCACCACCACCGAACCGCCCGTGCTCGACGAGAACGGCATCCCGGTGCAGGAGAGCGACCCCTACGGTCAGCAGTACCTGCAGGTGAAGGGCACCAACGTGTACTGCCCGGTGGGCCCGGCATGGAACCCAGATGGCGCCGATCCGATCGAGGGCAGTGGCGAGGTCTTCACCGACAACGCCGTCGCCGCAGTGCTCGACACCGGCTGGGGCGTCACGGTCGATCTCAACGACGGCAATGGGGGCAGGTCGACCTGGAACGAGATCGCGTCCGCCTGCTACAACCAGACCGATCAGTGCCCGAGCGGCCAGCTGGCCATCGAACTCGACGGCATTATCCAGTCGAATCCGTCGATGAATGAGCCGTTCTTCTCGGGCGGCGTGCAGATCAGCGGCCAGTTCACGCAGGCGGAGGCGTCGGCGCTCGCCGAGGTCATCAACAGCGGCTCGCTGCCGGTGCAGTTGAAGCTCGAGGCCGTGCAGAGCGTCTCGCCGTCGCTCGGCGAGGGCTCGCTCCGTGCGGCGCTGCTGTCGGGTCTCGCCGGCGTGCTGCTCGTACTGCTGTTCATGATCGCCTACTACCGCCTGCTCGGCCTCATCGTGGCGATCGGCCTCACTGTGTCCGGGACGCTGATCTACGCCGTGGTGTCGCTGCTGTCGCGAACCCAGGGCCTCGCTCTGTCACTGTCGGGCATCGCCGGCATCATCGTCTCGGTCGGCGTCACCGTCGACTCGTACGTGGTGTTCTTCGAGCGACTCAAGGACGAGGTGAAGTCCGGCAAGACAATGCGCAACAGCGCGCAGCGCGGTTTCACCAATGCGTGGCGCGCCATCGTCGTGGCCGACCTCGTGTCGCTGCTCGGCGCTCTCGTGCTGTGGTATCTCACCGTGGGTGCCGTGCGTGGGTTCGCATTCTTCCTCGGACTCTCGACGCTCACCGACATGCTCGTGGCGTACACCTTCACGAGGCCGACGGTGCTGCTGCTGTCGCGCACGACGTGGATGGAACGGCGCAAGGTGATGGGCATCGAGGCAGCGACTGCGGGAGGCACGGCATGAGCACCGACGTCGACGACACGATCCAGCACGAGCCTGCAGTCCGCTCGCGTCGGGGCCCGCTCGGCCGCCTCTACCACGGCGAGACGGCAATCGACTTCTATGGGCGCCGCTGGATCGGCATCAGTGCCTCGATCCTGCTGCTGGTCGTCACGGTCGTCTCGCTGTTCGCCAGTGGACTCAACCTGAGCCTCGACTTCAAGGGCGGAGTGGTGTGGGAGATCCCCACCGAGACGCTCACCCAGGACCGGGCCCGCGAGATCCTCGAGGAGAACGGCATCGACTCGTCGAACGCCAAGGTGCAGGAGCTCATCAGCCAGGACACCGGCGCGCGCAGCCTCGAGGTGCAGGTCGGCGATCAGCCCGACGAGCTCCGCCAGCAGGTGCAGCGCGCGTTTGCCGAGGAGGTCGGCGTTGTCGCCGAGGACGTGAGCACCAACTCGGTCAGCAGCACATGGGGACGCAGCATCACCAGCAAGGCACTTCGTGCACTGGTGGTGTTCATGGTTCTCGTCGCCCTGTTCATCTCGTGGCGTCTCGAGTGGGAGATGGCGTTCGCCGCAATTGTGGCGATGGTGCACGACGTGGCCATCAGCGTTGGCGTGTACTCGCTGTTCGGGTTCGAGGTCACCCCGGCAACCGTGGTGGCCTTCCTCACGATCCTCGGATTCTCGCTGTACGACACCATTGTCGTGTTCGACAAGGTGAAGGAGAACGAGGGCAGGTACTCGGGCAGCCGCGTGCCATATGCAGACGTGCTCAACGTGTCGATGAACCAGGTGCTGATGCGATCGCTCAACACCTCGCTGGCGGCGGTGCTTCCGGTGCTGTCGCTGCTGGTGCTCGGCTCGGGAGTCCTCGGTGCGGTCACCCTGCGCGAGTTCGCCCTTGCGCTGCTCGTGGGCCTGCTCACGGGGTCGTACTCGTCAGTCTTCATCGCCTCGCCGCTCGTGGCGATGGTCAAGGAGCGCCAGCCGCGGTTCAAGACCCTGCGCGGCCGGCATGCCACCGGCCCCGAACTCGAGCGCTTGGTGCACGGCGGGCTGCCGTCGGCGCGCCGCGAGGGCGTGCGCAGCCGGCCCGTCGACGAGGCTGCGGCGTCCGGCGCCGAGCTCTCGCCGGCAGAGGTGCTGACGCATACGCCCCGGCCGCGCAAGAAGCGCCGCCGGGCCTGAGCCGCAGGGCGGTACCCTCAGGCCATGGCAGCGCCTGCCCACTGGCTGACGGGTCTCGTCAGGGACATCGCCGACTACCCGACACCGGGTGTCACATTCCGCGACATCACCCCGCTGCTCGGTGACCAGAGGGGCTTTGCGGCCTCGATCGACGAACTGGTGGGTCGTTTCGACGGAGTTGCCGTCGACCGGGTGCTGGGCATGGAGGCGCGGGGATTCATCATTGCTGCGCCCGTTGCGTACCGCCTGGGTGCCGGCTTCATCCCTGTCCGCAAGGCAGGAAAGCTGCCGTGGGCGGTCGTGCGCGAAGAGTACGGACTCGAGTACGGGCACGACGTCCTCGAGGTGCATCGTGATGCCATCGTCCCCGGCGAGCGGATCCTTGTCATCGATGACGTGCTGGCCACCGGCGGCACGGCGGACGCCACCTGCCGGCTGGTCGAGACGCTCGGGGGGCTCATCGTCGGCCTCGGGTTCCTCATCGAACTGACTGCTCTCGGTGGCCGTGGACGTCTCGGGACGCACCGGGTCGAGAGCCTGGCGAGGTACTGAGCGAGGTGACCCGCTGATGGCTGCTGTCGACCGAGTGCTTCCGTGGCGACGCCACCAGAACCCCACGGCCGAGGAGCTGACACCACTGCTCACGAGCTACCGGCGCCGACACCCGAAGTCGTCGATCACGCTGATCAACCATGCGTACGAGACCGCTCGCGAGGCCCACCGCCATCAGCACCGCAACAGCGGCGAGAGCTATATCAACCATCCGCTCGCTGTCGCTCGAATCGTCGCCGACCTCGGACTCGACGAGGTCTCGCTGGCCGCGGCGCTGCTCCATGATGCCGTCGAGGACACCGAGATCACGCTCGACGACGTCGAGTCTGGCTTCGGTGCCGAGGTGGCCCAGATCGTCGACGGCGTCACCAAGCTCGAGCGGCTCCAGTTCGACTCGAAGGAGGCACAGCAGGCGGCCACCATGCGCAAGATGCTGGTGGCGATGGCCCGCGACCTGCGCGTGCTCATCATCAAGCTCGCCGACCGGCTGCACAACATGCGCACCATCGCGGCGATGCCCCCTGAGAAGCAGCAGCGAATCGCCCACGAGACGCTCGAGATCTATGCGCCGCTCGCACACCGGCTCGGCATGCAGGAGCTCAAGCAGCAGCTCGAGGATCTCTCGTTCGCGTCGCTCTATCCGAAGCGCTACGCAGAGCTCGACCATCTCGTCGCCACCCGAACCCCCGAACGCGAGCTGTACCTGGCCAAGGCGATCGCCGAGGTGCAGGCTCGACTCCAAGAGCTCAACATCACCGCCGATGTGACGGGGCGCGGCAAGCACCTGTGGAGCATCTATGAGAAGATGGTCCAGAAGGGGCGCGAGTTCGACGACATCTTCGACCTCGTGGCAATCCGCGTCATCGTCGACTCTGTCCGCGACTGCTATGCGGCGCTCGGCTGCATCCACGGCCGATACAAGCCGGTGCTCGGCAGGTTCAAGGACTACGTGGCGATGCCGAAGTTCAACCTGTACCAGAGCCTGCACACCACCGTGATCGGACCGGGTGGAAAGGTGCTCGAGGTGCAGATCCGCACCCGCGAGATGCACGACAGGGCCGAGTGGGGAGTGGCTGCGCACTGGGCGTACAAGGATGGCTCGGGTGCCGGTGCCGACATCGACTGGCTGAATCGGATCATCGACTGGCAGGCCGATGTCAGCGATCCGACAGCCTTCATGGAGAACCTGAAGACGGACCTCGAGCAGGACGAGGTGTTCGTGTTCACGCCAAAGGGCAGGGTCGTCACCCTCCCCGTCGGCGCCACGGCAGTCGACTTCGCCTATGCGGTGCACACCGAGGTCGGTCATTCGTGCATCGGCGCAAAGGTGAACGGACGGCTGGTGCCCCTGCATCATCGACTGTCGAGTGGCGACACGTGCGAGGTGCTCACCTCGAAGGCCGAGACCGCCAGTCCCTCTCGCGACTGGCTGCAGTTCGTCCAGTCACCCCGGGCCCGCAACAAGATCAAGCAGTGGTTCTCTCGCGAGCGGCGTGACGACATGATCGAGTCGGGTCGCGAGGAACTCACCCGCGAGTTTCGCCGCGAGGGTCTGCCGCTCCAGCGCGTGTGGTCGAGTGAGGCGCTGCTCGGCGAGGTCGAGGCCGCCGGCTACGCCGATCTCGACTCGACGCTGGCCGCGGTCGGCGATGGCCATGTGTCGGCTCGCTCGCTCGCCCAGCGCGTGGCGCGGCACTACCGGAGCGGCGTCGCCGACGAGCAGCTTCCTGCGACGATCGCCCCCGGCCGAACTGGGCGGCGTGCCAAGGACTCGGTCGGCGTGCACGTCGAGGGCCTCGACGACGTGATGGTGCGTCTCTCGCGATGCTGCACGCCGGTACCGGGCGACGAGATCATGGGCTTCGTCACGAAGGGGCGGGGCGTGTCGGTACACCGCGCCGACTGCGCGAATGCCATGTCGCTGATGAGCGACCAGGGTGCCCGGCTCATCGAGGTCGAGTGGGACGGCGCGGCGCGCGACACGCTGTTCAGGGCTGGTGTCGAGGTCGTGGCGCTCGACCGCTCGCGCCTGCTCCGCGACGTGGCCAACTCGCTCAGCGAGCAGCACGTCAACATCGTGTCGTGCAGCACGCACACCGGCTCGGATCGGGTCGCAAAGATGCGCTTCGAATTCGAGATGGCCGACCCGTCGCACCTCGAAGCGGTGCTCCGCACCATCAAGCAGATCGACAGCGTGTACGACGCCTATCGGCTGGTTCCCGGGAAGAGCGGCTGAGCCGGTCTCAGCACGAGCCCCCGACACCCAGGTCGAGCACCCAGTACGGGGCCGTCGTCGCTCCCGACACGACGTCGGTGCGCCCACCGCCGACGTGGGTGAAACCCGGATAGAGGAGGTTGGCGCGGTGCCCCGCAGACCCCATCCATGCCGCCACGACGGTGGCGGCATCGAGCTGGCCGGAGGCGAGGTTCTCGCCGATCGTCACATAGCCCGAGTAGCCGGCGGCGGCGACGCGTGTGGCGAGCGTCGAGCCATCCGGTCCGACGTGCGCCAGACGACCCCATTCGGCGAGCACGGCCGAGTAGTCCTGGGCGGCGCGGTGAAGGGTCGAGCAGCTCTCGAGTGGCCCGACACCTGCATCGGCGCGGACGGCGTTGATGAGCGCCACCAGCTGCGACCGCCAGCCGCTCGGTGTCGACGTGGTGGGCACGGTCGAGGGAGGAGGCCCGGTGGGGCGAGGCACAGTGCCCGGGGCGGTGGA
>JBEGVK010000231.1:0-3158 GCA_041178405.1 Actinomycetota bacterium | reverse complement strand
CGGTCGGCCGGGCTCATCCCGGCGAAGCGCTCGTCGTCGGGTTCGCCGGGATGCGACACCCACTTCAGGCAGGCAACGATCACGTGCGCCGGAACACGATGCCGTGCCCGCCCTCGGGATAGTTCCAGGTGATCGCACCCTCGCGGTTGCACACGAGGTAGCAGGTTCCGCACTCGAAGCACTGCTCGTGGTTGAACACGATGCCGCCGTCTGCAGTGGGCACGAACAGGCTGGCCGGGCAGGCCACGACGCACTCGCGCGTGCTGCAGTCGGCGCACTTGGTGCCGTCGACCACGATGTGCGGCTCGTGGTGGATGCGGAACTCGGCCGTGGCCATCCGCTCCTGGAACGACATCCCGCCCCACGCGTGGGGCTCGAGCATTCCTGCATGCGCCGTGTCGGTCATCCAAAGCTCCTGAATCCAGTGAATCCGTCGCGCAGCAGGTGGCGGCGGCGCACGCCGGCGCGACGGCGTTCCTCTCCGAGGATCCGGCGCAAGCCCGGCTTGGGCTGCGGGTTGTCGACACGGAACATCCGCTCGACTGCATTCGCCACCATGGTGGGATAGAGGTGCTGCACGCGGTCGCTCAGCACCAGTGACGGTGCGCGTCGCAGCCGGCGGTGGTCGCGCAGCACGAATGTGCTGTCGAGACGACGGCGGTAGCCCGACAGGCCGCGCACGCTCACATCGCTGCGGGCGATCGCCTCGGCCGCCGACTCGCCGGCGTACATGCCGCTCGCCATGGCGAAGTTGACGCCCTCGAGCCAGATGCCGGCAGCGAGGCAGAGTGCCGCTGCGTCGCCGGCGACGAGCATGCCGTCGGCCACCATGCGCGGCATCATCTCGAGCCCCGCCTCGGGGATGAGGTGGGCGCTGTATTCCTTCAGCTCCGCACCCTGCACGAGCGGTGCAATCGCCGGATGCGACTTCAGGTCGGCGATGATCTCCTCGGGGCGTCGCCGCTGGGCAGCGAGCTTCGGCAGTTTCAGCACCACGCCGAGTGACACCGTGTCGAGGTTGGTGTAGAGGAACCCGCCCCCGTTCACGCTGCCGGTGGCACCGAGTATCTCGATGTCGACACCGTGGCGATCGCGCACGGCGAACCGCTCGTTGATCACTGCCTCCGGCAGCGCGAGTGTCTCCTTCACGCCGAGCGTGTAGTTGGCGGCATCGGCGTTCGGATACAGCCCGGCCTCCTTGGCGAGGAAGCTGTTGACGCCATCGCACGCGATCACGACACGGGCGGTGAGATCACCGTCGGGTCGGTCGGTGCGCACTCCGACCACCGTGCCGCGCCGGTCGCGCAGCAACCCGGTGACGGTGGTGCTGGTGATCAATTGTGCGCCGGCTGCCTCGGCGTGGCCGGCGAGCCAGTGGTCCCAGTCGGGGCGGTAGGCGGTAGCACCGTTGTACGGCGGAGCGCCCCATGCCTCGGTGCGGAAGTCGACCGTGAGCGCCTGACTCGGTGTGAGCAGCATCGTCGAGCGGCGCGTCACCCAGCGCTGCACCGGCGCTTCCTCCCACCAGTCGGGGATGAGGCCATCGAGAATGCGCGGGTACACCACCCCGCCGTACATGTTCTTGCTGCCGGCGAACGGACCGCGCTCGATGAGCACCACGCTGAGGCCGGCGCGCGCTGCGGTGATGGCAGCGCAACTGCCCGCCGGGCCGCCGCCGACCACGACGACATCGACGTCGCGTTGGGTTCCAGGATCGACGACCGTGCTCATGCGCGCTCGCCAGACGCCGCGCTAGAGCGTGCCATTCGATCGGCGAGGAGGCGCTCGAGGTGGTCGAGTGTCTCGTTCGCGTCGCTGACGATGGCGAGGTCGGCGAGCTGCATCATCGGGCAGTGGCCATCGGTGTTGACGCTGATGACATGCTCGGGTGTGCCGAGGCCTGCAGTGTGCTGCACGGCACCGCTGATGCCGAACGCCACGTACAGGTCAGGATCCACCACGACACCAGTGGTGCCGATCTGACGTGTGTGCGGCGCCCAGCCGCGGTCGGTGACCACCCTCGTGGCGCCGGCGCTGGCGCCGATGAGCGCAGCAATCCGTGCGATCTGCCCGAGTCGGGTGGCGTCGTCGAGCCCGGCACCGCCGGCGACGATGCGCGGCGCCTCGGAGAGATCGATGCTCGCAGGATCCGGTGGCTGCGTGCCGAGGACGCGCGCATCGGGGCGGTTGTCGGTGCCGCCCGAGGATGGCTCGACGGCGTGTGCTGACGCGACCTCGACCAGGCGGGCGCCCCCGTCGCGCTCGATGCCGCGCACGCCGGGCTGCAGGGTGGCGACGAACGACGGTGCCGGTGAGACGGTGTGCAGCACGCTGCCGCCACCGCGGGCGAGGTCGATACGCGACACCCCGATCGATGTTGCCACCGCATACAGCGGCCGGTGCAGCAGCGATGCCAGACGCGGGGCGAGGTCGCGACCGTCGGGCGACCCGGGCAGCACCACATGCGGCTCGTCGGCCAGCATCGGGGCGAGGACTGCCGCCCATCGACCAGGCTCGAAGTCGCCGAGCACCGCGTACGACGCCGACGTCGCGACACCGGCGAGGGCATCCGCAAGCGCCGACGGGCCATTTGCCGGATCAGATGCGGCACCGGTGCACGCCAGCAGCACGCGACCGCCGCACTCGGCCACGGCCTCGTCGCCGCCCTGCGGCAGGCGGCCGTCGCGGACGACGAGCACAGCGAACATCAGCCAGAGACTACGCGTCCGGCTGGCAGGAGGCCCATGCGGCCGCTCACCCATCACCGGCCGCCCCGACGCCGCCAATGGGCCGCGGCTAGATCGCCTTGCCCGGATTCAGCAGGTTGTCGGGATCGAGCACGGCCTTCACGCGGTGCTGCACGGCCCGATGCACCGAGTCGACCTCACGTTCGAGGAACCGCTGCTTCAGCGTGCCCACACCATGCTCGGCAGCAATGGTGCCGTCGAGACGCAGCGCCAGCGACACGATGTCGTCGAAGGCGCCGAGCGCACGCTCGCGGGCGTCGGGATCACCGCCGTCGAACATCAGGATCGGATGCATGTTGCCGTCGCCAGCATGGCCGATCGTGGGGATCAGCATGCCACGCCGCTCGCCGATGGCGACGATGCCCTCGAGCAACTCGGGCAGTCGCTCGCGGGGCACGGCGACATCCTCGG
>JBEGVK010000230.1:0-4194 GCA_041178405.1 Actinomycetota bacterium | reverse complement strand
GCGGCGGCACCATCGTCAATGTCGGCTCGGTTGCCGGATTCGTCGGAGCGCCGTACAGCGGGCTCTATGCCGCGAGCAAGCATGCGGTCGAGGCAATCAGTGAGGCGATGCACTTCGAGCTTGCCCAGCGGGGCGTGCGAGTGAGGGTTGTCGAACCCGGACAGTTCGCGACCGCACTCGGCGACAAGAGCATCCACGCTGCGGCGATGACTCCCGACACCGACGAGCACCAGCGATATGAGCGCTTCCGTGAGGCCCAGCGCAGGCTCGTCAATGGCGAGCCTGCCGATCCGCAGCGGGTTGCCGATGTCATCTTCCGCGCGGCCACCGACGAACCGGGCCAGCTGCGCTACCTGGTCGGCGATGATGCCGAACTGATTGTCTCCACCAAGTCGTCGATGCCGTTCGAGCAGTTCGAGGCGACGATGCGCGTGGTGCTCGACTGGCACGAATGAAGGGGGACCGGCAATGACCGGCGATGCAGCGACGGGCGCGGGGAACCTCGCCAATCTCGAGGGCACGGTGGCGGCCGGCTGGCACGGCGTCCGCGATGCGTTCGAGCAGAACCTCCGCGAGGGCGCCGACCTTGGCGCAGGGGTGGCGGTGTACCACCGTGGGCGGCTCGTCGTCGACCTCACCGGCGGATGGTTCGACGCTGACCGGAGCAGGCCCTACGCCGCCGACACGCTGCAGCTGGTGTTCAGCACCACCAAGGGGATCACTGCGATCGCAGTGGCGATCTGCGTCCAGCGCGGGCTGCTCGACTACGACGAACCGGTGAGCCGCTACTGGCCCGAGTTCGCGGCGAAGGGAAAGAGCGACGCCACGGTGGCGCAGCTGCTGAGCCACCAGTGCGGGCTCTTCAGCGTGCAGGGCGACATCACGCTCGATGAGGCACTCGACTGGCCCACCATCACATCGCGTCTCGCCGACACCGAGCCCGAGTGGCCGATTGGATCCACGCACGGCTACCACGCCCTCACCTACGGATGGCTCGCAGGCGAACTCGTCCGTCGTGTCGATTCTTCGGGCCGCAGCGTCGGCCAGTTCGTGCGCGACGAGATCTGCGCCCCGCTCGACGCCGAGTTCCACATCGGTCTCCCAGAACACCTCGAGGCGCGTGTCTCGCCGATGATCGGCGGCATCGGCGGGGGCGACGACCTCGATCCGCAGGTACGCCAGATGATGGAGATGTTCATGGGCCCGGGTACCAAGGGTGGCCGTGCACTCAGCCTCAACGGCGCCTTCGCCGGTGACGGCACGTTCAACCGCCGCGACGTGCACGCCGCCGAGATCCCCGCAGCCAACGGCATCACCACCGCGAGGGCGGCGGCACGCATCTACGCGGCGACCATCGGCGAGGTCGATGGCGTCCGCCTGGTCGATGCGCCGGTGATCGAGCGTGCCCGCGCCCAGGTCACCCCCGACGGCGAGGCCGACCAGTGCCTCATCCTTCCGACTGCCTTCGGAATGGGCTTCATGCTGCCGAGCGCAATGGTGCAGTTCGCCGGGCCGGGCAGCTTCGGGCACCCCGGCGCCGGCGGCTCGGTGGCCTTCGCTCAGCCCGAGCGCAACCTTGCGGTGGCGTACGTGATGAACACCATGGCGGCGAACCTGGCGAACGACATGCGTGCCGCCCGACTTGCCGCGGCCGCCGCAGCCGCGGCCGACGCCGTCGGCTGATCGGCGCCTCGCAGCGGGCGCGGCCGGATACCCGCACGACGGGACGGGGGAGTTCGGCCAGCGGCTAGGTTGCGAAGATCACGAGTCGGAGGGGTGGCGTGTGAGTGCAGACGAGTCGAGGGCGCCAGCGGCTGCCCCCGATCCGATCCTGCAGGTGCGGGATGTGACGATGCGCTTCGGCGGCATCGTCGCGCTCGATGGGCTGTCCTTCGACATCTCCGAGGGCCACATCTGCGGGCTCATCGGGCCGAACGGCGCCGGCAAGACCACGATGTTCAACGTCGTGAGCCGCATCTACGACCCGCAGGAGGGTTCGGTTCGCTACCGGGGCACCGAGTTGCTCGACGTGCCTGCGCACGCGATCGCCCGGCTGGGCATCGCCCGCACCTTTCAGAACCTCGCCCTCTTCCCGACGATGACGCTGCTCGAGAATGTCATGGTCGGCGCGCACAGCCAGGGCAAGGTCGGATTCGCCCGGGCGATCCTGCGTCTCGGGGCAGCGAAGGAGAACAGGGCGACACGTGATTTCGCCGGCGATCTCCTCGCCGAGCTCGGCCTCGGGGCGCTGGCGTTCCGTCCGGCGATGGGCCTGCCGTTCGGCACGCTCAAGCGGCTCGAGATCGCGCGGGCCCTGGCGGCGCGACCGTCGTTCCTGCTGATGGACGAGCCGGCGAGCGGGCTCACCCATGGCGAGGTCGACGAGCTCGGACACACCGTGCAGCGCATCCGCGACCAGTTCTCGCTCACCGTCCTGCTCGTCGAGCACCACATGTCGATGGTGATGGGCATCAGCGACCGCGTCGTGGCGATGGAGTTCGGCCGCAAGATCGCCGACGGCACGCCGGCGCAGGTGCAGAGCGATCCGGCGGTCATCGCCGCCTATCTGGGGTCGCCCTCATGACGGCGCTTCGGATCTCGGGACTCACCGCTGGCTACGGCCCGGTGACAGTGCTGCAGGGCATCGACCTCGATGTCGGAACCGGCGAACTCGTCGTGATGCTAGGCGCCAACGGCGCTGGGAAGACCACGACGATGCGGGCCGTCAGCGGCCTCATCCCGCGCGAGGGCACCGTCGAGTTCAACGGTGCGTCAATCGGCCGCGCCACACCCGACGAGATCGTCCGGGCGGGCATCGCCCAGGTGCCGCAGGGCCGCGGCACCTTCCCCGAGCTGTCGGTCGAGGACAACCTGCTCACCGGTGCCTACACGCGACGCGACAGCAGCGGTATCCGGGCCGACATCGACAAGTGGTTCGGCGTGTTCCCGCGCCTCGCCGAGCGGCGCAGCCAGCGCGCCGGCAGCCTCAGCGGCGGCGAGCAGCAGATGCTGGCCATCGCCCGCGCGCTGATGAGCCGTCCGCTGCTGCTGCTGTGCGACGAGCCCAGCCTCGGCCTCGCTCCGATCGTCACACAGGAGTTGTTCCGCGTGCTCGGCGAACTCAACCGGGCCGAAGGACTCTCGGTGCTGCTCGTCGAGCAGAACGCGAACCTTGCCATGAGCATCGCCAGTCGGGTGTACCTGCTCGAGACCGGGCGCATCGTCGCCAGCGGCTCGGCCGCCGAGCTCAGCGCCGACGACTCGATCCGAAAGGCGTATCTGGGGTTCTGATGGAGATCTTGCTGCAACGCCTCATCGACGGTCTCAGCTACGGCGCCGTCTACTCGCTGATCGCACTCGGACTCGTCATCGTGTACCGCGGCACCGGGCACCTCAACTTCGCGCAGGGCGAGATGGCTCTGTTCTCGGCCTACTGCGTCTACCAGTTCGGCGAGTGGGGCATTCCGGTGTGGTTCGCGCTGGCCCTCGGCATGGGCGTCGGCTTCGTCATCGGCGCGGCGGCCGAGGTCGGACTCGTCCGGCCCATCACGAAGAAGTCGCCGTTCGCGGTGTTCATCGTCACCCTCGGCCTGTTCACCTTCCTCAACTGGCTCGCCGGTGCGATCTGGGGCGGCCAGCAGTTGCCGAGCTCTGCGGTCGGCAGCACCCAGCAGCGCTTCCCCAGCCTGTTCCCGTCGGATCCGGACGACCAGTTCAACTTCTTCGGGGCCTCCATCCGCATCGAGCGCATCGGCATTCTCGGCCTCGTGCTGGCGATCTCGTTCCTCATGTGGCTGCTCTTCAACCACACCAAGTTCGGCCTGGCAATGCGCGCCGTGGCGAGCAACACCGAGAGCGCCAAGCTCGCCGGCATCCGCACCCACGTGGTGCTGATGGTCAGCTGGGGCCTTGCCGCCGCGATCGGCGCCGTCGGCGGCGTGGTGATGGCAGGACTCAACAGCAACGTCAATCTTGGCCTCATGTTCACCGTCTTCATCTACGGCTCGGCCGCCGCAACACTGGGCGGCTTCGACTCGCCCGGCGGTGCCGTCGCGGGCGGACTCATCATCGGCGTCGTCGAGAACCTCGCCCAGGGATACGCCCAGGAGTGGATCGGCCAGGAACTGAAACTCGGCGTCGCCTTCCTTGCCATCGTGGTCGTGCTCCTCGTGCGCCCTTCCGGCCTGTTCGGCA
>JBEGVK010000229.1:0-3653 GCA_041178405.1 Actinomycetota bacterium | reverse complement strand
GATAGGCCTGCACGCGGACGCCATCGCTGAGCATCTCCTCGTGCTCTGCCAGCCCGGCGAAGTTCGTCTCGTTCATCAGGTCGTAGACGACGCTCATCAGGCGGTCGCTCGACGCGACTCGAGCCGCAGTGAACCCCAGCACCGACCGGAGCGCCCTGTTCGCCGCCCGGCCCGCACGCGTGCTCACTGGAGCAAGGCTACGGGTGCTGGCGCGATCGGGGACCGCTCGCCGGCAACCGGGTACATGGTGTGGTCGCCGGTCAGAGACGGCGGGCGCGGCGGATGGCGATCGGAGCGAGCACGAGACTCAGTCCGCCTGCCCACAGCAGCGCCGATGTCACCGGTCCGGCCGTCGGCCCGCCGAGCATGCACGCCCGTACCGCCTCGGCGGTGATGCTGACTGGCTGGCGCTCGGCCCACCAGCCGAGCCAGTCGGGCATCGAGCTCGGATCGACGAAGAGACTCGACGCGAAGGTGAGCGGTGCGAGCAGTGGAAAGGCGGCGGCCTGCGCAGCCTCGCCATTGGCGACGGTGAGGCCGACGATGACGAACAGCCATGCCAGGGCGGTGCCGAAGAAGACGAGGACCGCCATGCCCAGCAGCACCATTGCCACATTGGTGCCGGTGTCGAAGCCGACGAGAAATCCGACGAGCAGCATCACGGTGATGATGACGATGTTGCGGACGGTGTCGGCGAGCACCCGGCCGCCCATCGCTGCGCCGCGCGACATCGGCAGCGAGCGGAGCCGTTCGAGCAGGCCCTTGCCCTTGTCCTCGGCAAGACCGATTGCCGTGTTGATGGCCCCGAATGTGACGGTCTGGACGAAGATGCCGGGCATCAGGAAGTCGACGTAGTCGCGGCCGGGAATCTTGATGGCACCGCCGAACACATAGCGGAACATGAAGACAAAGATCACCGGCTGCACGAGGCTGAAGACGAGCACCGTGGGCACGCGCACCATTCCGGTGAGGTTGCGCCGCGCCATGGCGAGCGTGTCGCGCACCGCCCAGCCGATCGAGCTGTGCGCCACCGGCCTGATGCGGGCACGTGGCTCTGCAGTGGGCAGCGTCATGATCCGCTCCTCGTGAGCGCAAGGAAGACATCGTCGAGCGTGGGCGCATGCAGGTCGATGTTGCGGGCCTCGACTCCGGCGTCGCCGAGCCGGTTCAGCACGTCGCGGACACGGGCCGGGCCCCCGAGCAGCGGCACGTTGATCGAGAGGGGATCGGCCACCGGACGGGTGACCGACAGGTCGTCGAGCACGGTGACCGCTCGCTCGGCGACGGCGGCGTCGGCGAAGGTGAGGTGGATCGTCGTCTCGCCGATGCGCCGCTTCAGTTCGTTCGGCGTTCCCTCGGCGACGACGTGACCGTGGTCGATCACGACGATGCGATCGGCAAGGCGGTCTGCCTCTTCGAGGTACTGCGTCGTGAGCAGCACGGTGGTGCCGTCGGCGACGAGCTGCTCGATCACTGTCCACAGGTCGAGCCTGCTGGCGGGATCGAGCCCGGTCGTCGGCTCGTCGAGCAGCACCACCGGGGGATGGGCAACGAGCGCAGCAGCGAGGTCGAGTCGGCGGCGCATGCCGCCTGAGTACGTCTTGGCCATGCGGTCGGCGGCATCGGTAAGTGCGAAGTCGGCCAGCAGTTCGTCGGCGCGAGCCGCTGCGTCGTGTCTCGACAGGTGGCTGAGCCGGCCGATGAGGCGGAGGTTCTCGCGGCCGGTGAGGTGTTCGTCGACGGCTGCGTACTGTCCGGCGAGACCGATCCGCCGCCGCACTTCGAGCGGTGAGTCGACGACGTCGAATCCGGCGATCTCTGCCCTGCCCGCATCGGGAAGGAGCACGGTGTTCAGCACTCTCACGGCGGTGGTCTTGCCTGCTCCGTTCGGACCGAGCAGGCCGAGCACGGTGCCGGTGGCCACCTCGAACGACACGCCATCGAGCGCGCGGACGTCGCCGAAGTGCTTGACGATTCCAGCGACGCGGATGGCGGCGCCCTGATGGCCGAGTGACATGGACGTCAGGCTACGGGCTGCGGTGTGTGCGCAACCCGGCGAACGGGCCGCAGGAAGAGTGCCATCACCGGAACGAGATATGCCGCATAGGCGATCACCTCGAGCACCGACATCGCTGGGCGGAAGTTGACCGTGCCCTCGAGCAGCGTCCCGTACCAGCCGTCGCGGTCGAATGACTGCAGGTTCCATGCCAGCGTGTCGTCGCCCGGCAGCACGCCGACTTCCTGGAGTTCATGCACTCCATAGGCGAGAACGCCGGCGGCGATCACGACGAGGGCGATGCCGGTGACCCTGAAGAACTTGGCGAGGTCGATGGCAACGGCGCGGCGGTAGAGCAGCACGCCGACGACGACGGCGGTGCCGATGCCGAGCACTGCGGTGAGTCGCGGACCGACTCCGGAGCCGACGGCGCCATCATTCGCCGACAGGAACAGTGCGGTCTCGAGGCCCTCGCGTCCGACGGCGAGGAATGAGGTGAGCGCCACGGCGCCTGCTCCCACTGCAGCGGCACGGTCGAGCCGGCCCTGCAGGTCGGCCTTCATCATGTGCGCCTGCGACCGCATCCAGAACACCATCCACGTCACGAGCGCCACGGCGAGAATCGACGTGATGCCGGCGAATGCCTCGGCTGCCTCGTCGTCGAGCCAGTCCGATGCCGACAGCAGCGTGAGGTACACGACGAGGCTGAGTCCCACTGCCACGCCGCCGCCGGCCCACACGGCGCGCAGCAGGTGGCGGCGCTCGGAGCGCACCAGGTAGGCGACGAGAATGCCGATGATCAGCGCCGCCTCGAGTGCTTCGCGAAGACCGGTGAGGAATGTCTGGAACATGGAGGCCCCGTTCGACGTGGAAATGTTAGGTTAACCTAACAACACGGCCCAACAACACGGCCTGTCACCCCGGCCTGTCAACCCAGTCCGGCGGTGCCGACGGGCACCGGTGCCGCACCACGTGGCGTGGGCCTCGGGGCCGGTCGGCCCTCGCGACACGCCACGCCAGCGGACACCATGCCCGCACGACGATGCCACCCCGGGTGCCAGCCGACCGTGAGAGCACGAGGAAACCGATGTCCGGTCATGCAGACGTGGTCGAGCCACGCGATGAAGAGGTCGAGATCGCAGTCGGACTCGTTCGACTCGAGGGGCATCTGCGCGTACCGGCTGCGCCGATCGGCGTCGTGCTCTTCGCCCACGGCAGCGGGAGCAGCAGGCTGAGCCCGCGCAACCGCGCCGTCGCCGATGTGCTGCACGATGCCCGCATTGCGACGCTGCTGTTCGACCTGCTCACGCCGCCGGAGTACGACGAGGGCTCGCACGTGTTCGACATCGACCTGCTGTTGCGTCGTCTGATGGGTGCCAGCGACTGGCTGCGCGAGCGGCAGGGGATGGCACGGCTGCCACTCGGCTACCTCGGCGCGAGCACCGGCGCAGCTGCAGCACTGGCGGCTGCGGCCGAATGGGGAGAGCACGTCGGTGCCATCGTGTCGCGGGGCGGCCGGCCGGATCTCGCCGCCGACTGGCTCGGCGATGTCGACGCGCCGACGCTGTTCGTCGTCGGCGAACTCGACACCACCGTGCTCGACCTCACCCGGCGGTCGCAACGCGACATGGTGTGCGAGACCGATGTGCTGGTGATT
>JBEGVK010000228.1:0-2898 GCA_041178405.1 Actinomycetota bacterium | reverse complement strand
CGCTGCCGCCAAGCACGCCGCCGCGCACCATGTCGGCGATGCCGCCGAACTGCTGGACGAGGCTCTCCTCAGTGTAGGCAAGGCCGAGATTCACCGACTTGGTGACCGATGACGGGTCTCGTCCGAGGTCGGCGCAGTGCTGGTCGAGCACTGCGCACTTGTGGGCGAACTGCTCGGGCGTCACGAACGGCACGTTCCATCCGTCGGCATGGCGGGCAGCGATGCGCAGCGTGCGCTTCTCGCCGCCGCCGCCGATCCAGATGGGAATTCGACGCTGCACGGGCCGTGGCTCGTTGCGTGCCTCGCGCAGAGTGAACCACGTGCCGTCGAATGTCGTCACGTCGTCGTGGAGCAGGCCGCGCAGCACCTGGATGCCCTCCTCGAGCTGGTCGAGACGCACCTTCGGCTCGGGGAAGGGGATGCCGTATGCGTCGTACTCGACCTTGGCCCAGCCGGCGCCGATCCCCATGTTGGCGCGGCCGCCGCTCAGCTGGTCGATGGCGGTGATTGCCTTCGCCAGCACCGCCGGATGCCGGTATCCGATGCTGTACACGAGCGACCCGCACTGCACCCGCGAGGTGGTGCACGCCAGTGCCGCATGCATGGCGACTGCCTCGAGGCATGCCGCATCCTCGGGGCGTCCGGTGGCGCCGTAGAAATGGTCCCAGACGCTGATCCAGCCGTACCCCATGTCTTCGATCTGGCGCCACACCGAGCGCAACTCGGCTGCGGTGGTGTGCTGCAGGCCGACGTGGACGCCGAACACGGTCATGGCGCGACCGTAGCGCGCATCGACGCGGGGCAGCCCGGACAGCGAACCACGGCTAGCCTCGCCTGATGGCGCGCGCAGTGCTGTCCTCCGGCATCGAGATCGAATACGAGACCTTCGGCGCAGCATCCGATCCGACGCTGCTCCTCGTGATGGGCTTCACTGCCCAGCTCACGGCGTGGGACGAGGGGTTCTGCCGGCTGCTCGCAAACTGCGGCCTCCACGTCGTCCGGTTCGACAACCGAGACTGCGGTCTGAGCACGAAGATCGACGGTGTCGAGGTCGACGTGGGCTCGGTCATCGCAGCGGCACTCGCCGAGGCGGCGGTGCCGCCGGTGCCATACACGCTCAGCGACATGGCGCTCGACGCAGTCGGCCTGCTCGATCACCTCGGCATCGACCGGGCACACGTGATGGGTGCGTCGATGGGCGGCATGATCGCCCAGCACCTCGCGATCGAGCACCCCACACGGGTTCGCAGCCTCATCTCGGTGATGAGCATGCCGGGCGAGCCGGAGGTCGGTCAGCCGACACCGGAAGCCATCGAGGCCCTGCTGGCGACGCCGCCCGTCGACCGCGAGGCGTACATTGAGTCGTCCTCGCGGTGGCTGGTGTGGTCGTCTCGGAAGTACGGCGACGCCGCCCGCAACCGCCGGAACGCGGCACGCGACTACGACCGGTCGTTCTATCCGGAGGGCGCCAACCGCCAACTTGCGGCCATCTACGCCAGCGGCAGGCGGACGGCGGGGCTGCAGCAACTGCGCGTGCCCACGCTGGTGATCCACGGTCGCGACGACACGCTGATCAGCCCGAGTGGCGGCACGCGAACGGCCGAGCTGGTCGATGGTGCCCACCTGCTGCTGGTCGCCGACATGGGCCACGACCTGCCCGAGCCGCTCTGGCCGGTCCTCGTCGACGCCGTCCGCAGCCACACGTCCCGCGCCTGAGCAAGTGGCGGAGCGGTGGTGCCGGTAGGTCAGACGACCTATGTCGAGCCGTATCCACCCGTGCTCTGATGTGCCGAAGAGACGCTGGCGCAGCGTCGTACACATTGGGAGGCATGATGAACTTCTCGAAGCAGGTAGGTGCACTCGGGGTCGCATCGGCGGCGGCAGCGCTCGCGCTGTCATTCGTCGTCGGGGCGGCTGGAGCGGAGCCTGACGCTCAGCGAGCGGGCTGGACCGGTCCGCGTCAGCTGACGTACCAGCGGGCAGCGGCGGGTGCCAATGTTGGTCAGGTCGTCATTCCGTCGCTCCCCGCCACCTCGGAGGAGAACGGCACCTATCACTCCCTGACGCCGTGTCGCCTCGTCGACACGTCGCTGGCGGGCGGCCTGATGACAGCCAACTCGACCCGGAGCTTCCTGGCCTTCGGCGAGCTCGATGGACAGGGGGGCTCTGCCGCTGGGTGCGGCAGTCCGGAAACGGCCACGGCACTGGTGCTGAACGTGACGGCCAAGGGTCCTCAGGGAAATGGGAATCTCCGTGCGTGGGCCTACGGGGATGATCAGCCCTCCGTCTCGCTCGTGAACTTCGTCAAGGGAGTCAACATTGCCAACGCGGCGACGGTCGGCATCTGCCGTGACCTGACGGACTACATCGGCCGCTGTGCCCCATTCGACTTCAGCGTCCGAGCCGCCTTTGCCACCACGCACGTCGTGGTGGATGTCATGGGCTACTACGAGGGTCCGCTGATGGTGCGCGTCTTCCCAGACGGCTCGGTGCTCGCAGCGTCACGATCCGTTGTCGAGGTCTACCGGTTCGAAAATGTGGGCCAGTACGAGGTGGTATTCGATCGTGACGTCTCGAGTTGCATTGCTACGGCCACCCACGACGCCCACAGCATCTTCGGTGACTACTCGGCGCACATGGTCACCTCGTTGCCGAGTCTCGATCCGTCAGGGATGTACGTCGGCACGTACGACGGCACCGGCACGCCTGAGAATGCCTCGTTCTCCCTTGTCGTGACCTGCTGATCGCGCGGTCGGAGTTCGGGCTGCCGTGGCCGGTGGGCTAGAACGACTGCCATGAGTGGACCACTTCGCGGGACGCGAATCATCGAGATCGCCGGCATCGGGCCGGGGCCGTTTGCGGCAATGCTGCTCGCCGACATGGGGGCCGAGGTGGTGC
>JBEGVK010000227.1:0-10368 GCA_041178405.1 Actinomycetota bacterium | reverse complement strand
CGTCGGGACGCTGGTGCCTCTACTCGAACCAGTTCACCCACGTCATCGTTGACGTATCGGGCTACTGGGCCTGACGGCCAGACCGACTCGACGCGCAGGGAAGCCGTATCCCGGCGCGCTCGCCGATGTCGCCCAGTGCATCTGTCAGGGAGCGAATAGCCGGTGCGGCGGCTCGCTCGAGTTCGCGTCGGCGAACCTGCAGTCGCTGGAACCCGAGCACGCTGAATCCCACTGCGATGTAGCCGAGTTCGCGTGCGGCATGGGGAATCGACTGCGCTGACGGCACATCGCCACGGTAGTTGCGCGTTGCCGGCGCGGCAACGCGGAGGTGACGGTCGGCGCTCGGGGCCGACCGCTAACGTCTCCACATCGTGGACGCCGCCACCGCTCCCTCCGTGCCGGGCGTCGTGGCCGTGATGGTGGTGCACGAGCCCGCCGAGTGGTTTGACGAGGTGCTGGCCGGCCTGGCAGCGCAGGACTACCCCAACCTCAAGTGCCTGTTCCTCGTTGCCGGGGCACCGTCAGACCTGCCGACGAGAATCCGTGCTGCGGTTCCCGGGGCATTCGTGCGAGGTGTCGATGGCAACCCCGGCTTCGGATCCGCAGCAAATGCCGTGCTCGATCTGGTGCAGGGCGCACACGGGCTGTTCTGCTTCATGCACGACGACGTCGCGCTCGAGCCGTCCTCGATCCGCCTCCTCGTCGAGGAGATGTACCGATCGAATGCAGGCATCGTCGGCCCCAAGCTCGTCGAGTGGGAACAGCCGACGGTGCTGCAGCACGTCGGGTACGCAGTCGATCGGTTCGGCGAGGTCGACCCGATCGTCGAGCCCGGTGAAGTCGATCAAGAGCAGCACGACGCAGTGCGTGATGTCTTCGCAGTGCCGTCTGCCTGTCTCATGGCGCGCGCCGACCTCTTCCGGTCGATCGGCGGCTTCTCCGCCGACGTCGAGTACGACGGTGACGACGTCGACCTCTGCTGGAGGGCGCACCTCAGCGGTGCCAGGGTCGTGGTCGTCCCATCGGCGCGGGCGCGCCATCGCGAGCAGCTCGCCCAGCGAGGTGCCGCGTCAAGAGAGGGTCGCGCGGCGCGTGATCGCATCTTCACGGTGCTATCGCTCACCGGCTCGCGCCGGATAGGCACGGTGCTGCCGCAGCTTGCGGTGGTCACCCTGCTCGAGTCGGCGCTGTCGCTGGTGACCGGACGTCTGCGACGCGCCAGCGCGCTGCTATCGGCCCTCGTCGGGGCGGTGCCTCGGCTGCCCGCAATCCTCGCCCGCCGTCGTGAGGTGGCGCCATTGCGGACCGTTCCCGAACTCGAGGTGGCCAGCCTGCAACTCAGAGGCAGTGCACGGCTCGCCGCGACGATGCGCGGACGGATCCACCGGTCGGTCGACCCTGATGCGGCGAATGAGCGCAGGTGGCGTGAGCGTGCAGGGAGCGCACCGGTGGTGGCGTGGGCGACGGTCCTTCTCGTGCTCGTCCTCGGCAGCAGAGACCTGATTGCGCAGGGGGTGCCGCGGTTCGGCGAGTTCCTCGAGTTCGGCGACAGCCCGACCGACCTGTGGTCTCAGTTCGCCTCGAACTGGTCCGACCACGGACTCGGCGGGTCGACGCCGAACCCCACTGGCCTCGGTCTCATCGCTGTGGCCAGCGCGGCGACGCTGTTCAACATGGGCCTGCTCCACACGCTGTGCATCGCCGGCCTGTACCTGGCCGGGGTGTGGGGCGCGTACCGGCTCGGCTCGATGTTCCCGTCGCCACGGGCTCGGCTCGTGATGCTCGCCGTCTACGCCGCCGTGCCACTGCCTGCGCACCTGCTGTCGGCGGGACAGTGGACTGCGCTCATCGTGTACGCGACGGTGCCGTGGTCGGTGCACCTGCTCCGCCGGCTGAGCGGCCTCGACCCCTATGTGGCTGCGAGTGGCGATGCTGATGGCGTGGCGCGACCAGGGCGACGGCGTCGTGTCCGCGCCGTTGCGCAACTGTCGATCCTGATCGCCGTGGCGTCGGCGATGGCGCCCGTGGTGGCGCTCGTCGTGCTGGTGCTGGGTGCCGTGATCGGCATCGTGACGATGGGCGTGGGAACCCGACCGCGCGCTGCTCTTGCGTGGATCGGCGGCTCGGCCGTGGCGGTCGCCGTCGCGTTTGTCATGAACCTCCCGTGGTCGCTGAGCCTGCTCGGTGGCGGCGGATGGCAAGCGGTCGTGGGCGTGCCCGCCGATGGGGCGCCTGGGCTCGGACTGCGACGACTTGCGTCGTTCGACGTCGGTGAGGGATCGCTGGCAATCCTCGCCGTTGCGCTACACCTGCCGGTGCTGGCGGCACCACTGGTCGCCCGATCATGGCGCTTTGCCTGGGCAGCGCGTAGCGCAGCGGTCGCTGCGGTGTTCGGCGCCCTGGCAGTACTCGTCGATCGCGATGCGCTGCCGATTGCGATGCCCTCGGTTGGAGTGTTGCTGGCACCCGTGGCGCTCGCTGCCGCCGTGAGCGCCGCATGCCTCGCAGCGTCGTTCGAGACCGACGTGCTGGGCGGCTCATTCGGATGGCGTCAGCCGGTGGGAGTGCTCAGTGCCGCCGCTGTGGTGGTGGGCGTCGTACCGGGGATCGTCGCTGCGGGTGACGGAGCGTGGAACATGCCGCGTCGCACGCTGGTCTCGGTGCTCGGTGAGTTCGCCGTCGACCCGCCGTCGGGCGACTACCGGATCCTCTGGGTCGGCGATCCACGCGTGCTGCCCGTGGCAGCGTGGGAGTACTCGCCCGGCATCGGCTACGCCATCACCGACGACGATCACATCACCATCGCCGATCGATGGCCGGGGCGCCCCACGGCTGCAGAGCGCGAGGTGGCCGATGCACTGCGCCGGATAGCCGACGGCGACACATTGCGCGGCGGGCGACTGCTCGCACCCTTTGCCATCAGGTATGTGGTGGTTCCGATTGCCGACGGTTTCAACGGCACGCTCGATGCGCCCGTGCCGCCTCCGGTGGGCCTTGTCGAGGTGCTCGACGATCAGCTCGATCTTGCGTCGCCGCTCACCAGTCCGCCGAACTACCTGGTGTTCGAGAACAGCGCCTATGCACCGGTCCGCGCCGTGCTGACGCCCACCGGCGCCGAGGCCAGCGCGCTGGCCGGCGACGAAGCCGGCACGCGTGTCGACCTGTTCGGAGCGGTGCCCTTCGCCGCCGGAGGGCAGCTACGCGGTCCGGTGAGCGGCGAACTTCCGGCGGGCACGCTGCACGTGGCGGTTCCCTTCGATAAGCGATGGTCGCTCGAGGTGTCTGGCACTGAGGTCGAACCCCGGCGCTCGTTCGGCTCGGGCATGGCGTGGGATGTCGCGGCTGGCGGGCCGGCAAGACTGCAGTACGACGCCAGCCTGTTGCGCTCGCTGTGGCTCGTCGTGTGGACGCTGTTGTGGGCGGTGCTCGGCATCGCCGCATCGAGAGCCGAGACGGGCAGGTGGCTGGCGTTCCTCACACGCGACGAGGAGACCGAGGCGGCGCCGACCGAACTCGCCGCCGACGAGGCCGCCGCACTCCGTACCGCCTTCGGGTCTGCGGTGGTGGCGCCGGTCGCCGACCTGTCGTGGGACGACGACGATGACGATGAGGCCGACGGCGAAGGAGTCCCCAGATGAGGCGCCTGCCGATCCGCCGCCGCTCGGTGATGCTTGCTGCGGTCGTGCTGCTGCCGGCGATCGGCGCCGGCGCCGCCCTCGCAACTCGCGGCGGGGAACTCGCCGAACTGCCGACATTCGCCGCGCCAGCGGCCCCGTCGCCGCCCTATGTGCCGGCACGCGACCTGCTGAGTGCCACATGGTTCTGCGCAGGCGTGCCGATGGTCGACCGAGGCGTGGGCGATCGCGGCCTTGGTGGCGTCGTGGTCGTGGCGAATCCGGGCGACACCCCGCTCGATGCGCTCGTGACGGTGTTCACCACCGAGGAGGGCGTGCTGCCGATCGAGCAGGAGGTGCAGGTCGAGGCACGTTCGACCTCTGAGGTGAATCTCGCAACTGTGCAGCCCGACGGCGACTACGTGGCGGCGATGGTGGAGATCGCTGGTGGCGGGGGATTCGTCGAGCAGCGCGCCGATCATGCCGACGGCAGTGCGGTGAGCCCGTGCTCGAACTCGACATCCGACGAATGGTTCCTCGCCGACAACTACACGCTGAACGACAGCAACGAAGACCTCATCATCGTCAACCCGTATCCCGACATCGCCATCGTCGACATCACATTTGCCAGCCGCGATGCTCGTCGATCGCCGCAGGAACTCCAGGGCATGCCGGTGCAGGGGCGGTCGATCCGCGTGGTGTCGGAGGAATTCATGCCCAAGGACGAGGCCATCCTCGCCGCCGACATCAGGGCATCGCGTGGGCGCATCGTGGTGGCGCGTGCGCAGCGCTACGTCGGTGAGCGCCGCGGCTTCTCACTCACGCTGGCGGCGCCCGCCGCGTCGCCCGAGTGGTGGTTCGCCGACGGCGAGAAGTCCGACTCAGTGGCCTTCGAGCGTTACAGCATCTACAACCCCGGTGATCGCGATGTCACTGTCGACGTCGCCGTGCTTGGCATCACCGATGCGCCGAACGACTTCGTGCCGATCCGCTCAGACGTCGTGCCCGCCGGCCAGGTGGTCTCGTTCACGACGAAGGAATTCGAGAACATGCCCGAGGGCCGTCACTACCTCACATTCAGCACGCAGAGTGAGGCGGGGATCGTGGTGGAGCGCGGCATCACTCGCACCACCGGCGACACAGGCGTGGTGACCGCCGTCTCGCTCGGTGCCCCACAGGTGTTCCTCGGGTACATGCGCTGGAGCATGGCCATCGGCACATCAGAGCCGGTGTCGCAGATGCTGATCGTCGCCAATCTCGACTTCGTCGACGGCACCGTCACTGTGAAGTCCATCGGTCCGGGCGGAGAACAGCCGATCCCGGGCCTCGAGGACATCGAGCTGCCGGCATCGGGAGTGATCGCCATCGACATCCCCGACGACGTGGCTGCGCTCGGATTGCCGCTCATCGTCGAGTCGACCAACCGGATCATCGTCGAGCGGTCGCTGCCCCGGGCCGCCGATCGCCTCGGACGTAGCGGCTCGCTCGCCCTCCCGGGCTGACCGGCGCGAAGATGCGCCCATGATGCAGTTGGCCGTTGCCGTGGCGGTGGTGGTGGGATCCGTCGGCGTCGGCCTCGTCCTGCAGCGCCGCCGCCCGGTGGCGGCACCGACGCAGCCGACGGCGGCGGTGCCGGCGCAGGTCGACCGGGCCGACTTCGCTCCCGGCAGTCCGTGGGCCGTCATCGTCTTCTCGTCGGCGTCATGCCATACCTGCGCCGACGTGGTGCGCAAGGCGCAGGTGCTGGAGAGCGCAGAGGTGGCGGTGGTCGACGTCGAATTCGGCGCCTCGCGGGCGCTGCACGCCAAGTACGACATTCAGGCGGTGCCGATCGTTGCAGTCGCCGACGCCGAGGGCGTGGTGCACGCTGGGTTTGCCGGCCCGGTGACGGCGACCGACCTGTGGGCAGCGGTCGCCGAGGCTCGCACGCCGGGCTCGCTGCCGGCCGACCGGAGCTGTGGGTCCGACTAGGCCGGTGTCGAAGCGGGCGCCTCGCCCATCTGCTCTTGGACGATGCGGGCCACGTCGGCGCCGTCGATGGTCTCGCGCTCGAGCAGCGCCTCGGCGACGGCATCCAGCGCAGCGCGGTGGCGCGTGAGCATCTCGGTGGCCCGCTGCTCCTGCTCGTGGAGGATGCGGGAGATCTCGCCGTCGATGAGGCGGGCGGTGTCGTCGCTGTACTCGCGGCCCTGGGTCATGAGGTCCTCGCCGAGGAACACCTGCTGCTGGCTGTGCCATGCCATCGGCCCGACAGCTGCGCTCATGCCCCATTCGCGCACCATGCGCCGGGCAATGCTGGTGGCCTGCTCGAGGTCGTTGGCCGCACCCGAGTTGAGGTGTCCGAAGACGATCTTCTCGGCCACGCGGCCGCCCATTGCGCGGCAGATGACGTCCTCGAAATAGTCCTTCGAGTAGGTGTGCCGCTCCTCGGGAAGGCTCCACGTGACGCCGAGGGCCATTCCTCTCGGGAGGATCGTCACCTTGTGCAATGGGTCGGCGTTCGGCAGCACCACCGTGAGGATGGCGTGGCCGCCCTCGTGGATCGCCGTGGCGCGGCGCTCCTCGGCGGTGAGCACGAGGCTCTCGCGCCGGGCACCCATCACGACACGGTCTCGCGCGTTCTCGAAGTCGATGCGCTCGACCTGCTTGCTGCCGCGGCGTACGGCGAAGAGTGCTGCCTCGTTGACGAGATTGGCCAGGTCGGCACCGCTCATGCCTGGCGTGGCGCGCGCCATCGTCTCGAGGTCGACGTCGGCGCCCATGCGCTTGTCGCGGCTGTGCACCTTGAGGATCGCGTGGCGCTCCTCGAACTCGGGCAGCGGCACCACGATCTGGCGGTCGAAGCGGCCCGGGCGCAGGAGGGCCGGGTCGAGGATGTCGGGACGGTTGGTGGCGGCGAGGATGACGATTCCCTCGCTCGTCTCGAAGCCGTCCATCTCGGCGAGCATCTGATTGAGCGTCTGCTCGCGCTCGTCGTGGCCGCCGCCGAGACCGGCGCCGCGCTTGCGGCCGATCGAGTCGATCTCGTCGATGAAGATGATGGCCCGGCCGAGCTTGCGTGCCTGCTGGAAGAGGTCGCGGACGCGGCTTGCCCCGACGCCGACGAACATCTCCATGAAGTCGGAGCCGGTGACGCTGAGGAAGCCGACACCGGCCTCGCCGGCGACGGCCCGCGCCAGCAGGGTCTTGCCGGTGCCGGGCGGGCCGACGAGCAGGATTCCCTTGGGCACGCGGGCGCCGATCTCGCGGAAGCGCTCGGGCATCTTCAGGAAGTCGACGACCTCGGTGATCTCGAGCTTCACGCCCTCGTAGCCGGCGATGTCGGCGAACGTGGTGGAGGGCTTGTCTGCCGAGTACGCCTTGGCGCGGCTGCGGCCGATCGACATGACGTTGCCCATCTGGCCGGAAGCCCGCCGGTTCATCCAGACGAGGAAGCCGATGATGAGCGCGAACGGCAGGAGGAGGCTGAGGAGGCTGAGGAGCCAGTTGCTCGGCGGGGTCGAGCTGCTCCAGTCGACGCTGTGCGTGTCGAGCAGGGCGCGCTCGCTCTCGTCGGGGAAGTTGTCGCGGACGGTGGTGGTGAAGCGCTTGCCGTCGGTGAGTTCGCCCTCGATGGTGTTGGAGCCGTTCGTGAGGGTGAACTCCTTGACGAGATCGTTCTCCACTGACGAGATGAACTCGGTGTAGCTCAGTTCGTTGGCCTCGGGACTCGGCCACAACTGATTGACGGCGATGGTGCCGAGCAGGACGGCCAGGACGACGGGCACCGCCCAGCGCGGCCATCCCGATGCACGTCGGCCGCCTGGCTGCGGGCCGGGCTGCTGCCCACGCCCGGGGGGAGGCGGGGGAGGAGGCGGGGGAAGGTTGCTCATGTGCCGGATTCTACGGTGGGGGTGCAACGGCGCGCCCCTCGTGCGCTGCACCATTGGTATCCACCACCGGTCGCGCGGGGTGTCGTACCGTTTTGCACATGAGCCGTCAGTGTTCCCGCACCGGGTGCGCCCTGCCCGCCACCGCCACGCTCTCGTACCAGTACGCGAGGTCGGTCGCATGGCTGGAAGACCTGGCGAGCGACCGCGATCCGCACAGCTACGACCTGTGCGAGCGCCACACCGGCCGCCTGTCGGTGCCCAATGGATGGCGGCTCGAAGACCGGCGCACTCGCCGCGAGCTCGTCGCCGCCGGGTCTCGGCTGCTCGCCGGCTGACCCGCACCATGACAGGGGCGCACGACGGCGCCGCGCCAGTTGCCGTCCCGCTTGGCGAGGCCGTCACGGGCTGGCTTGCGGCCTGGGTCGGCAGTGGCCTGTTCGCCACGGCACTGCTGCTGGCGGCAGATCCCACTGCGGGTACCACGCCCACACTGCTGGCGCTCTCCGCCGGCATCCAGTGGGTGGCGCTGCTGGCGGTCACGGTGTACCTCGTGCGGCGACACGGATCGGGCCGCTTCGCCACCGACATCGGATTGCGGGTGCGGCCCATCGACCTGCTCGGCATCCCAGCCGGTGTGGTGGCCCAGCTCGGCCTGGTTCCCCTCGTGTACGTCCCGCTGCGCGCCGTCTGGCCGGCGACCTTCGATGCCGACGAGATAGAGCGCCGCGCACGCGAGCTATGGGAGTCGGCGAGCGGCAGCGGGGCGGTACTGCTGGTGCTGGTCGTGGTCGTCGGCGCCCCGCTGGTGGAGGAGATCGTCTACCGAGGCCTGCTGCAGCGCTCGCTGGCGGGTCGCTTCGGCCGGACTGCGGCGTGGGCGATCGGCGCTGCCCTCTTCGCCGGGATCCACCTGCAGGCAGTCGAGCTGCCCGGACTGCTCGTCGCCGGGCTCGTGTTCGGTGCCGGGCTGCTGCTCACCGGCAGGCTGGGAGCGAGCGTCCTTGCACACGTGGCCTTCAACGCCGCCGGACTCGTCCTGGTCGCACGCTGACATGCCGATGATGACTGGGCGAGCGGGACCGTCCGTGGAACAATGCCCCACGCCATGAGTCTCCCGATCGACGCCGATTCCGCCGACGCGCCCGCGCGAGTCCCGTGGCCGCTGCGGCGGCCGAGGGCGTGGCTCGATCGACCGTGGACCACCGAGCGACTCGTGCAGTACTTCACGGCGCTCGTCATCCTCCTCGGCAGCACCGTGGTGCTGCTGAAAGTGGTGCACATCGACCTGGTGCTGCAGAACAACACGCCCACCGGCGGCGACATGGGCGCGCACGTGATGGGCCCCGCCTACCTGCGAGATCACCTCCTGCCCAACTTCCAGCTGAGCGGCTGGAGCAACTACTGGTACAACGGCCTGCCCATCTACCGGTTCTACATGCTGCCGCCAGCGCTGCTGATCGTGGCGCTCAACCTGCTGCTTCCATACGGCATCGCATTCAAACTGGTGGTCGTCTCGGGAATCCTCGCCATGCCGTGGTGCTGCTGGGCGTTCGGCCGACTGGCGAGGTTCCGGTACCCGATGCCCGAGCTGATGGCGCTCGCCGGACTGCTATTCCTCTTCGACGAGAGCTTCAGCATCTACGGCGGCAACATCAAGAGCACGATGGCGGGCGAGTTCTCGTTCTCGATCGCGCTATCGCTCGGCATCCTCGGCCTCGGCCTGTTCGCCAACGGACTCGAGACGGGCCGCTATCGAGTGCGTGCTGCAGTCGTCATCGCCGTGGCGATGCTGTCGCACGGCCTCGTGCTGCTGGTGTGGCCGTTCCTGCTGGTGCTGATGTGGGCGATCTGGATGGACCGCACGCGGTTCAAGTACGGCATCACCACCCTTGGCACGGCGGCGTTGCTGGTGATGTTCTGGTTCCTGCCGTTCGCCAGCAGCACGCACTACATGACCGACATGAAGTACGGCTTCCGCCCGTCGGGCGGCGATGACAGCTTCTGGGACATGTTCTTCCCGTGGCCGGTCTTCTTCGACCTGCTGGTGAGCGGATTCGCCATCATCGGTTTCGTCGCCAGCATCGTGCGGCGCCACCTGAACGGCGCGTTCCTCGGCGTCGCATGCATCGGCCTGATGGGAGCCACCTACCTCGCCCGCGACAGCCTCCCGGTGATTGGACTGCTCTGGAACCCGCGGCTGCTGCCGTTCCTGTACGTGCTGCGCCTGCTGCTGATGATGGTGGGCATTGCAGAGACGGCGAACTTCATCGTCAGGGCTGCGACGCTGCGCGAGCCGTCCGGCCGCACCCTGCTCAATACCGGCATTGCGACTGCCGTTGTGGTGACGCTCGTGGTCACCGTGGTGCAACTGTTCTCGTTCCGCGAGATGCCAGGAGCCGAGACCGTCACGAAGAACGGCAAGGCCGTGTACTCGTGGGGTATCGGCAACTGGGACATCGTCTCGCTCACACCCACGTCCAGCGACGCGCTCGCTGACGGATGGACGCGCTACAACTTCCTCGGCTACGAGGGTCGCCCGGCATATGGCGAGTACCGCTCGCTCGTGCTGGCGATGTCGGAGCTTGGCGATACCCGTGGATGCGGTCGCGCGCTCTGGGAGAACAACTCCGAGAACGGGGCATACGGCACCACCATGGCGCTGATGCTGCTGCCGCACTGGACGGATGGGTGCATCGGCAGCTCGGAGGGCCTGTTCTTCGAGGCATCGGGATCAACTCCGTACCACTTCCTCGCCGCAGCTGCGATGAGCAAGAACAGCAGCAACCCGGTCCGCGAGTTGCGCTACGTCGACAACGATGCATCTGTCGGAGTGCCGATGCTGCAGAAGATGGGCATCAAGTACCTGATGGTGTTCACCGCCG
>JBEGVK010000226.1:0-7275 GCA_041178405.1 Actinomycetota bacterium | reverse complement strand
TGCGACCGTCGGCCGTGGTGCTGGCGGCCCTGCACCTGACTAGGGTGCCCATCGGAGGTGTCCGCACGCCTGGTGGGTGCCGCCGCCTTCAAAGCGGTCGGGACAGGAGACCCCTGTCCGGCGGGTTCGATTCCCGTCCACCTCCGCCATTGCGCTCTCTGTTGGTGCCGGTGTTCGGCCCGACTTCGTTCAGTCGAGCGAGCTGGTGGCTCGGGTGGTGCGGCCGGTGAGGGCGCACTCCCTGATACTGGGCATGATCTCCTGCAGGGCGCGGAGCGCGCCGTCGACGGTGAAGTGGTAGCCGTCCTGATACCAGTCGACGGCGGTGGTCGACCTCACCACGCTGCGCAGATCGAAGGCGCATGGCCGATCCATCACGAGTTCGGCGAACCGGTCCTCGGCCGCAATGAGGCGACGCTCGTCGTCGTCGCTGTCGCTCTGCAGGTCGTAGGTCAGCCAGAGCACCCTGGTGCCGAACGCAGCAGCCATCCGCTCGAATGTCGCCATTCGCTCGACGAGCGCCACATCGAATGCCGGCACGCCAAGCTCACCCACTGACCCATCGGCAAGTTGGTACTGCCACGTCACCGTGCCACCCCACGTGGCCACGAGCACATCGACGTCCATCTGCGCGAGGGCACTCGGCACCCACCTGTTCCAGTCGCAGCTGGACTCGGGCGTCGGTGAGTGCAGTTCTGCGCTGTCGAAGAAGTCCCACGAGTCGTCCGGTCGCACGGGCAGGTCGTGGATCAGCGGGCACCCCTGGCGATCAAGGCCGCCTTGCGGTCCGTCGAGCGGAAGCGCCAGTCCGGCGCCCGGAGCGACCTCGCGTATCCACGAGTCGGCACCAGACGTCCATGGGAGGATCTCGTCTGGCGGCATCACCCAGGTGAGCTCTGCAGGATGCAGGTCGGCCCACGCACGCCACGTAGCGCTGGCGAACATCTGTGTCGAGTCACCGACTCCAGAGAGCCGCACGGGAACTGGTTCGAGCGCGGCTGTCGACGACGGGCTGCTGCCGGTGCCGTTTTCGACGAGCGGATCGCGAACGTCGTCGAGCGGGAGGCTGGTCGAGCCGAGCGCCCTCACCAACTCGTCCTGGGCAAAGGTAGGCGCCACGGGCGAGTGCACGATGGCCAGTCCGAGCGCCAGCGACGCGGCGCCGAGACTGAGTCCCGCGGTGGTGATCGCAGCGCGACGGGGAGCGAGGGTCCGCCGGACAGGTCGTTCAACAAGGTGGAACGACGCGATGGCCAGCGCTGCGGTGAGCACGATTCGGAGCGGCAGGCTCTGCGCAATCAGCGCTGCGAGCGGATGCCACAGGTAGAGCGAGTAGCTGTAGGCACCGATCGTGACGAAGGGGGCTGCGGCGAGCAGGCGCGGCCGTCCGGCGATCACCGCGCACGCCAGCAGGGCGACCACCACATACGGCGGCGAGATCACCTCTGCGAACACGGCGATGAGCGCGGCGAGGCCCGCTGCACCGGCCCACTGCGGAAGGCGAATGCGCAGCAGGGCGAGCAACACGCCTACGAGCAGCTCGCAGGCGCGAGTGCCCGTGTGGAAGTACATGCGCGCCTGGTCGGCGGTGGCCAGGGCGAAGACAGCGGATGCGCTCGCGAGGATCGCGCACACCGCCACCGGTGTCGACCGGCCGCGTCGCATGGTCACCGCAAGCAGCAGCGGCAGCACGAGATAGAACTGCTCCTCGATGGCCAGCGACCAGAAGTGCTCAAGCGGCGCATAGCTGGCGAGCCCGTAGGTGAACTGCTGGGTGAGGCGCTCGAAATTGGCCCAGTAAGTGAGCGCAGCGATCGCCTCGCGCGTGATCGGCGGCCTCCCGTCGATGGCGCCGTAGGCGACCGTTGCTGCGACCACGAGGCTCGCCGCCGGCACGAGCCGCCGCGCCCGCCGCACGTAGAAGGCGCGAATGCCGATGCCGCCGGTCCTCGTCCGCTCATCGAGCAGCAGCGTCGTGACGATGTAGCCCGACAGAGCGAAGAACACGGTGACGCCTGCCCCGCCGTCGACGGCAGCACCGAAGTGGAGTGCGATCACCGGCACCACTGCGAGGGCGCGCAGGCCGTCGAGCTCGTCGATGTGGCCGCTGCCGCGGATGCGGTCGTTGTAGCGGCGCAGCGACCAGCGGCTCGCCGTCATCGGCGCAGGGTCGTGCACGACGGCACTGTAGTGCTGCGGTGCGCCGCCTGATCGGCGAGTCGCGAGCAGCCGGGCGCGTGCGGCCCACGTCGGGCACTCGAGCACACGTCACGCATGGCCGGTGACGGCAGGACTGCCGAGACGACTGCCGCTGGTGCCTGTGGTGGCTGCGGTCAGCGGCGGAGCGAAGCGGGGATGGCGTCGCCGTGGGCCTCGAGCAGGTCGTCGACGAGCGACCAGATGGCGGTGAGGTCGAGTTCGGCCGCGGTATGCGGATCCAGCATCGCGGCGTGGTACACGTGGTCGCGGCGACCGGTGACCAGCGCCTCCACAGTGAGAGCCTGCACGTTCACGTTGGTCTGGATAAGGGCAGCGAGATGTGGGGGCAATGCGCCGACTGCGGTTGGCGTCACCCCGTCGGCGTTCACGGTGCACGGCACCTCGACACAGCAGCCCTGCGGAAGGTTGTCGATGAGGCCCTCGTTCGGCACGTTGCCGTAGATCACACGCGGGGTGCCTGTCTCGATCGAGTGGATGATGCCCGAGCCGAACTCGTGGCTGCGTCGCACGCTGATCGGCCGGTCGTCGCGCTCGAGTCGCTCGCGCAGCGCCTCCCAACCAGCGATCTGCTCCTCGCAGCGTCGCGGGTACTCGTCGAGCGGTATGTCGAAGCACTCGATGAGATCAGGCCGATCGCGCTTGATGAACCAGGGTGTGTACTCGCTGAAATGCTCACTCGACTCAGTGACGAAGTAGCCGGTGCGACGCAGTATCTCGTAGCGCACGCGGTCGGCCATCGTGATCGAACCCATCGGCCGCCGCGGATCGGCGCCACCCTGTGCAACCTCGAGCAACAGGGGCATCAGATCGATGCCGTCACGCTCGAAGTGCAGATAGAAGGCCATGTGGTTGATGCCGGCTGCCAGGTACTGCACCTCGTCGACCGCAATTCCGAGGTCGGAGCACAGCTGCTCGGCAGTGCCCTGCACGCTGTGGCACAGGCCAACAGTGGTGACGCTGGTGAGCCGACTGAGCGCCCAGCAGTTGATCGCCATCGGATTCACATAGTTGAGATGCAGCGCATCGGGACACAGCGACTCCATCTCACGGCACATCGCTGCCATCACCGGCACGGTGCGCAGGCCGCGCATGATGCCGCCGATGCCAAGGGTGTCGCCGATTGTCTGACGCAGCCCGTATCGCTTGGGCACCTCGAAGTCGATCGTGGTTGCAGGGTGATACCCGCCCACCTGGAACATGCTGATCACATAGTCGGCCCCGTCGAGTGCCCGATGCCGGTCGGTGGTCGACTCGATCACCGGGCGCACTCCGAGTGCATCGGCGATCCGCCTGGCGACGGTGTCGCTCGTCGCCAGCCGCACCTCGTCGATGTCGTGCAGCACGAGTTCGCTGTCTGCCAGTTCGGGGAACGAGAGGATGTCGCCGATCAGGTTCCGGGCGAAGACGGTGCTGCCGGCGCCGACGAAGACGATGCGTGCCACGCTCGTGATGGTAGGCGTGCGCCGCCGTGCGGGATGCGGCCTGCGGTGCCGGTGCCGGTCGCAGTCGACTCAGGTGGCGAGGCGCTGGCCGTTCGAGTAGCGCAGCTCGTGGCGCAGGGTGCCGTCGCTTCGCCACTTCCGGATCGCCGCGGTGCCATCGGCAGCGTCGTGGCGACGACCGGCCTGGTAGCGCTCCTCGTAGTGCACGGCGCCATCGGCGAAGTAGCCGCGCACGGCGGGCACCGTGGGCGAGGGATCGTGCAGTTCACCGCGTCGGTAGTACAGCTCGTACTTCAGCCGGCCATCGGGACGGAACCGGCGGTAGGCCGGATGGCTGCGGCCGGGATCATGCAGCAGGCCATCGGCATACCAGGCGACATAGGCGACGTGCCCACGGTCGCGGCGTTTTACGCGTCCGGTGAATCCGGTGGGAATCTCTGCCTCGTCGTCGACCTCGATGGTGGTGACCACCTTGAACGACATCGACATCGGCATCAGGTCGATGAGGTCCATCGGACGGCGTCAGCCTCGGGAGGGGGATCGGTGCAACCGGGGGAGCGCGGCCGGCTCAGACCGCGAGCAGGTCGCGTGCACCGGTGTCGGACGACGGGTGCCGCAGCTTGCTCATTGCACGCGCCTCGATCTGGCGGATGCGCTCGCGGGTGAGGTTGAAGTGCTCGCCGACTTCTTCGAGCGTGCGCGGCTCGCCGCGGTCGAGTCCGAAGCGGAGCTTGAGGATCTCGCGCTCGCGCTCGTCGAGCGGCGCCAGCAGGCGGGCGATCTCCTCGGGCAGCAGGGCGGTTGCAGCCACCTCGAAGGGACTCTCGGCGCTGCGGTCCTCGACGACGTCGCCGAGTTCGGCATCGCCATCCTCGCGGAGCGGCTCGCTGAGCGACAGCGGCTCGGCAGCGAAGCGAAGCGCCTCGGTCACCTTGTCCTCGGGCATCTCGACTTCCTTGGCGAGCTCGCTGAGCGTCGCCGGTCGGCCGAGCTTCAGCTCGAGGCGGCCGCGGGCCTTCTGCAGCCGGGCCAGCGTGTCGCCGGCATGTACTGGAAGGCGGATGGTGCGGCCGGTATTGGCGATGCCGCGGGTGATGGCCTGGCGGATCCACCACGTGGCGTAGGTGGAGAACTTGAAGCCCTTGCGCCAGTCGAACTTCTCGACGGCGTGCATCAGGCCGAGGTTGCCCTCCTGGATGAGGTCGAGCAGCGGCAGGCCGCTGGCCTGGTACTTCTTGGCGATGCTGACGACGAGACGCAGGTTGCT
Source organism: Actinomycetota bacterium (assembly GCA_041178405.1). Classification (GTDB taxonomy): domain Bacteria; phylum Actinomycetota; class Acidimicrobiia; order Acidimicrobiales; family Ilumatobacteraceae; genus UBA668. The sequence goes on along the minus strand of JBEGVK010000226.1, from coordinate 2,346 downwards.
CTGTACGAAGGCCCGCTCGGCTTCCTCGCCATCGCGCTGGGCCTTGCGGAGTTCGCGCTTCTTGGCAGGAGTGAGGCCGGTGGCGCCAGCAAGGTCGGCGGCGGCGGCCTTGCCGACCTCGATCTGCTTGGCGAGACGGACCTCGTCGTCCTTGGTCAGCAGCGTGTACTGGCCGATGTCGCTGAGATAGAGCCGAACAAGGTCTTCTTCGTCCCGCTCAACACGATCTTTCGCCACGTCTGCTCCTCTTGAGAACTGCTGAAGGCCTAGGGCGACACCCCGAGATTGGGTCACGATACCCACTTGGTCAAGGGTCGCCACTCGCCGTCCACAGATTCATCCGCCACCTGCCGAACTAGTGTCCGGCCCATGGCGGGGGCGGGAATCGAGCCGGCAGCGAGCGGCTCAGCGGCAGCGAGCGGGCCGCCCGCCGGAGCCCCTCCCGCCGACGCCGGGCCGGTCGAACTGGCGGTGGTGACGATGCGCTTCGAGGCGGCCGACCCGGCTGCGCTGCTCGGCGTGCTCGCCAAGTATGTGGTGCTCACCCGCATGGAACCTGGGTGTCGAAACGTCGACCTGTGCGCCTCGGTGACAGTCCCCGGCCGCTACCTGCTGATCGAGAAGTGGGACTCCTACGAGGCCCAGCGCCGCCACTTCGACAGCCCGTCGATGGTCGAGATGGCCGAGGGGTGCGCGGGACTCCTGAGCGGGCCTCCCGACATCGACCTGTGGGACGGGCCGAGCGCCCACGACCTGCGCTGACGGCGAGCGGTCGGCACCGGCGATCAGAGCGAGCCGATGAAGCCCAGCAGCGCGTCGTTGAATGCGGCCGGTGTCTCCTGCTGCACCCAGTGCCCCGATCCGGGGATGATCGTCTCGCCGCGATAGCCGGGCAGCAGGCTGCGCATCCGTTCGGGACCGGTCGGATCCATCAGGCGCACCACATCATCCTCGCCGGTGACGAAGTACGTCGGCATCTGCAGCCTGCTCGCCGAGAGTCCGGCGAGGCGCGCTGCGTTCGCATCGAGGTTGCGGTAGTAGCTGACGGGGCCGAAGAAGCCGCTGTGCGCGAACTCGGCCGCATACAGGTCGAGGTCGTCGGCGGTCAGCCAGTCGCCCTCAGGGCCCGGGTATGGCGGCGCTGGCGGTGCGTCCATCATGGTGAGAAAGCCGGTGCCGTCCATCGGCGGTAGCTCGGCTGGCGGCTGGCGGCCGGCGCTGGCGTGACCCGATGCGGCGTACAGCACGCTCGCCATCGTGTGACGCGGATCGGCCTCGAGCTCGGCCTCGGGCGGCCCGACCTGCTGGAAGTAGAGGATGTAGAAGAAGCGGTCGCCGTACACCATCTGCATCAGCTGGGTGGGTGGGGCCGGCCACTCGACGTACGGCACGCTCACGCCGACGACGGCACGGACACGCTCGGGCTGCAGCAGGGCGGCCTGCCACACGATGATGCTCCCCCAGTCGTGCCCGACGAGGATCGCCTGCTCCTTGCCGTAGTGGTCGAGCAGCGCGAACAGGTCGCCGGCAAGGTGGTCGATGCCGTACGCATCAACCTGCCGTGGTGCCGACGAGTGTCCGTAGCCGCGCTGGTCGGGTGCCACGACGTGGAACCCGGCTGCCACGAGCGGCGCGAACTGGTGGCGCCAGCTGTGGGCGAGCTCGGGGAATCCGTGGCTGAGGAGCACGGTGGGCTGCGATGGGTCGCCGGCCTCGTGGACGACGAGTTCGATGCCGCGCACGCCGATCGTGCGTGTGGTCACTCCAGTGAGATCGGCGGGTGTCATGCGCTGCGCCCCGCCGACAGCGAGTCGGAGAGTGCCGACAGCTGCTCCCAGGTGAACGACGGCTCCGACCAGATCCGGTCGAAGGCGGCGTCGACGGCGTCGGTGAATCCGTGGCGATTGCGGAAGTCGTAGCGCGCTCGTTGCTGCACCACGGCCAGTCCGAGCCGTGAGAGCCGGGCGTAGGCGTACGAGTTCCACGCCGATGCCTGGGCGAGTGTGAGGTCGCTGTCATCGGGGGCGTCTGCGAAGGTGCCGTCGATCCGGTCGGCGGCGCGCAGCAGGGCGCGGCCAAGGGACACCGAGGCAGTCGCTTCGCCGAATTGCCGCTGTCGGCGCCTGTCCTCGAGGGCCCCGCTGTCGACGTGCAATGCCACCGTGTCGCCCACGTCGACGCGGACCCGGGCAAGTGGCGAGGTCTCGTCGACGGTGATGGCGATTGGCCGAGTGAAGCCGATCAGTGCTGCCACGTCGGCGGCGACACGGCGGATGTCGCCGGCGTCGAATGCGACGTTGGCGAATGTCTCGGGCGAGACGGTGATCGCTGCGGCCATGGCGGTGG
>JBEGVK010000225.1:0-2870 GCA_041178405.1 Actinomycetota bacterium | reverse complement strand
GGCCTCTCAGTGGTACCCGGTCGCTGCCGCTGTCGACGGACTCGTACTGGCGGAGTGCAGTTATTCGAAGTGCTCACAATTCCCAGCCGAGAGACGAGACCGTGCCGCCTGGGTTAGGCCGACTCACAGTAGGTGTCCGTCAACCGGGGCTGCTCCCGCCTTCCATGCTGCGCCGTGGCTGCCCGAATCGACAGGAGGCGACCAATCAACTGCCAGTGGCCGCACGAGCGATCCACTCGTCGTGGAGTCTCGTCCAGTAGGGGTCGCTGTTGCCCGGGTGCTTCAGCGCCAACCACCCCATCCGCCACCCATCGACCACGACCTCGCCGCGCCTGCCGTACGACCGTTCCGCTGCTCCACCTCGGGTGAGCGCCACCGTCGTCGGCCCGCTCGCTGTGTCGGCAATGGCGGCCAGCACGCTGCGGGCCTCCTCGCCCAAGGTCACCACGAGCGGCGACTTCGACTCGACGAGATCGTTGCGCAGACGACCATGGTGCAGCCGCACTGCGGTATCGACGAGCGACGCCGGCGACGGCCGAGGCGGAAGGCTGGCCGGTGCCCGATGCGGACGACTCCCAGCGAACCGGTCGTAGACGTCGCGCATCACATCGCCCTGCTGCGGGGTTCGGCCACCGTGCTTCACATAGAACGTGTCGACTGCGTCGTTGAACCAGGTGTCGGCCGGCGAGATCCCAAGCGGCGCAAGCACGCCGGCCGCCACGCCCCTGCCCGAACTGCCGTTGCCGTTGGCCGAGGCATGGCCGTCGTCGCCAGCCGCATCACCCGTGCGGAAGCCGACACGAATCTTCCATTCCTCGACGAGTCGCTCAGCACCACTGCCATCCCAGAACACGGTTGGTTCATCGGCAACCGCGAGCGCAGTCACCTCGCCGCGGACGCCCTCCGGCCTGCTCGACGGTAGCCGCCACCGAATGTGCAGTGCACTCGGATATGCGCCGAGCACGTAGGCGAGCGTCGTGCCCTCAGACCGCCGGGGCGCACGCGGCAGCGCCTTCTCCCCGAAGGGGAAGACGCTGCCCATCGCCAGGTGCCCGTCAGCTGCAGCCGCTGGTGCTGCCGCAGCTGGGGCAGGCGTGGCAGCTGCCGGCCCGCACCATCTGCACACCGCATTGCATGCACATCGGCGCATCGCTATGACGCACCGCTGGCCGCTCGGTGCCACCGGGATTGGTGACGTCGTTGTGCGGCGCCTCGGGGGCAATGCCCAGCGACAGCTGTGCCGAGAACTCGTCGACCGACGGCACGCTCTTCGGATCGGGAGCCATCTCGGTGCCGGTGCGGCTCTCGATGGCCGTCTCGTCAACGCCCGGCAGCGTCGGCTGCAGGCGCTCGTCGACCGAGAAGATGCCCAGTTCGGCGCGCTCGTCGTAGGTTAAGTACTCGAGGGCGAGGCGGCGGAACAGGTAGTCCATGATCGACGATGCGAAGCGGATGTCGGGATCGTCGGTCATGCCAGCCGGCTCGAAGCGCATGTTGGTGAAGGCCTCGACGAACGCACGCAGCGGCACGCCGTACTGCAGGCCGTAGCTGATGCTCTTGGCAAAGGCATCCATGATGCCGCTGAGTGTCGAGCCCTGCTTGGAGACCGTCAGGAAGATCTCGCCCGGCTGGCCGTCGGCATACTCGCCGATGTTGGCGAAGCCCTTGCAGTCCGCCACGCGGAACTCGAAGGTACGCGCCCGACGGGTGCGGGGCAGCTTCTGGCGGACGGGACGGTGCACGACGCGCTCGATCACCCGCTCGACCACCTGGCTGGCTGCTGCCGACGGCGTCGCCACCGTCCCGTCAGCCGACGCATCGTCCTTCTTGGCGGTGCTGAGCGGCTGGGCCACCTTGCAGTTGTCGCGATAGATGGCGACGGCCTTCAGGCCGAGCTTCCAGCTCAGCAGGTGCAGTTCCTCGATGTCCTCGACCGACGCCTCCTCGGGCATGTTGACGGTCTTGGAGATTGCTCCTGAGATGAACGGCTGCACCGCTCCCATCATCCGCACGTGGCCTTCGTAGTGGATGGTGTTGTCGCCCATGCTGCAGGCGAACACCGGCACGTGTGCCGCAGCGAGGTGCGGGGCCCCGAGGATGCTCTTCTCGGTGTCGATGTAGCGGATGATGTCGTCGATCTGCTCGGCGGTGTACCCGAGGGTGCGCAGTGCCCGCGGCACGGTCTGGTTGACGATGCTCATCGTGCCGCCGCCCACCAGCTTCTTGATCTTCATCAGGCCGAGGTCGGGCTCGATGCCGGTGGTGTCGCAGTCCATCATCAGGCCGATGGTGCCCGTGGGAGCCAGCACGCTCGCCTGGCTGTTGCGCACGCCGTACTCCTCGCCGTCGCGGACCGCCGCATGCCACGCCGCAGCGCCTGCCTGCAGCAGCTCGGCCGGCACGACATCGGGGTTCTCGATGATGTTGTGGGCGTCGCGGTGCATGCGCAGCACATTGAGCATGTGCGTCTCGTTGTCGGCGAACCCGGCGAACGGACCCATGCGGCTGGCGATGCGGGCGCTGACGGCATAGGCGTGGCCGGTCATCAGCGAGGTGAGCGCCGCCGCCCACGAGCGGCCGTCTGCCGAGTCGTACGGAAGGCCGAGGGCCATCAGCGTGGCGCCGAGGTTGGCGTAGCCGAGGCCGAGCTGGCGGAACTTGCGGCTGGTATCGCCGATCGGCTCGGTCGGGTAGTCGGCGCGGCCGACGAGGATCTCCTGGGCCGTGAACATCACCTCGACCGTGTGCATGTAGCTCGCCACGTCGAACTCGCCCTCGGTGTCGAGATAGTGCAGCAGGTTGATGCTGGCGAGGTTGCACGCCGAGTTGTCGAGGTGCATGTACTCGCTGCAGGGGTTCGAGCCGTTGAT
>JBEGVK010000224.1:0-2901 GCA_041178405.1 Actinomycetota bacterium | reverse complement strand
CCAGGGTCAAGATCGAGCGATCGCTCATCTCGATGCTCACCGCCGACAGCCGCGTCGACCAGGTGATCGCCGCGCTCGTGGGACTGGCCACCGGCCTCGGCCTCGACGTCGTCGCCACCGGTGTCGAGACCGACGAGCAGGCCGACCGCCTGCGCCAGTTCGGGTGCCGGGCCGCGCAGGGCTACCTGTTCTCGCCCGCCGTGCCAGAGACCGACCTTGCGCCGGTCCTCCGCGATCTCGCCTCGGGCTGAGCCACTCATCACCAGCCGACGCACCACTCAGCGGATGCGAATGGCCACCTCGTTCGCCAGGAGGCGTCCGTCGCGGGTGAGCCTCACCCTGCCGTCCTCGACGACGACGAGGGGTGCCACGTCATCGAGGTCGTCGTCGGCGAAGGTGTCGGCGGGCACCCCATCGCGCATGCGCAGTGCCAGTTGGAGGCCCTCGATCCGACGCGTCTCGTCGTCGAGATGCTCCCCCGCTGCCTCAGTGGACTCGCCCGCCTCGACAGCGGCGATGTAGCGCTCGGGGGTGCGCACATTCCACCAGCGTCGGCCGCTGTGATGACTGTGCGCTGCTGCTCCGAATCCCCGGTAGTCGCCCTGCTGCCAGTAGAGGACGTTGTGGCGGCATTCCTCGCCGGGCAGAGCCCAGTTGCTGACCTCGTAGTTGGCGAGGCCCGCTCGCTCGAGCAGTTCGTCGGCCATCTCGTACTTGTCAGCGAGATCGTCGTCGTCGGGGTGCCGTTCCGGACTGGCGGCCAGCGGCGTGCCGGCCTCCACGGTGAGCGCATAGGCCGACACGTGCGAGGGTGCCAGCAGCAGTGCAAGTTCGATCGTCGCCCGCCAGTCCGGTAGCGACTCACCGACTGCGCCGTAGATCAGGTCGAGGTTGACCCGATCGATGCCGGCCCGACGGATGGCGCGCACTGCATCGGCCACGTTCGACGGCGTGTGGTGGCGTCCGAGCGATGCCAGCACATGCGGCACCATCGACTGCACACCGAGGCTGATCCTGTTGACGCCCGCCTCGGCGAGAGCCACAGCGAGCCCGTCGGTGACGTCGTCGGGGTTGCACTCGGCGGTCACCTCTGCGTCGTCAGCGAGCGGAATCGACCGGAGCACGGCGCCCAGCGACCGCGGATCGACTGCCGATGGCGTGCCGCCACCGACGAACACACTGGTGGCCTGCGGCAGGTCGGCCTGCTCGATGTCCCGCTGCAGGGCAGCGAGGTAGGCGTCGTGCAGGTGGTGGCGATCGGTCCAGGTGGCGAAGGCGCAGTAGTCGCATCGCCGGGCGCAGAACGGGATGTGGAGATAGACCCCGAATGCGCTCACGACGGTGGTGCTGTTGCGAGGCGCCGGGCGCGCATGGTCCTCAGGGGCGGTAGAGGAGATCGAGGGCGTCGAGCCGCTGACCGACCTGATCGACGGGCACGTCGAGCATCGCGGCGATGGCCCTCGTGTCATCGCCACGGACGGTGATCACCTTGCCGTTGAAGTCCTGGCGCTGCAGCTGGATCATCTTCAAGAACCGGGTGAGCATCTCGAAGGGCTGCCCGCTCAGCTGGCTGAGCTTGAGCAGGTCGACCGCCAGCTTCTTGCTCGCCGCAGCCGCCTCAGCCTCGCCGGCGGCCTCGACCTCGTCGCGGGGAAGAAGTTGGTCGACCGGCACGTTGTAGAACTTGGCGAGGCGCTCGAGACGCGGCACCGAGATCGCCCGCTCTCCACGCTCGTAGGCGCCGAGCACCGACGCCTTGAACTCCTCGGCAGAATTGGCCTCGACCTCTTGCAGCGACAGGCGCTTCTGGCGGCGGATGACGCGCAGTCGCTCGCCCACGCTCCGGCTGTAGGGCGATGAGGATGCGTCCTCGTCGTCTTCGCGCATGCCCATAATCTCCTGCTCCCGATGGGTCGTTTGGCCTACCCCGGTTCAAATAATGGCACACATCGCCGACTGATTCTTGCCACAGAGTGGCCAACTCTCACTCAGCGCGTCAGCGTCGGCACCGCTCGGACGTCAGCGAATGCCGCTGGCGGACATCATCAGTGCCGCCGCCACGACTGCTGCGGTCTCGACGCGCAGCACGGTGGCGCCGAGCGACACCACCGCCGCCCCGGCCTGAGATGCCGCCGAGCGCTCCGCCGCCGACCAGCCGCCCTCGGGACCGATGAGCAGTGGTCCACGCGCCGGACCCGCCGCAAGCGGGGGGCCATCCGGGTCGGCAATCGCTGCACCTGCCTCGGCGATCACGGCGCCGTAGGGGGCCGGCCCTTCGATGACCGGCAGGCGACACCGCCGGCTCTGCGCCGCCGCCTCGCGGGCGATCCGCTGCAGGCGTTCGAGCTGTCGTGCTGCACGTGCAGGGTCCCAGCGCACCACGCTGTGGTCGGATTCGAGCAGGACGATCCGCTGCACCCCCACCTCGGTGAGCTTCTGCACCATCCAGTCGAGGCGGTCGCCCTTTGGTATCGCTGCGCCGACCGCGCACTGCCGCGCAGGTTCGCCCTCGGCGACTGCACCCGCCACCTCGAGCGCTCCGCTGCGCATGACGCATGGCCGCCACCGACCGTTGCCATCGCTCGCCGAGACGCGGTCGCCATCGCGGAGCCGGAGCACGCGGATGAGGTGGTGCTCGTCGCCGCTGACGAGCGACGGCTCGTCGATCGCGTCGACGAAGACATGTGCCGCGCTGTCGCGCAGGTCGCGGTGCATGTCAGCAGCTCACTGGAAGGCCGACTTGATGCGCGCCAACAGCCCCTGGTCGGGCTGCACCTCCTCGCCGCGCCCGGCGGCGAACGCGCGGAGCAGCTCGACCTCTGCATCGGTGAGCGACGTGGGCACGAGCACCTCGACCCTGACGCGGAGATCGCCCCGGCCACGGCCCTGCAGCCTCGGCAC
>JBEGVK010000223.1:0-8951 GCA_041178405.1 Actinomycetota bacterium | reverse complement strand
CACCTGCTCGCCGCTGGAGAGACGGGGCGCGTTCGCCCGCGGCGTCAGCACGAGCACGTCACGGCTCGCCGTGCGTACGACGTACTGCAGCGTGTCGCCGAAGTGGGCGACACTGGCGACGGTGCCGGGGATCGAGTTGCGGCCGGTGCCCGGGTCGGACGTGACGAGTTGGAAGTTCTCGGGGCGCACGGCCGCGAGGGCCGGCTCGCCGGGGTTCACCTTCTCGTCCGGATTCGACACGACGAACACCGTGCCGTCATCGGCACGCACGCCATCGGCGGTGGCCGTACCGCGCCAGAAGTTGTTGCGGCCGATGAAGCCGGCCACGAATGCCGATGCAGGCCGCTCGTACACGGTCTCGGGATCGGCGAGCTGCTCGATGTGCCCGTCGAGCATGATGGCGATGCGGTCGCTCATGCTCATCGCCTCCTCCTGGTCGTGGGTGACGAAGATGAAGGTGATTCCGAGCTGACTCTGGAGAAGCTTCAGCTCGATCTGCATCTCCTCGCGCAGCTTGCGATCGAGGGCGCCAAGCGGCTCGTCGAGCAGCAGCACGCTCGGCCGATTGACGAGTGCCCGGGCTACGGCGACGCGCTGCTGCTGGCCGCCCGACATCTGACGCGGCTTGCGGTCGGCGAGCTTGGTCATCTTCACCATGTCGAGCGCCTCGGCAACACGTGCCGAGATCTCGGATTTGCTGACACCCTTCTGGCGAAGTCCGTAGGCCACGTTGTCGGACACCGTCATGTGAGGGAACAGCGCGTAGTGCTGGAAGACGGTGTTGACGTCGCGCCGGTACGGCGGGATCCCCTGCACGTACTGGCCGCTGATGCGGATGAACCCCTCGTCCGGCTGTTCGAAGCCGGCGAGCATCCGCAGCGTGGTTGTCTTGCCGCAGCCCGATGGCCCGAGCAGCGAGAGGAACTCGCCCGGCTGCACCATCAGGTCGATGTGGTCGACCGCCACCATCTGGCCGAAGCGCTTCGTGACACCCTGCAGTTCGACCGCGCCTCGCTGGCCCGTCATGGCGTCCGCGTTCATCGCTCCAGTCACTGCGCTCCCCCGTGTGGCTGCCGCCCGGCTCGAAGCCGGGACGAGCGTGCCGTCATTCTTCCACGCCGCCGCCCCGCGCTGGAGCCACGCCGGGCAGAGCGTGTCACGGCACCGAGACCGGCGCAAGCACGATTGGGAGGCGCGACTCGACGGAATCCGTGGCCAGGCGAAGCACGTGCAACGGGATCCCTTGCGGACGATGCCGCCACTGACCACAATTCGCAGCGATGGACCGTACGGGCTCACATCTCGACCCCACCGACCGGGCGATCATCGAAGAGCTCCAGCGCGATGGCCGGGTGCCGTTCACGCGGCTCGGCGCCGCCGTCGGCCTGTCCGAGGCGGCCGCACGCCAGCGCGTGCAGCGCCTCATCGACGCCGGCGTGATGCAGGTAGTGGCCGTCACCAACCCGATGTCCCAGGGCAAGCGCCGCATGGCGATGATCGGCATCGCCACCGAGGGCCCGACCGAGGAGATTGCCGAGTTGCTGCAGGCCATGCCCGACATCGACTATCTCGTCGTCACGGCAGGATCCTTCGACCTGATGGCCGAGGCCGTAGTCGACGACGACCAGCACCTGCTCGATCTCACCAATCGAATCCGCCGCGTCAAGGGCGTGCGCAGTACGGAGACGTTCATCTATCTCGACCTCGTGAAGCAGACCTTCACGTGGGGAGCCCACTGACGCGTCCCGGGCAGGGATCGCCCGCCGAGCCGGCAGACGTCAGCTGTTGATATTGGCCATCACGTGCTTGATGCGCGTGTAGTCGTCGAGGGCGTATGCGCTGAGGTCCTTGCCGTAGCCCGACTTCTTGTAGCCACCATGCGGCATCTCGGCCACCAGCGGAATGTGGGTGTTGATCCACACACAGCCGAAGTCGAGCGCCTTGGCCATGCGCATCGCCCGGCCGAAGTCCTTTGTCCAGACGCTGCTGGCGAGTCCGTACTCGACGCCGTTCGCCCAGCGGACAGCCTCGTCCTCATCGGCGAAGCGCTGCACCGTGATGACCGGGCCGAAGATCTCGTTCTGGATCATCTCGTCGTCCTGGCGGAGGTTGGCAACGACTGTGGGCTCGTAGAAGAACCCCTTGCCGCTCACCGCCCGGCCGCCAGCGACGACCTCAGCATGCTTCGGCGCACGCTCCACCATGCCGCCGACGCGTGCCAGCTGGCTCGGGTTGTTGACCGGGCCGTACAGCACGTCCTCGTCGTCGGGCATCCCGGTGCGGATTCCCCTGGCCTGCTCGGCGAGTGCCGCCACGAACGCGTCGTAGGCGCCAGGCGCGCAGATGACGCGGGTTGCCGCAGTGCAGTCCTGACCCGCATTGAAGTAGCCGGCAATCGCAATGCCCTCGGCTGCCGCTTCGATGTCGGCGTCGTCGAACACCACCACGGGCGCCTTGCCGCCGAGCTCGAGATGGCAGCGCTTGAGGCTGTCGGCCGCAGCGGCGGCCACCTCCTGGCCGGCGCGCACCGACCCGGTGACGCTCACCATGCTGGGTGTCGGGTGGACCACCATCGACCGGCCGGTGTCGCGGTCGCCGCACACCACGTTGAACACCCCGGCCGGCAGGAACTCGGCGGCGATCTCGGCGAGCAGCCCGCTCGTCGCCGGCGTGGTGTCGCTCGGCTTGAGCACCACCGTGTTGCCGGCGGCGATCGCCGGGGCGAACTTCCAGACGGCCATCATCATGGGGTAGTTCCACGGGGCAACCTGAGCGCACACACCCACCGGCTCGCGCCGGATCATGCTCGTCATTCCCTTCATGTACTCGCCGGTGCTCTTGCCCTCGAGGTGTCGGGCCGCAGTTGCGAAGAATCGGATCTGGTCGACCATCGGCGGAATCTCCTCGCTCCGCACGAGGTGAGCCGGCTTGCCGCAGTTCTCGACCTCGAGGGCAATCAGCTCGTCGGCGCGCGCCTCGACGGCATCGGCAATTCGGAACAGCGCCAGCGACCGCTCGCTGGGTGTCGAGTCCTTCCACTCGTCGAACGCCTTCGCTGCGGCAGACATCGCGGCGTCGATGTCGGCAGCGCCAGACAGCGCAGCCGTGGCGTACTGCTCGCCGGTCGACGGATTCACCACTGCCGTCGTGCGGCCGTCCTTCGAATCGACGTGTGCGCCATTGACGAAGTTCTTGAACGACTTCATTGTCCCGACCATCCCTCGTGGCTCAGAGCAGTGCCGTCTCGGCCGCTGCGGTGACGCCGATGGTAGCGAGCGGTGCCGATGGGCGACAGCGGGCTCCGATTCCAGTCACCCGACGACCGGCCGCAGTACGAACTTGCTCTCCGTGCGCGCCGCCCCGGCCTCCGACTTCAACCACCGTATGAACTCGTCGAGGCCAGCCGCGCCGGGACAGTCGACGATGATCGTGTAGTCGGCCGGACCGGTGACGTACACCGCCAGCGAGACCTCGTCGCGGTCGCGCAGGCGCTCCTCGAATCGGGCCGGGTCGTCGCCCGGAGCAAGCGATGCGTCGATCACCGCGCGGACGTCGCGACCGAGGGCGCGTGGATCGATCGACGCCGAGTAGCCGCGGACCACCCCGGCGGCCTCGAGCCGGCGTACCCGGTCGGCCGCTGACGAGGGCGCCAACGCCACCCTGTCGGCGAGTTCCCGCCAGCTCACCCGCCCGTCTCGCTGGAGAATGTCGATGATTCGACGGTCGATTGCATCGATGGCCGTTGATTCAGAGGACATCACCCCAGTCTGGCCGAATAGTGCCCGTTGATCAACGGCCGCTGCCAGAGGATCATCTGACCCATGATCACGACCGTCGGTGTGCCCAGGGAGATCAAGACGCAGGAGTACCGGGTGGCGATGACCCCCGACGGCGTGCGCGAGTTCGAGCGCCTGGGAATCGACGTGTTCGTCGAGACCGGAGCCGGTGAGGGCGCCAGCATCCACGATGCCGACTACAGGGCGGCCGGCGCGACGATCGTGCCCACTGCCGCCGATGCGTGGGCCCAGCAGATGGTGGTGAAGGTGAAGGAGCCGAAGGCCGAGGAGTTCGGCTATCTCCGACGCGACCTCACGCTGTTCACCTATCTGCACCTCGCCGCCTACCCGGAGGTGGCCAAGGCCCTCCTCGCTGCTGGCACCACCGGCATCGCCTACGAGACCGTGCAGGTACCCAGCGGCGCACTGCCGCTGCTCGCGCCGATGAGCGAGGTCGCCGGACGCCTGGCGCCACAGATGGGCGCCCACTACCTCGAACGGCACAACGGAGGCCGCGGCGTGCTGATGGGCGGCGCGCCCGGCGTGCAGCCCGCCAAGGTCGTCGTGCTCGGTGCCGGCAACGTCGGGTGGAACTCTGCCTGGATCGCTGCGGGCATGGAGGCCGAGGTGGTCCTGTTCGACAAGAACCTCGACCGGTTGCGCTGGGTCGACCAGATCAACAAGGGGCGCATCGTCACGCTCGCATCGAACCGCGGTGCCCTCGAGCGCAACATCGCCGACGCCGATCTCGTCATCGGCGCCGTGCTCGTCGCAGGCGGCCGGGCCCCCGTCGTGGTCACCGAGGACATGGTCCGGATGATGAAGAAGGGGGCCGTCATCGTCGACGTCGCCGTCGACCAGGGCGGTTGCATCGAGACCATCCGCGAGACCACCCACGCCGATCCCGTGTACGAGATGCACGGCGTACTGCACTATGCGGTGGGCAACATGCCCGGTGCAGTGCCGCACACCAGCACGTACGCCCTCACCAACGCCACGCTCCCGTACCAGCTCGAAGTGGCCCACCTCGGGGTCGCCGAGGCATGCCGGCGTGACCGAGCACTCGCCCTCGGCGTCAACACCCATGCCGGTGCCGTCACCAACGGTCCCGTCGCCGAGTTCCTCGGCGTCGACGCCGTCGATCCGGTCGCGGCCGTCGGCTGACCTGCACCCCCGCTCGCCGCACCGCGGGCCTGCCGCGTAGCGTGCGGCCATGGCCGTATCCGCCGCATCGCTCGATCTTCCAGTGCTCGAGGGGCGGCGCGCCACCGATGTCGACGACCTGCCCGCAGAAGCCTGGCTCGCCCGCAACCCGTTCGGCTATGCGGTGTGGCGCTACGACGACGCAGTGGCGATCCTCCGCGACAAGCGCTGGCACAACGCAGCCGGCCGCATCCCAGAACTGATGGGCATCACCGATGAGCGATTCCTCTCCCGACAGAACGTCAACATCCTCAGTGCCGAGGGCGACGTCCACACCCGGCTTCGGCGACTCGTAGCGCCCGCCTTCTCTCCCCGATCGGCCGACCGTCTTCGCCCGTTCATGCGCGAGGTGATCGACGGTCTCGTCGATGCGGTCGCGCCGTCGGGTCGTGCCGACTTCGCCGCCGACATCTGCGAGCCGTATCCGATCCCCATCATCTGCGAGCTCCTCGGTGCGCCGAAGAGCGACTGGCAGCTGTTCAGCCGGCTGGCCAATGACGTGCTCGAGGTCTTCTCGCTCGACATCGCCCAGAAGCTCGACTCGATCATGCAGGCCCAGGACGAACTCGATGCATACACGCGCCAACTCATCGCCGAGCGCCGCGGCCGGCCTGCCGACGACCTCCTCAGCGACTTGATCGCCCAGGAGGAGGCCGGCGACCGGCTCACCACCGACGAACTGGTGATGATGGTCAACGCCGTCATCGTGGGCGGCACCGACACCACCCGCAACCAGCTCGGCTGCGCCGTGAGCCTCTTCGCCGAGCATCCCGAGCAGTGGTCGATGCTGGCCGAACGCCCCGAACTGGCACCGCGAGCCGTCGAGGAGTCGATGCGGTACTTCGGTGCCGTCCGCGGCACGGCACGGTTCGCCAGCGTCGATGTCGAATACCGCGGTGTGCACTTCCCCGCCGGCACCTTCATGGGGGTCGGCATCGCCGACGCCAACCGTGATGTCGAGGTGTTCGCCGCACCCAAGGAGTTCGACATCACGGCGCACAAGGGTGACCAGCCGCATCTCACGTTCGGCTCGGGTATCCACTACTGCCTTGGCCAGGCACTTGCGCGGGCCGAACTGCAGGAGGCACTGCCGCTGCTGGCGAGGCGGATGCCGAACCTGCGCCTCGACGGCGTGCCGACGTGGAAGCCCGACGGCGTCGGCATCTTCGGGCCGGCATCAATGCCGGTCTGCTTCGACGCCGGCCACTGACCGCAGCGGCGCACTCGCCGCCGTCTGTCAGATCGGAAGGTCGCCCGTGGCAGTGCGAGTGCTGCCGTGATCGCGGAAGGCCGAGATAGCCCGCTGGGCAATGCGCATCTGGTGGATCTCGTCGGCGCCGTCGGCGAAGCGCGCCCACCGGGCGTGCTGGTACATGTGCGCCAGCGGCGTATCGGTGGAGTAGCCGAGGGCACCGTGCACCTGGATGCTGCGGTCGATCACCCGGTTCAGCATGTTGGCGACGAAGTGCTTGGCCATCGACACCTCGCTCTTGAAGTCGGCGCCGCTGTCGATGAGGTACGCAGCGTGCAGCACCATGAGCTTCGACTGGTAGAGCTCCATCGTGCTGTCGGCGATCATCCACTGGATGCCCTGCTTCTCGGCAAGCACGCTGCCGTGCGAGTACCGCTGCAGTGACCGCTCGACCATCATGTCGAGGGCTGTCTCTGCCTGTGCGATCCAGCGCATGCAGTGCGCCAGCCGTGCCGGCCCGAGCCGGTACTGGCCGAGCATGTGCCCCTGCCCGCGTCCGCCGAGCATGTTCGCTGCCGGTATGCGCAGGTCCTCGATGACGATCTCGCTGTGCCCGGTGGCACCGTGCATCGTCTCGACCTCACGCACTCGGTTCCAGCCCTCGCTCGGGATGTCGACGATGAAGGCGGTGTTGGCAGCCTGAGGCAGGTCGGGATTGTCCTCGGTGCGGCAGATGAGGATCGCGAACTTGGCGCGGCGGGCATTCGAGATGAACCACTTGTGGCCGTTCGCCACCCATTCGTCGCCGTCCTGGACGGCGTGGGTGCGGATCAGAGTGGGATCCGAGCCGGCGACCTCCGGCTCGGTCATTGCAAAGCAGCTCATCGCCGTGCCCTCGCACAGCGGCCGCAGGTATCGCTCCTTCTGTTCCTGCGTGCCCCAGTGCAGCAGGGTGTGCATGTTGCCCTCGTCGGGGGCCTGGCAGTTCAGCACCCATGGCCCGTAGCCGGCCTTGGCTGCCTCGGCCTGCACCATGGCGAGTTGCACATGGCCGAGGCCCATGCCGCCCCACTCGGCCGGCATGTGCGGAAGCCACAGTCCGGCCGCCCGGGCCTTGGCGCGCATCGAGATGAGGAGGCTGACGTATTCGGCGCGGTCCTCGTCGCGCAGGCGCTCGAGCTCGTGCTCGCCCGGTCGCACCACCTCGTCGATGAATGACCGGACGCGCAGTCGGATCGCGTCGAGGTCGGGTCCGAGCGTGAAGTCGATGGCCATCTCGTCACACTATGTTGCCCGCATGGAGCCAGCGGCAGGGGCGCCCCCGTTCGAGACCATCGAGGTGGAGGTCGACGTCGGCGCCCGCACCGGCCGCATCACCCTGAACAGGCCGTCGAAGCTCAACGCGATGAGTCCGACGATGCTCGCCGAGCTCGTGACGGCCGCGGCCTGGTTCGACAGCTCGACGGAAGCGGTAGCCGTGGTCGTGCGCGGGAGGGGACGGTCATTCTGCGCCGGCTTTGACCTCGGCTCGTTCAGCGAGCAGCGCGAACCCGGCGACGCCCAGCACACGGCCGACCTCGGTAGGCGGATGGCAGATGCGATCACCGGAATGCGTGCCGTGACGATCGCCGCAGTGCACGGACACTGCGTTGGTGGCGGGCTCGTCCTCGCGGCGTCGTGCGACCTGCGCGTCGCTGAAGCCGACGCATCGTTCTCGATTCCCGAGGTCGACCTCGGCATCCCGCTTGCGTGGGGTGGGATTCCCCGCCTCGTGCGGGAGATCGGACCGGCTGCGACGAAGGACCTCGTGATGACATGTCGCAGATTCGGCACAGACGAGGCTGCTCGACTCGGCCTGATCACACGCGTCGTCGACGCCGGCGAGGCGCTCGTCGTTGCTGACACGCTCGCCGCCGAGCTTGCGCACAAGTCGCCGCTCGTGCTGTCGATGACGAAGCGGCACGTGAACGCGATCGCAGAGCAGAGCGGCTCGACGTCGCTGTCGTTCCTCGATGCCGATGCGCTCAGCGCCGCACAGCGCGACCCTGCCTCGAGGTCAGCTGCCCGCGCCTACCTCGACCGCCGCCGCTGACGAAGGCCATTCCCGCCTCTGGCCCCAAATCTCACTCACTGCGCGCAGCCACGCGCTGATCGTGTGCCAATGGAGGTGATCGGGTTAGGTCTTGACGGCACATTGCGCAGAATTCGCAGGCGCGGCCACGTCGCGAGGAGTACTATGCGTGCAGTGGGTCACTGTGTGTGGCGGTGCCCCCGTACAACACACACCCAGTAATCACGACGACGGGAGATCGTTATGCGTAAGAAGATGCTCATGGTCGCAGCCACCGCTGCCGCCCTCTCACTCGCTGGCTTCGGCGCCAGCGCAACGGCCATGCCGGCCGACACCACGTCGGCCGAGGCCGTTGCCGTCTCCGAGCCCGTGGTCGACTCGATCGTCGCCATGGCGCCGGGCGGCAAGGTGACCCTGGTGTTCGACAGCACCAACCAGACCATCGAACTCGGGCAGGACGTCACCCTGTCGTTCACCGCCACGAACGCCACCGGCAACCCGAACCCCGACGTGATCATCACGCTCGACGGCTGCGGTGACGAGGCTGCGACCGATCCGACGTCGTTCGACAACATCTTCAGCGGCGGTGACACCGTCACGCTCGAGTTCACCGTCACCGGCCTCACGTCGGCCGGCACCTGCTCGGTCACCATCCAGTCGAACCACGGCGGTGCCAACTTCGACACCACCGGCCAGGACACGGTGACGA
>JBEGVK010000222.1:0-8618 GCA_041178405.1 Actinomycetota bacterium | reverse complement strand
CGCTCGACTACCCCCGCACCATCGAGCCCTGGCGCCGAGGTCAGCCCGTCGACGGGGTTGTGCGTGGTCCACCTCTTCTGCAAGCCCGCGCCGCTCTTCGACGCCGAGGCCCTCACCGCTGCGGTGAAGGACTCTCGGGAGGCGGGTGCGCAGGTGGTGTGCGTGTCCACCTTGGGGCACAAGGCCGATGCGGCGATCATGGCGATGCACCGTGACCAGCGCGAACTCCGCCGACTGCAGAGCGCAGTGCAGCACGCCGGCCTCGAGGTAGTCGACAGCTACGTGAGCCTCACCGAGGTCAGCGAGTACGCGAAGGGCATGCCCGAGCAGATGCTCAATGCGCGGCTGTATCCGACAATCCCGCCGACCGAGCACCACATGCCTGCCTGGTGCTTCTATCCGATGTCGAAGCGTCGCGAGGACGGCGCAAACTGGTTCACGCTGCCCTACGACGATCGCAGCAGGCTGATGCACGAGCACGGCACGAGTGGGCGCAAGTTCGCCGGTCGAGTGGTGCAGTACGTCACCGGATCGACAGGTGTCGACGACTACGAATGGGGGGTCACACTCTTTGCCGTGACACCCGATGTGCTGAAGGAGGTCGTCTACACGATGCGCTTCGACGAGGCCTCAGCCATCTACGGCGAGTTCGGCCCCTTCTACACCGGCTATGTCGTGTCGGTCGAGGAACTCGCCGCGTCGCTCTGAGCGGAGGTCAGTCGCGTCCGACGACGAAGACGCGCAGGCCGACGTCGCGTCCGGAATCATCGAAGCCGAACTCCTCGAACACTGCCGATGCAGGATCGCCGTCGGTGCCGATCGACAACTCGTCGCTTGGCCCATCGAAGTCGATGTTGCGGCCGGCACGTAGCAGCGAGTTGCAGGCAGCGAAGCTCCTGCATGATGAGCCGCCACTGCTGATGGCGGGAATCGCAGCTGCGATCGCCGACGGGACGTTGCTGCCGATTGTTCGAGCTGCGAGCGCGATCAGTGCCAGGCATGCGTAGCCGTTCTGCGCGAACAGTCCGGTCGCGTTGTCGTCGAGCTCGACGATGCGCGAGAGAAACACTGAGTCCGCCACGAATGCCTGCGGTGAGGCTCCGGTGACTCGCGACGACAGGTCGGCATCGAAGGGCTGTGCTGATGCAGACGGCCGACGTACCGCATCGTTGACGATGAAGGTGGGCCGAAGGGTGGGCAGCGAGCCGTCGAGAGCCTGGATGGCCGTCGGGCCCGCAGTGGCGTCGGCGATGACCACGACGACGTCGGGCTGCACTGCGCCAACGGCCTCGACCGCAGCGGCCAGTGACTCCTCGGCTCCGGTGAAACCGGCGGAGGCAGCAAGGTCGATGCCCTTTGCCCGCAGGGCGCGTTCTGTGCTCTCTGCCAGCGGGCGGCCATAGGGGTCGTCGAGGAACATCACGGCTGTACGCGCGCCGCCCGCATCGTCGGCGAGCGTGGCAAGTGCGACTGCCTGCAGCGAGTCGCTGGGAATTGTCCGGAGCAGCAGGCCCTCGTCGGGAAACTGATCAAGCGACAGCGCAGATGCAGTCGGGGCGCACGTGAGCACGCCGGCCTCGACGGCTCCGGAAAGTGTCGCCAGCACGGCGAGGGACGAGGTCGGCCCGATGATGACATCTGCGCGAGCTTGCACGAGTTCGTCGACAGCGAGGGCGGCGCTCGCTGCGGAGTCGCCCTCGTCTCGAACTTCGATGACGACCGGCTGATCGGCAATGCCGCCGGCATCGTTGATCTCGTCGGCAGCGATTCGGACTGCAGCCTCGATCGAGGTGCCGATGTCGAGGCCAGGCCCAATGGTGGGAACGACCACCCCCACCTTGAAGACACCGTCATCGGGATGGATGGTGGTGGTGGGTGCAGCCACGGTGGTGGTCGAGGCAGTGGGCCGAGCGTCATCGACACCAGTGCACGCAGCAGTGACGACAGTTGCGAACGCTGCAGCGACGACGAGCGAACTGCTGCGCGTGCGGTTGGGGGCGACCGTCCTGTGCAAAGAGCGGGAACCGGTGCCCGAACTGGTCGAAAGGCGGCGCCGTTGCACGATGACGAGTGTACGAGGACAGGTTGCCGGACTCTGGCGCGCCGGTCGTCGGGGCGGCATCATGGTGGACGGTGGTCTCGGAGGCGGAGCTGCTCGAGGGGATTCGTGCCCGGTCGCAGGCTGCTCTGGCGCTGCTCTACGAGCGGTATCACCGACGAGTTCTCGGTCAGACACGTCGCCAACTCGGCGCGGACGGTGCCGATGCGGTGGACGACGTGGTGTCGGAGACGTTCACCCGTTTCCTTGCCGCCGTGCAGGAACGGGACATTGAGGTTGCGAGCATCGGCGGCCTGCTGTGTTCGATCGCACGGAATCTTGCCGTCGATCGTCATCGCGAGCAACGACGTATCGTGCTCGTCCGTGATTTCGATGATGCACAGGTGACTCCAGCGCATGATGAGCGAGACGTTGACGGTGCAATCGTCGATGGCCGTTGGAGAGTGCCGCAGTCATCGAGGGACGCTGACGCCCTCTTCGAAAGGGAGGCGGCGCGCATGGCCATTAGCCGACTCCCTCCGCCGGCGCGTGCACTGCTCGAACTCGTGCTCGACTCCGATGAGTCAGCGGGTCGTCTTGCGGAACGGCTCGGAAGATCGCAGCAGAGCCTGTCGAGCGCCGTGTACCGGACCGTCGAGCGCCTCCGTCAGGAATACGTCGTCGCTCATGTGCTGCCATCGACGTCGCCGTCGTGCTGGGGCTGCATCAGTTCGCTGGGTGCATTCGTTCGCGGTGAATTGCGAGCTCGCCGACAGGCTGAGGTAATCGGTCATCTCAGGGGCTGCACCGATTGTCGGGCACGCCTCGGAGCGGCCCTGGAGGCAGACGGAGAACTGCCGCACCCTCGGCGCCTCGTGGGAAGAGGCGAACGGCGCTCCGATGGCAAGTGATCTGCCGACGGCAGCGAGAATGAGAACATGAGCGATCTCGGCCCGGGCGACTTCACCCGCGACCTTGTGAGGTGGAGCGAGGCCCTCTCGGCTATCGCCCGCACTGGCCTTGGCTTCACGCAGAACCTCTACGAGCGCGAACGATACGAGGAGGTCCTGCACGTCGCTGCCGACATCCGTGCCGCCGCTGACGATGCGCTCGAGGTGCGGCGGGAGAGCGACCACTTCGTGCAGGAGTGGCTCGACAGCGTCGGCGAAGGCGTGCCGGGCTACGTGACGCCGAAGGTGGCAGTTGGCGCAGTCGTCGGCAATGCCGACGGCGAGGTGCTCCTCGTGAAGCGGCCGGAGAGCGGCGTGTGGCTGTATCCGACGGGATGGGCCGACGTCGGGTACTCGGCGAGCGAGGTCGTGGTGAAGGAAGTCCGCGAGGAGACGGGAATCGAGTGCGAGCCGGTGCAGTTGCTTGCAGTGGTCGACGGTCAGCGGATGGGCTTCACCAGGTTTGCGATGTACATGCTCCTGTTCCATTGCCGGGCTGTCGGCGGCGAACTGCAGGGGCATCCGCTCGAGACAGACGGTGTCGGCTGGTTCGGCCGCGATGCGCTGCCGGTGCCCACGGCCGGAGCTGAGTGGTGGGGCCCCGCTGCCTTCGCTGCAATCGACGGCGAGTCGATCGCAACGTCGTTCGACACACCGCGGTCGCCGACGTGGCGGACGCCACCGAACGTGCTGTCAGACCAGTCCGGTTCGGAACCCCGACATGGGTGATAGCCCAGAGTCCGCCAGCGTTGACCGCGACGAAGTCCGTGCGAGATATCGACGCGAGCGCGACAAGCGGCTGCGTCCCGAGGGGAACGAGCAGTATGTCGAGCCCTCGGGCAGGTTCGCCCACTTCACTGCCGACCCATATGTCGAGCGAGTAGAGCGTCCGTCGCAGAGCGACGACGTGACGGTCGCGATCATCGGCGGTGGATTCGCCGGCCTCGTCACCGGAGCGCGGCTCCGTCAGGCTGGCGTCGACGACATCCGCATCATCGAGGGTGGCGGTGACGTTGGTGGAGCGTGGTACTGGAACCGCTATCCGGGCGCCATGTGCGATACGGCGGCAATGGTGTACCTGCCCCTCCTCGAGGAGACGGGTCACATGCCATCGAAGAAGTACGTCTACGCCCCCGAGATCCACGGCCATGCAGTGCGTATCGCCACGACCTTCGGTCTGTACGAGCGGGCGCTGTTCTCGACAGCAGTGACGCTGCTCGAATGGGATGACCGCATCTCCCGCTGGGTGATCCACACCGACCGCGGCGACCGGCTCACAGCCCGCTTCGTCTCGATGGGCACCGGGCCGCTGCATCGGCCAAAGCTGCCCGGCATTGAGGGACTCGACACGTTCGGCGGGCACTGCTTCCACACGAGTCGGTGGGACTACGCATATACGGGAGGCGATCCGTCCGGGTCCCCGATGGCCCACCTCGCCGATCGCCGAGTCGGCATCATTGGCACCGGTGCCACCGCCGTGCAGTGCATTCCCTCTCTCGGACGGGACGCCGGCGAGCTGTACGTGTTCCAGCGCACTCCGTCGTCGATCGACGTGCGGAACAACCACGACATCGACCCGGCGTGGTTCAAGGCGCTCGGCGAGGGCTGGCAGGAACGCTGGCTCACCAACTTCGTCACGCTGCAGACCGGAGGCTTTGCCGACGAGGACCTCGTGATGGATGGCTGGACCGACATCACGCTGCGAATCCGGTCGCGGATGATGCAGCTCATGGCAGGCGGCGAGGCACCGAGTCCCGAATTGCTCACCCGTGCCTACGAGGAGAGCGATGACGAGAAGATGGCCGAGATCAGGGCGCGCGTCGATGCCATCGTCGACGACGAGGCAACGGCAGAGGCGCTGAAGCCGTGGTACCGCCAACTGTGCAAGCGACCGTGCTTTCACGATGAGTACCTGCAGACCTTCAATCGACCGAATGTGCATCTCGTCGACACTGATGGTCGCGGGGTGACTCGCATCGATGCGACGGGTGCCTGGGTCGGAGATCGGCACGTCGAGCTCGACTGCATCATCTTCGCGTCGGGATTCGAAGTGGGGACACCACTGGCTCGACGGGCAGGGTTCGAAACCGTCGGGCGGGCCGGCGAGACGCTCAGCGCGCACTGGGCCGATGGCATGCGCACCAAGCACGGAATGCATGTACATGGCTTCCCGAATCTCTTCATCGTGCAGCCCAACCAGGGTGCGAACCTGATCTCCAATGTGACGCACAATTTCGTCGAGGCTGGCCGCACGATCGCAGCGGTCATCCGCCATGCACTCGATGCCGGCGCCGACGAGGTGGAGGTCACGGACACCGCAGAGAACGAGTGGATTGCGCTGCTCGAGGGGACCACTCGCGGATTTCTGGGCAACCCAGAGTGCACACCCGGCTACTACAACAACGAGGGCAGGCCGATCGGCCGCCGCGAGCGCCTGAACGGCAGCGGATTCCCCGATGGCTCGGCGGCATTCTTCCGGTACATCGACGAATGGCGGACCTCGGGACGCTTCGATGGCCTCGAGTTCCGGTTGCGACACTCGCCGGTTACGACCGCGACCTGACCCAGGCGGGCACTGCTGAGGCGATCCCTCGACAGCTCAGCGCTCTGGGCCGTCCTGATCGCGGAGGAATTTCTCGACCTCGAGCATGAGCTCTTCGCTGTCGAGCGCTGCTATCAGCTCTTGGCTGCCGAGTCCGGGCTCGTCCACGGTCTCATCGACAAGCTCGCCGCCGACGGTGTCGTCGTCCTCGTCGTCGTACAGGTCGTCGTCGCTCATCGACTCGAGCCGGTCGACATAGCCGATGAGGTCGTCGTCGTCGGCGACGAACGCCGACACTCGCTCGTCGTACCGGTCGGCATCGGCGCGGAGCGAGCCCACGGGCGGTGGCGTGCCGATCATCTCGCACGCACGCTCGACCAATGCCAGTGCAGCCTTCGGCGAGGGGACCTGTGACGCATAGGCAGGGACGGCGGCCCACAGTGAGGCCGACGGAAGATCGGCCCTGGTGCATGCGTCGTGGACCACGCCAACGATGCCGGTGGGACCCTCGTAGCGGCTTCGCTGCAGGTCGAAACGATCGACCATTGCCTGGTCGGTGGCGGTGCCGATGATCTGCGTAGGGCGGCTGTGCGGTACGTCGGCCAACAGCGCCCCCAGGCTCAGCACCATCGAGACGTTGAGTTCGTGTGCGATGCCGAGGACCTGCTCGGTGAAGAGGCGCCAGCGAAGTGCAGGCTCGGGGCCGAGAAGCAGCACGACGTCACCGCCCGGCGTGCTGGCGTGCCAGAGATCCACCGAGGGCCACTCAATCACTCGCTGGCGTTCGGGGGTGAGTTTCACCATCGGTCGTACGGTGGCGAAGTCGGTGAACTCCTCTGGGTCGATCTCGGCGAGCGGCTGTGCCTGCCACGACCTGGTGAGATGCGCCAGTGCCGTGCTGGCTGCGTCGCCGGCGTCGTTCCACCCGGTGAAGGCGCACACCATGATCGGGCTGCGGAGACTTGGCCGAGCACTCCACCTGACGTGTTCCATCTGCGCTGAGGCTATCGCCGCGCCACCGCGTCAGAAATGGGCTTCGTGCCCGAATCTGCGGCGGAGGCGTATGGCGAGCGGAGTCAGAGCTGCGGCACGATGGTGTACGCCTCGCCGCCTCCGCTGGCAATGACGTCATCGAGCCAGTTGCCCTCGTACACATCGTTGGGGCCTTGCATGAGATCGTTCTCGGCAGCACCTGGCGGCGTGGTCACCAGAGTCCAGGCCTGCCGCTTGTAGGTCCAGTTGTTGGGCTGCAGTCGATGCGCCTCGCGCCACCATCTCACGGCGGCATCGTCGCCGACCGTCCGGCGAAGGTGTTCGCCCAGCTCGAAGCAGGCGGCCGCTCGAGCGGAGTCGGTGTCGCGGGGAAGGCTGCGCGCCACGACCTCGTCGGGAGAGAGCGAATACGGCGATTGGCTGCCGCGTCGCGCCCAGTCGGTGATAGCGGCCCGGTATTCGTCGCTGACATCGGGCATCTTCTGCACCTCGCGCAGGGCCCGCTCGATCCGATCGGGGAGCCCCTCGGGTATCGGTCGGCCGCGCAGCGGACTGCGCTCGATCGAGGCTGCCTCGGCCGGCCTCACGAGAATCCCCCGCTCGTCGATCCAGACGGCCATCGGGATGTTGACGAAGCCGAAGAGCTCGTCGGTTACATGGCGCGTATCGATGAGTGATGGGTGAGTGGGGTGTGCTGCATCGATCCACCGATGCGCATGCGAGGGTTCGACATCAATGGCGACGGTCACCACCGTGAGGCCGAGTGGCTCGAGTTCAAGGTGCAGTGCCTGCCACCCGGGCAGGCTGGTGCGACAGCCTCAATAACTCGACCAGGCGACGAGCAGCACCTTTCGACCGCGCAGGCTGCTGAGCCGGAAGGGCTGGCCGTCGCGATCGATCAACTCGGGATCGGCGGCGACGGCTGTGGGCAGTGCTCGACCAGACAGTGTCGACGGCCCGATTGCCGACACGCCGTGCTGCGCATCGGTGACGATCGGCATCCCGAGGCGCTCGGCGAGAATCGACACGTCGACCGTGCCGTCATCGTGCAACGACCCCGGCGCGAGCACGCAGATCTCGCCGCGGCACGCGCCCTCGGGCCGGATGTGCCAGCCAGTTGCCTCGGCGAATCGCTCCGCGCTGACAGGCGCGACGGGAGTCAGGATCATGCACTGACCGTACTCATTCTCCACGGTCCGAGATTCACGCAACGCGGGTGATTGCGAACTTGTGACGTGGACTTTGACAAGTCTTGGACATTTCGGGACCAATGGCCGGATGACAGGAGGTCATCCGATCCATACGTTGCCGTGCATGGAACTCTTCCGCGGCCTTCCCGCTCATCCCCTGTTCGTGCACATGCCCGTCGTCATCATCCCGCTCGCCGGGATCATCGCGATCGTGTTCGCCTTCCGGCCAGCGTGGCTGGACAGGTTCGGCTGGGGCCTGGTGGGCCTCACCGGTCTTGGGGCGCTGGGCGCGATCCTGGCGGCCTCGTCGGGAGAAGGCCTGGAGGAACTGCTCGAGGAAAACGGCGAGGAGATCACCGCAGCGCTCGAGAACCACGCAGAGGCCGGTGAGATGGCGCGCAACCTGGCGATCGTGTTCTTCGTGATTGTGCTCGCCGTGGTGGTGATTCGATACCTCGCCAGGAAGAACGCAGCGAACCCGACTGGCGTGGCGCGGCTCGGCACGTCGAAGGGCGGGGCCATCCTCATGTCGGCGCTCATCGCGGTCTCGGCCGGAGTGGCCACGTTCACCGTGGCCGAGGCGGGTCATGAGGGTGCTGAGCTCGTGTGGTGCGAGGACTCGCCGAACGGGTGCGAGGACGGGGGCGGCGAGGGCGAGGACGACGAGGGTGACGACGAGGGCGGCGCGCCGGCTGACGCTGCTGTCGTCAACGCGAACGGCTGACCGCTCGTTGCGCGACTGCGAGGGCGCCGGGCCGCGAGGCCCGGCCTCTGCGCGCCGGTACTGCGGCGTAGCGTGGGCGGCATGGCAGCAGAGATAGAGATCGCCACCGAGGCAACCGATGAACTGGTCGAGGCCTTCGGGCGGCTCGTGCCGCAGTTGTCGAAGAGCTCTCCGCCTCCGC
>JBEGVK010000221.1:0-3443 GCA_041178405.1 Actinomycetota bacterium | reverse complement strand
CTCTCCCCCGCCGAGCAGGCCGAACTCGACTCGTTGCTCGACAAGACAAGCGCAAGCGGGCTCGACTCGCTGTCGCGCACCGAGAAGTCCCGCCTCAACGAGCTCAGCAAGAAGCTCCGTTCGCGCTGACCGGCGGCGCCTACGCGCTGCGGCTGCGTCAGGCGGCGAGTGCCGTCGACGGCCTGCTGCGCAGGAGGTGCACGTAGGCCAGCACCAGCAGCAGGCCGGCCGCCACGGTTGACGCATCTGCCAGCAGGTGGTAGCCCCACGCCTGCTTGATGAATCCCGATGAGAATGCGGCGATCCCCCCACAGAAGCTCATCGTCAGGTCGGCGGTGCCCTGCACCTCGACACGCGACTCGGCTGGCACGGCGCTCGTGAGGATGCTCGAGCCGGCAATGAGGCCGATGTTCCATCCGAGGCCCAGCAGGAACAGGCCGGCGAAGATCATCCCCGGCACGTAGCCCGCCACCACCGTGACCACCGTGCCCGCACCGAGCACGACGGCGCCGGTCATGACGGCGCGTATCTGCCCGACACGGGCGACGAACCGGCCGACAAGTGGGGCGAACGCATACATGCCCACGATGTGCAGGGCGATGACATACGCAGAGAGATCGCTGTGGTCGTGGTCCTTCATGTGCGGTGGCGTCATCGTCATCACCGCCACCATCGCGGCCTGCGACACCACCATTGCCACGAGGCCCAGCGGGGCGAGCGGACTGCGGGCGATCACGCCGGCCGAGAGGCGCACCTGCCGCAGCGGACGAACTCGCTCGGCAGTCGGATCCAGCTGCCCGTTCACTGCCAGCGGGTCGGGACGCAGCCGCGTCCACACGACGGCCGCCGAGACAACCAGCAGCAGCGAGGCGAACGCGAACGGGCCGACGAGATCGTCGAGACCGAGCCAGCGTCCGAGCCGCTTCTCCTGCGGCGTCAGCATCGGTCCGAATGCAGCACCGAGCGTGCCCACCCACACGATGGCAGCGATCGCGGTCGCCTTCTTGCCGTCTGGCGCCAGGTCGGCAGCGACGTAGCGGCCCTGCAGGGTCGCTGCCTGAGCGCCGCCGAAGAGCACCATTCCGACGACGAACAAGGCGACGACATGCACCTGGCCGCCGATTCCCGCCACAGCCGCGCCAGCGGCACCGAGGCCAAAGGCCAGCACGAGGCCCGGGCGCCGACCGCGCCGACGCATGTAAGCCGCCAGTGGAACTGCGAGGAATGCCGACCCGAGCGTGAATGCGGCACTGCCGATGCCGGCAAGGCGATCGCTCCCGAGCAGGTCGCTGGCGAGCAGTGTCACGACTGCCACGACACCAGCCACGGCCGCCTGCCCCGGCACCTGGGCGAGACGCAGTGTGGCGACGGTCCGCCGCTGCAGGCGGTCGAGTTCGGCATCGTCGATCACGGCGGTCACCGGCGCATCTTCACAGACGCGATCGGCTGCGGCCGGTACCGCTGTACATCACTGTGCGGAGGCGCCGAGCGCTCTGCACATGTTCAGCGGTCGAGCAACGCGGCGAGGAAACGCCCCGTGTGGCTGCCGGTCGCCGCAGCAACAGCCTCGGGAGGGCCCTCGGCTACCACGGTGCCGCCGCCGCTGCCGCCTTCCGGGCCGAGGTCGATGAGCCAGTCGGCGGTCTTGATCACGTCGAGGTTGTGCTCGATCACCAGCACCGTGTTGCCCTGGTCGACGAGGCGCGACAGCACGGTGAGCAGTCGGCGGACATCCTCGAAATGCAGGCCGGTCGTCGGTTCGTCGAGCAGGTAGATGGTGTGCCCCGTGCCCCGCTTGGCAAGCTCGGTGGCCAGCTTGACGCGCTGTGCCTCACCGCCCGACAGCGTGGGTGCTGACTGTCCGAGCCGGACATACCCGAGCCCTACATCCATCAGCGTCTGCATGTAGCGGGCAATCGCCGGCTGGTTGGCGAAGAAGCCCACTGCATCGGCCACTGGCATGTCGAGCACCTCGGCAATGTTCTTGCCCTTGAACTCGATGTCGAGCGTGTCGCGGTTGTAGCGGGCCCCCTTGCACACCTCGCAGGGCACGTACACGTCGGGCAGAAAGTGCATTTCGATCTTGATGGTGCCGTCGCCCGAGCACGCCTCGCAGCGCCCTCCCTGCACGTTGAAGCTGAACCTGCCCGGCAGGTAGCCGCGTACCTTTGCCTCCGCAGTGGTCGCGAACAGCTTGCGGATGTTGTCGAAGACTCCGGTGTAGGTGGCCGGATTGCTGCGAGGTGTCCGGCCGATCGGCGACTGGTCCATGTCGATCACCTTGTCGAGGTAGTCGACGCCCTTGATCGTCTTGTGCTTGCCGGCCGCGTCCTTCGACTTGTAGATCTTCTGCATCAGCACCGGAAGCAGGATGTCGCGCACGAGCGTGCTCTTCCCGCTGCCGCTCACGCCGGTGACGGCGACGAAGCAGCCGAGCGGAATGCGCACGTCGATGTTCTGCAGGTTGTGCTCGCGTGCGCCGACGACTTCGAGCCACTGCAGACCGGGCGACCGGCGTTGCGACGGCACCGGGATCGACTTGCGCCCGCTGAGGTACTGCCCGGTGACCGACTCCTTCGACTTCAGGATCCCCTTCACCGGGCCGCTGTACACCACGGCGCCGCCATGCTCACCAGCGCCGGGGCCGATGTCGACGATCCAGTCGCTCTCCTTGATGGTGTCCTCGTCGTGCTCGACGACGAGCACCGTGTTGCCGAGATCGCGAAGGCGGACCAGCGTGTCGATGAGCCGCCGGTTGTCGCGCTGGTGCAGGCCGATCGACGGCTCGTCGAGCACGTAGAGCGTGCCCACCAGCCCGCTGCCGATCTGGCTCGCGAGGCGGATGCGCTGTGCCTCGCCGCCGGCAAGTGTGCCGGCTGACCGCGAGAGCGTGAGGTAGTCGAGTCCGACGTCGAGCAGGAAGCCGAGCCGGGCGTTGATCTCCTTGGTCACGCGCTCGGCGATCATGCGATCCCTCTCGCTGAGCTCGAGGGCGGAGAGGAAGCCGCTCGAGTCGGCGATCGCCATGTCGCAGATCTCTGAGATGTTCTTGCCGCCCACCGTGACTGCCAGTGTCGACGGCTTCAGCCTGGCGCCGCCGCACTTCGGGCAGGGCACCTCGCGCATGTAGCCCTCGTACTGCTCGCGCGACCAGTCGCTCTCGGCTCCCTCCCGTCGACGGTTGAGCCACGGGATGACGCCCTCGTATGCAGTCGAGTACTCGCGTGTGCGCCCATAGCGATTGCGGTACTTCACCTTCATGTTGCCCGAGACACCGTGGAGGATGACCTTCTGCGCCTTTGCGCTGAGCTTGCCGTACGGCTTGTCGAGGTCGATCCCGTGGGTGGCAGCCACCGCCTCGAGCATCCGAGTGAAGTACTGGGTGTGGCTGCTGCGCCACGGGGCGATCGCCCCCTCGTTCACCGACAGGTCGGGATCGGGAA
>JBEGVK010000220.1:0-22306 GCA_041178405.1 Actinomycetota bacterium | reverse complement strand
CCATCATCCCGTTGCCCTACGCTTCGGGTCGTCCGCCCGCAAAGGGCAACCAGTTCACGAACCGCTGACGTCGACCCCGGTCACGTCAGTCCCTCGCTCCCCAAGGAACCACGGTGCTTTCCAATATCAAGAACGTCCTGAAGGTGCACGACCTTCGGAACAAGATCTTGTTCACCATTGGAA
Organism: Actinomycetota bacterium; assembly: GCA_041178405.1. Classification (GTDB taxonomy): domain Bacteria; phylum Actinomycetota; class Acidimicrobiia; order Acidimicrobiales; family Ilumatobacteraceae; genus UBA668. Next base: position 22,123 of record JBEGVK010000220.1, on the reverse strand, counting down.
TGATTGTGATCTATCGCCTGGGCGTTGGCGTTCGCGTACCGGGTATCGACGGAGCGGCCGTCGATCAGCTGAAGACACAGGCCCGTTCGGGTGGAGCCCTCGGCTTCCTGAACCTGTTCTCGGGCGGCGCGTTCTCAAGCTTTGCGATCTTCGCGCTCGGCATCATGCCGTACATCACCGCCAGCATCATCATGCAGGTGCTCGGTGTCGTGATCCCGAAGCTCGAGAAGCTGCAGCAGGAGGGCGCTGTCGGACAGCGCAAGATCACGCAGTACACGCGTTACCTCGCCATCGGCATCTCGCTGCTGCAGGCAACGGCGCTCACGTTCATCTTCGGCAACGGAAACGGCAATGCCTTCTTCGGCGCTGCACAGACCTACCCGCAGAACCTGAAGCTGCTCACCGACGGCATGTGGCCGCGCGGCTACCTCGTGGTGCTCACGCTGGTGGGCGGCACGGCAACGCTGATGTGGATCGGCGAGCTCATCAGCCAGCGCGGCATCGGCAATGGCATGAGCATGGTGATCTTCGCCAGCGTTGTCAGCGACCTGCCCGTGAGCTTCTACCGGGTGTGGCAGGAGAAGAGCTGGTTCGTGTTCACGCTGCTGGTGCTGCTGTGCATCGGCATCGTGCTGGCGGTGGTGCGGGTCGAACTCGGCCAGCGCCGAATTCCAGTGCAGTTCGCCAAACGAGTCGTCGGCCGCCGCATGTACGGCGGTCAGAGCACGTACATCCCGCTGAAGGTGAACCAGAGCGGCGTCGTGCCGATCATCTTCGCCAGCAGCATCCTGCTCCTGCCCGTGCTCGTGGCCAACCTGCTCGGCGGCAACAGCGGCACCGGGTGGCGGGCGTGGGTGCAGCGCAATGTCGACACCTACCTGGTGAACAGCCAGAACTGGGTGTACATCACCCTCTTCTCGGTGATGATCGTGGCCTTCGCCTACTTCTACAACTCGATCGCCTTCGACCCGATCCGCCAGGCCGACCAGATCCGGCGCCAGGGTGGCTTCATTCCCGGTGTCCGTCCCGGTCCTCAGACTGAGCGGTATCTCGCCAAGGCCGTGAACCGCATCACCCTCCCGGGCGCGGTGTTCGTGGCAGTGGTGGCGATCCTGCCGTACCTGCTGCTGTGGGCCTTCGGCGTGCGCAACTTCCCGTTCGCCGGCACGACGGTGCTCATCGCCGTCGGTGTCGCACTCGAGCTGATGCGGCAGATCGACAGCCAGCTGATGCTGAGGAACTACGAGGGCTTCCTGAAGTGAATCCGGGCGCCCGGCTGATCCTGCTCGGGCGCCAAGGCGCGGGCAAGGGAACCCAATGCGTGCGACTGTCGAACCACTACGTGGTGCCGCACATCAGCACCGGTGACGTGCTGCGTGGTGCGGTGAGCGAGGGCACCGAGTTGGGCGTGATGGCGCGCGAGGTGATGGCCCGCGGTGGCCTTGTCAGCGACGACGTGATGATCGCCATCGTCCGCCACCGTCTCTCGGAGGCCGATGCGGTGACGCGTGGCTATCTGCTCGACGGCTTCCCCCGCACCGTCGCCCAGGCGCTGGCGCTCGACGAACTCACGGCTGATCGCCCGATCGATGTGGTGCTCGACCTCGATGTGTCGCGCGACATCGTGCTCGAGCGGCTCTCGGCCCGGCGGGTGTGCGGCGACTGCCGGCGCAACTACATCTCCACCGGGCGTGAGCACAACCCGTGGATCTGCGACAACTGCGGCGGTGACGTGATCCGCCGCGGCGACGACACGCCGGAGGCCATCGGTCGCCGCCTCGACCTCTATGAGGAGCAGACCTCGCCGCTCATCGAGTACTACGGCAAGAAGGGCCGCCTCGCGATCGTCGACGGCGTCGGCAGCCCCGACGAGGTCTTCCGGCGACTCATCGACGCTGTCGAGTCACACCGCCACTGAGGGCGGCGACACGCAGCAGCGGTTACCGCGTGGCGCTGCCGTCGGCGACGACGACCTCACCGCTGAAGAGCGTGTGCCGCACCCGACCGGTGACGGTTCGCCCGGCGTAGGGGGTGTTGCGGCTCTTGCTCGCCATGCCCGATGCGGTGACCAGCCACTGGGCCGTTGGGTCGAACACCACGAGGTTGGCAGGCTCACCCGGCTCGACCGGACGACCGTGCCGGTCGGCGACGCCTGCGATGGCAGCGGGCTTCCAGCTGAGTGCGGCAACCACGTCGCGCACCGGCATGCCCAACTCGCCCAGCGACAGTGCCAGCGCAGTCTCGAGTCCGAGCATGCCGGGCGGCGCCTGGTCGAGCGGCACCTCCTTGGTGTGCGGCGCATGCGGGGCATGGTCGGTCGCAATTGCATCGATAGTGCCGTCGGCGAGTCCGGCCTTGATGGCAGCGATGTCGTCCGCCGTGCGCAGCGGTGGGTTCACCTTGAACACTGGGTCGTAGCCCGACAACTGCTCGTCGGTGAGCGTGAAGTGATGCGGTGCGGCCTCTGCAGAGATGGGAAGCCCGTCGTGCTTCGCACGTCGCACCATCTCGACGCTCTTCGCCGTGCTGAGGTGGAGAAAGTGCATCGGAGTGCCCGTGAGACGCACGAGCTCGATATCGCGATGCAGCATGAGCTCCTCGGCGAGCGCCGGCCACCCAGGAAGGCCGAGCCTGCTGCAGCACGCACCCTCGTGCATCACGGCGCCCTTCGTGAGTGCGGCCACCTCGCAGTGCTGTGCCAGCACGATGCCGAGTGGGCGGGCGTATTCGAGGGCTCGGCGCATGAGCGCCGGGTCCTGCACGCCGTTGCCGTCGTCGGTGAACAGCCGCACGCCGGCGGCGGCGAGATCGCCGTACGGCGCGAGGCGCTGGCCCTCCCGGCCGACGGTGATGCAGCCCGACGGCAGCACCTCGCAGAGTCCGGCGCGCTCGCCCTGCCGGCGGACGAACTCGACGACGGCGACCGAGTCCTGCGCTGGATCGGTGTTCGGCATCGCCACCACGGCCGTGAATCCGCCGAGTGCAGCGGCCCTGCTTCCCGTCTCGATGGTCTCCGATTCCTCGCGGCCCGGCTCGCGGAGATGCACGTGCAGGTCGACAAAGCCGGGACTGACGATGCATCCGGTGGCGTCGAGCACGCGGTCGCCAGCCGCAGGCGCGACGTCGTCTCCTGTGCCCACGGCGACGACGCGCCCCTCGGCGACGACGACGTCAGCACGGCGCTCGCCGCGCTGGTCGACAACAGTGCCGCCGTGCAGCACCGTGCGGCTCCCGGCCGCAGCACCACCCTTCGCAGTGCGTGCCATCAGACGTCTCCCTTCAGTCCCTGGTCGCCAGAGCCGAGCAGCGTGAACAGCACCGCCATGCGCACGGCGACACCGTTGGCGACCTGCTCGAGGATGCGGCTGCCCGGCAGCTCGGCCGGATCGACGACCATCTCGATACCGCGGTTCATCGGCCCCGGGTGCAGCACGAGGGCGTGCGCGGCGAGGCGCTTGGCGCGGGTTGCGGTGAGCCCGTAGCGAGTCGAGTACTCGGCCATCGAGGGCAGTAGCGCCTCGTCCATGCGCTCGCGCTGCACGCGCAGCAGGTACAGCACGTCGAGGTCGGGGAGTACGGCGTCGAGGTCGTGGCTCACGTCGACCGGCCAGCCGTCGACGGACGGGGGCAGCAGGGTGGGCGGCGCCACCAGCGTGACGTGAGCCCCGAGCATGGCGAAGGCCTGCACATCGCTGCGAGCGACGCGGCTGTGGCGGATATCGCCGACGATGGCGATCCGCAGGCCCTCGAATCCGTCCCGTCGGCCGAGCGACTGGCGGATCGTGTAGCAGTCGAGCAGGGCCTGTGTCGGGTGCTGGTGCCAGCCATCGCCGGCGTTGACGATGCTGGCCGAGGTGAAGTTGGTGATCAGTGCCGGAGCGCCGCTGCTCTTGTGGCGCACGACGAATGCGTCGACACCCATCGCCGAGATCGTCTCGACGGTGTCGCGCAGGCTTTCGCCCTTGTTGACGCTGCTGCTCGACACGGCAAACGACATGGTGTCGGCGCTCAGCCGCTTTGCGGCGGTGTCGAAGCTGGTGCGGGTACGGGTGGAGTCCTCGAAGAAGAGGCTCACGACGGTCTTGCCGCGCAATGCCGGCACCTTCGGGATGGGCCGCTGGCCGATCTCGACCATGTGGTCGGTGAGGTCGAGCAGGCCGACGAGCTGCTCGCGGTCGAGATCCTCGATCGACAGGAGGTGCTTCACCGGATCACCACGCCGTCGCGCGTGGCGACCACCTGCTCGTCGAGGCTCGTCGGCAGGTTCTTGCCGACGAAATCGGGTCTGATGGGCAGTTCGCGGTGTCCGCGGTCGACCACCACCGCCAACTGGACCGCCCGCGGCCGCCCGTACTCGTGGAGCGCCTCGAGAGCGGCGCGCACGGTGCGGCCGGTGAAGAGCACGTCGTCGGTGAGCACCACGGTGGTGCCGTCGAGCGGCACGGGGATGTCGGTGACCCGGCCCGGCACGATGGGCCGCAGGCCGACGTCGTCGCGGTGGAAGGAGACGTCGATCGAGCCGACCGGCACCGGGTGGGACGGATCGATGCCATGGAGGACGGCGGCGAGCGCCTCGGCCACCCAGACCCCGCCCTTCTGGAGGCCCACGACCACCACCCCCTCGAGGCCGTGGTTGCGCTCGGCGATCTCGTGGGCGATGCGGGTGAGCGCCCGGCGTACGTCGTCGGCGCTCAGGACAGTGCGCCCGGTCGGGTCGGCAGTGGGCACGTCGGTTCCCCTTGGCGTATGGGCCTCACGGGACCCATTTCACGCTGCCCGGCATGGTAGACCGCTCCGTGCGAGAAACGGCACACGGCCCCAGCGGGGGTGCCAGCCGGTCCCGGTGCCGCCTCGGCGGTTCGCCGGGCCGGCGAATCCCCGTGAACTGGGGCTTGGCGTTGGGAAGGGGCGGCGGTAGCATCGCTCCTCGGCCCTCGCGAGCCTTGGCGTGCCCTGGCATCCATTCCTCTCGTTGGCCGTGCAATTCCACCGATCGAGGAGGCCCTTCTGCCCAAGCCGAAAGACGACGCCATCGTGCTCGAAGGCACGATTCTCGAGGCGCTCCCCAACGCGAACTTCCGCGTCGAGCTCGAGAACGGGCACAAGGTCCTGGCGCACATCTCCGGGAAGATGCGGATGCACTACATCCGAATCCTCCCCGGCGACAAGGTGCAGGTGGAACTCACCCCCTACGACCTCACCCGAGGCCGTATCACATATCGCTACAAGTAATCCCATCCCGTTGAGCATCGAACAGGTCACAGGAACACCATGAAGGTCCGACCGAGCGTGAAGAAAATCTGCGAGAAGTGCAAGGTCATCCGCCGTCATGGACGCGTCATGGTGATCTGCGAGAACCCGCGTCACAAGCAGCGACAGGGCTGAGAGGGCACCACACCATGGCTCGTATTTCCGGCGTCGACATCCCCCGCGAGAAGCGGCTCGAGATCTCGCTCACCTACATCTTCGGCATCGGCAAGCCGACAGCGCAGCGCATCTGCGCCGAGACGGGCCTCGACCCGAACGAGCGAGTGCGCAACCTGACCGAGAGCGAGATCAACAAGATCCGCCAGTGGGTCGACGGCAACATCACCGTCGAGGGCGACCTGCGGCGCGACGTCGCCCAGGACATCAAGCGCAAGATCGAGATCGGCTGCCTGCAGGGCATCCGTCACCGCAAGGGCCTTCCGGTGCGCGGGCAGCGCACGCACACCAATGCCCGCACCCGCAAGGGACCCAAGAAGACCGTCGCCAACAAGAAGAAGGCTGTGAGGAAGTAATGGCCAAGCCGAAGCCGGGCGGCCGTCGCCCCCGTAAGCGCGAGCGCAAGAACGTCACCAACGGTGTCGTGCACATCAAGAGCTCGTTCAACAACACCATCGTCTCCATCACCGACACCGAGGGCAATGTCATCGCCTGGGCGTCGTCGGGTGGCGTCGGCTTCAAGGGCTCGCGCAAGAGCACGCCGTTCGCTGCGCAGATGGCCGCCGAGAAGGCAGCACGCGCTGCGATGGAGCACGGCCTGCGCCGCGTCGAGGTGCAGGTGAAGGGTCCGGGCTCGGGCCGCGACACCGCCGTGCGCAGCATCCAGAACACCGGCATCGAGGTCACCTCGATCAAGGACGTCACTCCCGTACCCCACAACGGCTGCCGCCAGCCCAAGCGCCGCAGGACCTGATCGACATGGCTCGCTACACCGGACCGAAGGTGCGCATCTCGCGTCGCCTCGGCACCAACATCTTCGAGAACGAAAAGGGCCGCAAGGCTCTCGACCGCCGTCCCTTCCCGCCCGGGGCCCACGGTCGCACCCGTCGCCGCAATGCCGGCAGCGAGTACCTCGCCCAGCTGCAGGAGAAGCAGAAGGCGAAGTACATCTACGGGGTGCTCGAGCGCCAGTTCCGCAACACTTACGAAGAGGCCGTGCGCCTGCAGGGCCCCACGGGCGAGAACCTGCTGCGCCTTCTCGAACAGCGCCTCGACAACGTGGTGTACCGCGCTGGATGGGCCAGCACCCGCCCGCAGGCCCGCCAGTTCGTGAGCCACGGCCTCCTTCTCGTCAACGGCAAGCGGGTCAACATCCCCAGCTACCGCGTGCGCCGAGGCGAGACCATCAGCCTCTCCGACAAGGCCCGCGGCATGATCGTCATCCAGCACAACCTCGACGTCCTCGACCGCACGGTCGTCGGATGGCTCGAGGCCGGCGACGGCGGCAAGCAGGTCACCGTCCGCGACCTGCCACAGCGCGAGCACATCGACGTGCCAGTGCGCGAGTCGCTCATCGTCGAGCTCTACTCCAAGTAATACCTACCCGCCCCGACCGTCTACCGCAGCAAGAGGTCTCGCATGCTCGTCATCCAGCGCCCCACCGTCGAGCCGATCGGCGACGACAACCCCCAGGTCCAGCAGTTCGCCGTCGGACCGCTCGAGCCGGGCTACGGCCACACCATCGGCAACTCGCTGCGGCGCATGCTGCTGTCGAGCATCCCCGGTGCCGCCATCACCATGGTGCACTTCGATGAGGCCCTGCACGAGTTCGGCGCCATCACCGGCGTTGCCGAGGACGTGACCGACATCATCCTCAACCTGAAGGACGTCGTCGTCACCAGCACCGCCGAGGACGCTGTCACCCTGCGCCTCGACGTCCGGGGCCCCGCCGAGGTGACTGCCGGCGACATCAAGTGCCCGAGCGAGATCGAGATCCTCAACAGGGACCTCCACATCGCCAGCGTGAATGCCAAGGGCCGTCTCGCCATCGACATCACCGTCGAGCGCGGTCGCGGCTACCTGTCGGCCGACCGCGAGTCCCAGGAGCGCACGATCGGCAACATCCCGGTCGACGCAATCTTCTCGCCGGTCCGCCGCGCCACCTTCACCGTCGAGACCACTCGTGTCGAGCAGAGCACCAACTACGAGCGCCTCATCCTCGACATCGAGACCGACGGGACCATCAGCCCCCGCGAGGCACTCGCGTCGGCGGGCGGCACGCTGCGCTCGCTCGTCGACCTGATCGCCAGCCTCAGCGACGAGCCCCAGGCGCTCGAGCTGGGTGAGGTCACCAGCACCGCTGCGGCCTCTCCCGACCTCGACCTGCCGATCGAAGACCTCGACCTGTCCGAGCGCCCCCGGAACTGCCTCAAGCGCGCCCAGGTGAACACCATCGGCGAACTGCTGCTGAAGACCGAGGACGACCTGCTCAACATCACCAACTTCGGCCAGAAGAGCCTCGACGAGGTCAAGCAGAAGCTCGACGAGCGCGGCCTCACGCTGCGCGGCTGAGGCTGCGACGGATACCTGACGAGGACGAGAGGAACATCCCATGCCCGCCACACCGCGACGTGCCCGCAACTTCGGCGGCGATGCCGCCCACCAGAAGCTGATGATGGCCAACCTGGCCGCGTCGCTCTTTGCCGCTGAGGTGATCGTCACCACCGAGGCCAAGGCCAAGGCCCTGCGCCCCATCGCCGAGAAGCTCATCACCAAGGCGAAGAAGGCTGACGCCGAGGAGTCGACGGCGTCGAAGGTGCACCGCATCCGCCAGATCCAGGGCTACCTCGGCGACAAGGAGATGACGCACAAGCTCGTCGACGACATCGCCAAGCGCTACACCGAGCGCTCCGGCGGCTACCTGCGCATCCTCAAGCTCGGTCCGCGCCAGGGCGACAACGCCCCGATGGCCCGCGTCGAACTGGTCTGACACGGCCCACGACTCGCCGCCAGCGCAGGCGGCGCGGTTAACGTGCGTACGCCCCGGTAGCCCTGCCACCGGGCACTCAGCGACACGTAGCGACATGTAGCAACGCGGAGGTCACGATGCATCGTTCCCGTCTCGTCATGGCCGCCTCGGCGGCGCTTGTCGCCGGCGCAGCCGGCATTGCCCTCGTCTCGTCGGCGGGTGCCGCCCCGGGTCTTCCCTCGGACGTCACGCTCCCGCCAACCGCCCCGAGCATCACCGTCCCATCGATCCCGGGTGGTCGCCCGTGGGGTGACATCGAGGGACCCGCCGCTCCGTCGGCGCCCGAGGGAATGCCCGCCGCCCCCGGCCAGCAAGGTCTCGACGTCGCCAACGGCACGCCTGCGGCCCCCCATGCTCCCGACAGCGTGCCGGCGGTCGGCATGGCACCCGTCCCGCCGGTCGACGTGCCGGCGTCGCTGCCACCGGTGACCCTGCCGGATGCAGTGCCCGAGGTGGCGGTGCCCGAGGTCAGCATTCCCAGCACGCCGCGACCCTGACGCCTCTCGGCAGACAGCGGTCAGCCCATAGGCTGAACCCATGCGGCGTGCCCGGCTGACCGTTGCCTACGACGGCTCAGGGTTCCACGGGTTGGCCGAGACGACGGGTCCCGATGGCGAACCCGTCCGCACCGTGATGGGCGACCTGCGCACCGCCATCGAGACCGTGGTGCGACATCCCGTCGAGCCGATCGGCGCTGGGCGCACCGACGCGGGTGTCCACGCCTGGGGCCAGGTGGTGAGTCTCGACCTCGCCGACGACACCGACCTCGAGGGCCTCCGACGCCGACTCGACCGGCTGTGCGGCCCCGAGATCGCCGTCCGCGACATCCGCTGGGCCGACACCCCCGACTTCCACGCCCGCTTCAGTGCCCACTGGCGCCATTACCGCTACGACGTGCTCGAGGGCCCGTCGCCGGTGCCGCAGCTGGCATGGAGCACCTGGCATGTTCGCGGCCCGCTCGACCTGTGGGCGATGCAACTGGCGTGCGATCCGCTGATCGGCGAGCACGATTTCTCGTCGTTCTGCCGACGCCCGAAGGTCGCAGAGGGCGAGCCGCCGGTGAGCCTTGTGCGCCGGGTGCTGATGGCGGACTGGAGAGAGGTGTCGTCTGACTTCGCCGGGCCTGGACGCCGCCTGCTGCGATTCGAGATCCGGGCCACGGCGTTCTGCCACCAGATGGTGCGGTCGATCGTCGGCACGCTGGTCGAGGTCGGTGCCGGCGATATCCGGGCCGGCGACGTGCGCAGCATCCTCCTGCGCCGCGACCGGCAGGCGGCGGGGCGGGTGGCGCCCCCGCACGGACTCACGCTCTGGGACGTCGGCTACTGAGCCGACTGGCGGCGAGCGCCGTCCGGGTCGGCCCGACCGCCGACACGGCCCGTGAAATTGTGGTCGTGGTCGATTGTGGCCGGTACAGGGCCGCCCGTATCATTTGACGGTTCGTCGGGGCGTCCATCCCGGCACGTTCGATGTCCAAAGGTTCCTCCATGACCACCTACACCCCGAAGGCCAGCGAGATCATCCGCTCGTGGCACGTGATCGACGCCGAGGGCCTCGTGCTCGGCCGCCTCTGCACCGAGGCGGCGCGCATCCTGCGCGGCAAGCACAAGCCGATCTTCGCCCCGCACATCGACACGGGCGACCACGTCATCATCATCAACGCCGACAAGGTGGTGCTCACCTCTGGCAAGGCCGACGCGAAGTACGTGTACCGCTACAGCGGCTACCCGGGCGGCCTCAAGAGCGAGCGCTACTCCGACTCGCTCAGCCGCAACTCGGCCGAGGCCATCCGCCGCAGCGTCAAGGGCATGCTGCCCAAGGGACCGCTCGGCCGCCAGCAGATGAAGAAGCTGAAGGTGTATGCGGGTGCCGAGCATCCGCATGCGGCGCAGAACCCCACGGTCATCGAACTCGCTGCGGCCAAGGCCCGCTGAGCGAACGGAAGGACACCGCACACATGGCCACCAAGCCGCTCACCCAGACCACAGGCCGACGCAAGGAGGCCGTGGCACGCGCCCGCCTGCGCGCCGGCAATGGCACGCACACGATCAACGGCAAGGCGTTCGACGTGTACTTCCCGACGGCGATGCAGCGCATGATCGTCACCGAGGCGCTCCGCGTCGCCGGTGTCGAGGGCACGTACGACGTCGACGCAACGATTCACGGCGGCGGCTCGAGCGGCCAGGCGGGCGCGTTGCGCATGGCCATCGCCCGGTCGCTCCTTGAGATCGATCCCGAGAAGCGTCCCGACCTGAAGAAGGCCGGCCTGCTCACCCGCGACCCGCGTCGCAAGGAGAGCAAGAAGTACGGTCTCAAGAAGGCCCGCAAGGCGCCCCAGTACACCAAGCGCTGATCGCAGGCGGGGCGGTCGACGCCACCGTGGCTCTGCGCTTCGGCACCGACGGCGTTCGCGGCACCGCGCTCACCGACCTCACCACCGACTTCGCCTCGGCGCTGGGCCGTGGCGCGGTCGACGTGCTCGGCGCTGGTCGATGGCTCGTGGGCCGCGATCCGCGCGAGTCGGGCGCTGCACTCGAGTCGGCCGTCGCCACCGGCCTTGCGTCGGCTGGCGCCGATCCGCTGCTCGCCGGCGTGCTGCCCACGCCGGCGCTCGCCTGGCTGTCGTCGGTGCTTGGGGTGCCGTCGGTGATGGTGACGGCATCGCACAATCCGTGGCATGACAATGGGCTGAAGGTGTTCGCAGCCGGTGGGCTGAAGCTGAGCGACGAACTCGAGCAGCGCATCGAGGAGGCGATCCACCGCCAGGCGGCCACGCAGGTCGAGCGGCGGGACAGGTCTGAGCCGGCAACGCCGGCCCGCATCGATGGCGCTGCCGACTATGTGCGGCACATGATCGACACCGCTGCGCCGATCGAGGGCCTGCACGTGGTCGTCGACTGTGCCAACGGGGCGATGAGCGGCGTCGCACCCGAGGTGCTGTCGACACTCGGTGCTCAGGTGAGTGTGCTGCACGCCTCGCCCGACGGCCGCAACATCAACGATCAGTGCGGTGCCACCGACACCGCTGCGTTGCAGGCCGCAGTCGTCGATGGCAGGGCCGACCTCGGCCTGGCGTTCGACGGTGACGGCGACCGGGTGATTGCGGTCGACGAACGCGGCCAGGTGGTCGACGGCGACCGACTGCTGGCACTGGCGGCGTTGCGACTGCGCGACCGCGGCGAACTGCGCGGCAACACCGTGGTGGTGACGGTGATGAGCAACCTCGGATTCCACCGTGCCATGGCAGCGGCAGGAATCGCAGTGGCCACCACCGCCGTCGGCGACCGCTATGTGCTCGAGGCGCTCGAGCTCGGTGGCTTCAGTCTCGGCGGAGAGCAGAGCGGACACATCGTGTACCGCGACCTCGCCACCACCGGCGACGGCCTGCTGGCGGGGCTGCAGCTGTGCGCTGCACTTCGCGAGCACGGCGGTGCGGCGTCGCTCGCATCGCTCGCCGACGGCGTGATGACGTCGTACCCGCAGGTGCTCGTCAATGTGTCGGTGCGCGAACGGCATCCCGATGCCGCAGGAGAACTGGCGGGCGACATCGCCGCCGCCGAGTCGTCACTCGGCAGCGAGGGACGGGTGCTGGTACGTGCCAGCGGCACCGAGCCGCTCGTGCGGGTGATGGTGGAGGCAGCCACCGACGAGCTGGCGCAGCGCATCGCCCGCGACCTGGCCGACACCGTCCGCCGCCGCTGGGCGTGAGGGGCACCTGACTCGATCAGGGCGACGGCGTCGGGCTGTCTGGCCTCGGTAGCCTTGCGTCTCATGTGCGGGATCGTCGCAGTCGTCTCGCGGCCCTCAACGCGGCCGGTACCGGCCGACGACGAGGTGCTGGCACTGCTCGACCGTGCGCTCGGCGGACTCGACGCTGGCTCCGCGGCCACCGCCGACGTCGCCGGTGCGGCCCGTCTGGTCGCTGCGGCCGACCACCTGCTGCGTGGAGTTCCGGGAGTGCGCGCCCTGCTCGGCCGCCACGACCTGGCCAGCGCCATCGGCGTGCGCCTCGACCGCATCGCTGCCCGACTTGACGAGTGCGAGGCGTCCCTCGAGGCGGCGGGGCTCGACGCCGAGACGCTCGAGACGGCAAGCGCCGACCTTCTGGCGGCCCGAGACGCGGTGTGGGCGGTGCGCGTCGATCGCCTCGGCACGGCGGCGTCGGTGGCCGAACTGGCCGGCCTCGACGCCGAGGTCGCTGCGGTGTCCGGGTATCTGTCGATCCAGCAGGCACTGGCCGCCATCGACCGGATGGAGGTGCGCGGACGCGACAGTGCCGGCTTCCACGTGTTCGTCGGCGGCCACGCTCTCGACCTCGGAGATCCGATGGTGGCGACGGCGGTGGCGCGTCGATCTGCGGACCCGCTCTTCCAGTCGGGATCGGTGCGGGTCGCCGACGGGGTGATCGGCTTCGTCTACAAAGCAGCAGCCGAGATCGGCGAACTCGGCGACAACGTACGCGCCATCCGCTCCGAGATCCTTGCCGACGATCTCCTGCGTCGAGCGCTGAGTTCGCCGACGGCGCGGCTCAGCGTGATCGGCCACACTCGCTGGGCGAGCGTGGGCATCATCAGCGAGCCGAACTGCCACCCGGTCAACGGCGAGCAGCTCGAGCGTCGCGGCGGCGAGGCATCGACCTGCACGGTCGCCGTGCTGAACGGCGACGTCGACAACCATGCCGACCTCAAGGTGCTCCACGGACTGCGGATCGCAGGGCCGATCACCACTGATGCCAAGGTGATCCCTGCGCTGATGTCGACACATGCTGCATCGGGTGCATCGATGGCCGAGGCGTTCCGCCGCACGGTGGCCGAATTCGAGGGCAGCGTCGCCATCGCGGCGCAGTCGGCCGACGACATCGACGCCGTGTACCTCGCCCTTCGGGGCAGCGGCCAGGGACTGTACGTGGGCATTGCTGACGACCGCTTCGTCGTGGCGAGCGAGCCGTACGGCCTGGTCGAGGAGACCGACCGATTCGTGCGCCTCGATGGCGAGACCCCCTCCGGCACCGGCAGCCGCGGCCAGGTCGTGGTGCTCGATGCCGGTTCGGCGGGCGACCTGGCCGGCATCCATCGCCTGGGCTACGACGGCGCGCCGATCCCGGTGACCGAGTCGGATGTCGCCACCGCCCAGATCACCACTCGCGACATCGATCGTGGTGGTGCCCCCCACTTCCTGTTGAAAGAGATCAGGGAGGCGCCCACGAGCTTCCGCAAGACGCTGCGCGGCAAGGTGGTCGATGGGCCGTCGGGCCGGCGGGCCGAGGTCGGGGGGCGCGCCCTTCCGCCCGGGGTGGCCGCACGGCTCGCCGACGGCAGCATCACTCGCGTACGCGTCGTCGGCCAGGGCACCGCTGCCGTGGCCGGACGCAGTGCGGCTGCGCTGCTCGACGAGCTCTGTGACGGCACGCTCGACATCGATGCGCTCACCGCCACCGAGCTGTCGGGGTTCAACATGCGGCTCGACATGCGCGACACGCTGGTCATCGCCGTCAGCCAGAGCGGCACCACCACCGACACGAATCGCACGGTCGACCTCGTCCGCTCGCGCGGTGCCGTCGTGCTCGCAATCGTCAATCGGCGCAACAGCGACCTCACCGAGAAGGCCGACGGCGTGCTGTATACCAGCGATGGCCGCGACATCGAGATGAGCGTGGCCAGCACCAAGGCGTTCTACGCACAGGTCGCAGCGGGCGCGCTGCTGGCGTGCGCAATCGCGGAGGCGGCAGGCCGCGGTTCGGCCGAGCGCCGCAGTGCCCTGCTCGACGAATTGCGCCGGATGCCGGACGCGATGGAGCAGGTGATCGCCAGCCGTCAGCACATTGCCGAGACCGCCCGCCGCTTCGTGCTGTCGAAGCGCTACTGGGCCATCGTCGGGAATGGAGCGAACCACGTCGCCGCTGCCGAGCTGCGCATCAAGCTGAGCGAACTCTGTTACAAGAGCATCGCCTGCGATGTCACCGAGGACAAGAAGCACATCGACCTCTCGAGCGAGCCGCTCATCCTGGTCTGCGCGGCAGGGCTCGTCGGCAGCACCGCCGACGACGTCGCGAAGGAGGTGGCGATCTACCGGGCGCACAAGGCGACGCCGGTGGTCATCGCCACCCAGGGCGACGGGCGATTCTCCGCTGCCGCTGCGGTGCTGCCCGTTCCGCAGGTGGACCCTGCCCTGGCGTTCGTGCTGGCGGCGATGGCCGGACACCTTTTCGGGTACGAAGCGGCCTTGGCCATCGATGCGTCGGCGCGGCCGCTGCGCGAGGCCCGCGAGGCCATTGAGCATGCGCTGGCACGACACGACGACGGCGACAGCATGCTGCGCGACATCATCGACGAGATCGACGAGCATGCCGAGCGCTTCCTCGACGGACTGCGGGCAGGCCATTACGACGGGCACCTCGAGGCCAGCACCGCAGTCCGCCTCGTGGGACTGCTTCGCGACCTCGATGCCGACTCACCGCTCGAGGCCTACCAGCGCGCCACCGGCCGCGTGGCCACGCCAGGCGTGCTGATCGACGATCTCACGGCAGCGCTCACACGCTCGATCGAGGAACTCACCCGTCCGATCGATGCCATCAAGCACCAGGCCAAGACGGTCACGGTCGGCATCAGCCGCAGCGACGAGGGCGTGCTCGACCGTCCGCTGGTCCAGGAGGTGATCGCCGCCGGCGCTGGCCGCGACCGGCTCGGGTACCGGACGCTGAAGGTGCTCGCCGATCTCGATCCCGCTGTCGAGGCCGTCACCGGCTACACCCGCTATTCGATCGAGGGCGACCCGGCATCTGAGGCAACGATCTCGATCGTCGACCGAGGTGGCCTGTCGCGTGACGTCACCAGCCGGGTCGAGGCCAACTCGCGTCTGCGCGGCACGAAGCGCCGTGTGGCCAGTGAGAAGGATGTGCTCGTGGCACGCGGCCGCAGCGACGGGCGCACCGTGATCTTCGTGCCCGAGGTGAAGGGCGGGGAGTGCACCGGCATCACGCTGCTGCACGTTCGCTTCCGCGAGCGACTGGACGCGTCGACCATGCGCAGCGTGCTGCAGGGCTACGACCGCCGCTACGACCGCCTCGTCGACTGGGTGACCGAGACCGAGGGATCGTTCCGCGACGACCTGCTGGCAGAGCTGCCGGTCGCCGACCTGCTCATCCTGCCGGTGTCCGAGACGGCCGACCACTGGCGTCACTGATGGCGGCGTCGGGATTCTCGGCGCAGCTCGTCGGCACGGTCCGCGGCCACGGCGTCGACGTCGTCGACATCGACCACTTCCGCCGCGCGCTCGAGCGCACGAAGTCGATGCGCGAGCGGCTGTTCACCGCCGACGAGCTTGCCGATCTCAGCGCAGCAGTGGATCCGGTTCCCTCACTGGCAGCGCGGTTCGCCGCACGCGAGGCGGTGATGAAGGCGATGGGGCTCGGCCTCGGTGCCTTCGGCTTTCACGATGTGTGGGTTCGGCGGCAGTCGAGCGGTGCTCCCGAGTTGCATGTGGCCGGTCGTGCGCTTGAGTTGGCTGACGAGCGCGGCATCGGTGCATGGCATCTCAGTCTCAGTCACACCCGTCTCGTCGCCGTGGCGAGCGTCATCGCTACGGCCTGAGCCGAACGGCCAGGGATACGCGAGTGCTGCCGTGGCCTAGCGTGCTGCCGTGATTCCGATCGTGACACCCGACGAGATGCGCCGCATCGACTCGGAGGCATCGCTCTCGCATGACGAACTCGTCGAGCGCGCTGGCGCAGCGGTAGCGGGGGCTGCACTGCGGATGCTGGGCGGCGCATATGGTCGTGTCGTCGTGGTGATCGCCGGAAAAGGCTCGAACGGGTCTGACGGAAGGGTCGCTGCGCAGCGGCTGAGGTCGCGTGGCGTGCAGGTGCGAGTCGTCGATGCGCTGGACTGCCCTGACGACATCGATGCCGCCGTCCGTTCGCCGATCAGCCTCGTCATCGATGCGGCCTTCGGCACCGGACTCCGAGGTACGTGGCAGCCGCCGCGCGTCAGGGGCATCCCCGTGCTGGCCGTCGACTTGCCGAGTGGTGTCGATGCGCTCACCGGCGAGGCTCGGGGAGGGGTGCTCACGGCGTCTCGCACCGTTACCTTTGCTGCCCTCAAGCCCGGACTGCTCATCGGTGACGGTCGGCGACTGTCGGGTGAGGTCGAGGTGGTTGACGCCGATGCGATGGGCCTCGGCGATGGCGTGAGGGCGACGGCGACAGCGCACCTCGTCGAGCGGCGCGATGTTGTCTCGTGGCTGCCTCGGCGCCCAGCCACCGATCACAAGTGGCGGTCTGCGGTGCGCGTGGTGGCGGGCTCGCCGGGCATGGACGGCGCGGCGCAGCTGACATGTGCGGCGGCGCTGCGCAGTGGGGCCGGCATGGTGCACGCCTCATCGCCGACGGGGCGCCTCGGCAGCCTGTCCGCCGAGATCGTGCAGCGCGACGTCGGCGGTTGCAGCGACTGGGCGGCGATGGTGCTCGACGACATCGGCAGATTTCGCTCGCTTGTCGTCGGTCCCGGCGTCGGTGGTGACGCAGTCGTGCGCGACTCGCTCGGCGAACTGATCCGTGCATCGCCAATCCCGGTCGTCGTCGATGGCGACGGACTCGCCGCGCTCCTGCCAGCGCGCGACGCGCCCTCCACTACTGGGCGGGGAGCTGTGCTGGCCACGCCGCACGATGGCGAGTTCGAGCGACTTGCCGGTCATCCGCCAGGCCCGGATCGATTCGCTGCGGCACGATCGCTGGCTGCGCGCCTCGGCTGCACAGTGCTGCTGAAAGGGCCGGTCACCATCGTGGCCGACCCGACCGGGGCGGCGCTCGCCGTCGCCGAGGGCGACCAGCGGCTGGCAACGGCAGGCACCGGCGACGTCCTCGCCGGAATCGCCGGCGCCCTGCTGGCCCAGGGACTCGACCCACTCCGTGCTGGTGCAGCGGCGGCATGGCTCCATGGCCGCGCTGGCCGAACCCTCCCGCCGCACGGCATGATCGCATCCGACCTGGCCGACGCACTGCCGGCCGTATGGGCAGACATGGACGAGGACGGGTCATGAGCCGCTGGGCATGGGCGGAGGTGTCGGCGGAGGCCGTCGAGCACAACGTGCGCGTCCTCGTGCAGGAGGTCGCGCCGAGCGCGGTATGGGCCGTGGTGAAGGCCAACGGCTACGGGCACGGTGCCATCCTGGCGGCACGCGCCGCCCTTGCTGGCGGAGCGAGCGGACTCTGCGTGGCGCTGGTGCACGAGGGCGTGCAGCTCCGCCGTGCGGGTATCACTGCGCCGATCCTCGTGCTCAGCGAGCAGCCGTCCGAGCAGCTGGCCGTGGCAGTGCAGCACGATCTGCAGCTCACGCTGTACAGCCTCGAGCAGGTGATCCGCCTCGAGCGGCTCGGCACCGAGCAGTACCCGATCCATCTCAAGGTCGACACCGGCATGCACCGAGTCGGTGCGCAGCCTCGCGAGGCGATCCTGCTCGCCGATGCCATCGGGTCATCGCCGGCAGTGAGACTCGAGGGAATCTTCACCCACCTCGCCGTTGCCGACGAGGTGGGCAATCCGTTCACTGCCACGCAGCTCGACCGCTTTGACGGCGTGGTGGCCGCAGTGCGCAAGGTGGGCCACCAGCCGCATCTCGTGCATGCTGCCAACTCGGCGGCGGCACTCGCCCATCCGCGGGCCAGGTTCGACATGGTTCGCACCGGCATCACCATCTACGGACTCAGCCCTGGCGGCGAACTCACGGCGACGACACGCTCGCTGCGCCTGAAGCCGGCGCTGTCCCTTCGGGCACGGGTATCGCATGTGCAGCGACTGGCAGCCGGTGAGCGGATCTCGTACGGGCTGCGCCACGAGTTCTCCACGCCGACCACGGTGGCCACACTGCCGATCGGTTACGCAGACGGCGTGCCCCGCCGCCTGTTCGCCGGTGGTGGGGCAGTGCTCATCGGCGAGCGGCGCCGGCCGGTGGTCGGCACGGTGACGATGGACCAGATGATGGTCGACTGCGGCAACGACGACGTGCACGTGGGCGACGAGGCGGTGCTGATCGGCAGCCAGGGCCGCCAGACGGTCACTGCGACCGAATGGGCCGAGTGGCTCGGCACCATCGACTACGAGGTCACGTGCGGCCTCTCATCGCGCATCGAGCGTCGACGGATCTGACACAGCATTCAAGGGACTCGACGCCAAGGGCCATGCGTCGCCGGACGTGCCGACGTGCACCGACGTAGATTGTCAGCGTCATGCTGCACCTGCGTGCCTCGAGCCTCGCCGACACCCGCGCCATTGCGGGCGCGATCGCTGGGCTGTCGCGTGCCGGCGACCTGATCGTGCTGTCGGGCGAGATGGGTGCCGGCAAGACGGCCTTCGCCCAGGGTTTTGGCACGGCGCTCGGCGTTGCCGAGCCGATCACATCGCCCACCTTCACGCTCGTGCACACCTACGCCACGTCAGGCCGCGTGATGCTGCATCACGCCGACATCTACCGACTCGCCACGCAGCATGAGGTCGCCGACCTTGCTCTCGGCGAATTGCTCGACTACGACGGCATCGTGCTCGTCGAATGGGGCGACGTCGTCGCCGGCGCGCTCGGGGATCACCTGCACGTGCATCTCGAGCATGATCCGTCTGACGACGATGCTCGCTCGGTCACCATCACGGGCGTCGGCCCGTCCTGGGCGGCACGGTGGTCGAGGATCGAGTCGGCGACGTCGGCGTTCGCCTCGCGGTCGGACGGCACTGGCGCTGGCGGTGAGCCGTGCTGATCCTCGGCATCGAGACGTCAACGCCGCAGGTGAGTGTTGCCATCGGCGGCCATGAGGGAGTGCTCAGCCTCTTCGAGTCGTCTCGTGGCCGCCGGCATGCCGAGACGCTCACGCCGGCCATCGAGTTTGTCTGCCGCCACGCCGAGGTGGAGATCGGCGAGTTCGGAGCGGTCGCGGTCGACATCGGTCCCGGCCTCTTCACCGGCATGCGTGTCGGTCTCGCTGCGGGCAAGGCGATCGCCCAGGCGCTGCGCATACCGATGATCGGCATCAGCTCGCTCGACCTACTGGCCTTTCCATTGCGCCACGCCGATCGCACGGTGGCGGCCGTCATCGACGCACGCAAGGGCGAGGTGTTCTACGCGTTCTACCGGCCGGTGCCGGGCGGGATGCAGCGAGTCACCGAGCCGCAGGTCGGGCGTCCCGACGACCTCGTCGCCGACCTGATGGCGCGAGGGCAGCACACGCTGTGCGTGGGTGACGGTGCACTTCGATATCGCGAGGCGATTGTCGATGCGATGCGGTGCGACGTGGCGGAGCAGTTCCTGTCGTATCCGTCGGCTGCACCGCTCGTGCAGCTCGCCCACGCACGGGCGCTGCGCGAGGACTGGGTGAATCCCTGGGAGATCCAGCCGCTGTACCTGCGGGCACCCGATGCGCAGATCAACTGGTCGACTCGTGAGAGCGCCGGCGAGGGCGCCAGGCGAAGTGGGCCGGGTTCATCGTGAGCGTGCTCGACCGACTCGTCTCCGGTCTGCGCGTGCCGCGGCAGGCCGGCGCAGTGACTGTCGTCGAGCCGATGCGCCGTCGCGACATTCCTGCGGTGGTCCGCATCGAGGACGCTGTCTACCCGCGGCCGTGGTCGGCCGACCTGTACCGGAGCGAGGTGTCGAAGATCCCCGGCGGCGATCGCCACTACCTCGTCCTGCGGCGGGCCGGAGCCGTGCTCGCCTATGGCGGCCTGATGCACGCCGCCGATGAGGCGCACGTGACGACGCTTGCTGTGTCGCCGCACCACCAGCGCCAGGGACTGGCGTCGCGGGTGCTCGCCGAGCTGGCGTGGCATGCCGTGTGCCGCGGCAGCCGCGGCCTCACCCTCGAGGTGCGCGCCTCGAACACGGCGGCACAGGCGCTGTACCGGCGATTCGGCTTCGAGTCAGCCGGGGTGCGAGTCCGCTACTACGAGAACACCGAGGACGCGCTCGTGATGTGGTGCCACGACATCCAGAGCCCCGAGTTCGCGACGCGGCTGGCCGAATTCTGCCCGGAGGCCGTCCGATGACTCGCGCTGTCGACGACTCGACACTCGTGCTGGGCATCGAGACAAGCTGCGACGAGACTGCGGCGGCACTGGTGATGGGAGGCCACGACGTCGTCTCCAGCGCCGTGAGCACGCAGGTCGAACTCCACGCGCAGTTCGGCGGGGTGGTGCCCGAGGTTGCCAGCAGGGCACATCTCGACCTCCTCAATCCGATGATCGCCCGCGCGATCGTCGAGGCCGGGGTAGAGGAGTCGCGTATCGATGCCGTGGCCTGCACGGTCGGGCCGGGCCTTGTCGGAGCGCTGCTGGTCGGGGTGTCGGCCGCCAAGGCGCTGGCGCTGACGTGGGGCGTTCCGTTCGTCGGGGTCAACCACATGGAGGCGCATCTCTACAGTGCGTTCCTCGAAGACTCGACGCTCGAGTTCCCGCTGGTGGTGCTGCTCGTGTCGGGTGGCCACACGATGCTCGTCGAGATGCAGGAACATGGTGCGTATCGGCTGCTCGGCCAGACCATCGACGATGCTGCGGGTGAGGCATTCGACAAGGTGGCCAGGTTCCTCGGTCTCGGCTATCCCGGTGGCCCCGCCATCGATCGCGAGGCGGTGCACGGCGATCCCGAGGCCATTGCGTTCCCGCGGGCCATGCTGCACGACGGCCTCGACTTCAGCTTCAGCGGCCTGAAGACCTCGGTGATGAACCATGTGCGCCGGAACCCCGATGTCTCGGCAGCTGATGTGGCGGCAAGTTTCCAGGCTGCCGTTGTCGATGTGCTGGTGGCCAAGGCCGCACGCGCCGCCTCCGACGTGGGGGCGAAGGGACTCGTGATCGGCGGCGGAGTCGCCGCCAACTCGCTGCTCCGCGAGCGCATCGTGGCGGCTTCCGACGAGATCGGGATCCGCGGGTTTCTGCCGAGCCGTGCGATGTGCACCGACAATGCGGCGATGATCGCCGCTGCTGGCTGGCATCGCCTTCGGTCGGACGGGCCCACGCCGCTCGACGCCGGCGCCTCGCCGAACCTGCGACTGCCGTTGCTCGGCAGCAGGGCGTGAGTACGCGAGTCGGCGCATTCGTCGTCGCTGCACGCGGTCTCGAGCCTCTCGTGCTCGACGAGGTGGTTCGGCTGGGAATCCGTCCGGCGCGCCCCGTCCGGGGTGGGATCGAGTG
Source organism: Actinomycetota bacterium (assembly GCA_041178405.1). Taxonomy (GTDB): domain Bacteria; phylum Actinomycetota; class Acidimicrobiia; order Acidimicrobiales; family Ilumatobacteraceae; genus UBA668. The sequence continues at coordinate 721 of JBEGVK010000220.1, read as the reverse complement.
TGCCGTCACCTGGCGGCAGGTGTGGGCGCTCAACCTGCGCCTGCGAATGGCGACACGTGTGCTCGTGCGCGTTGCGTCGTTCGCCGCAGATGGCCCGGGCACGCTCGAGGCCGGTCTTCGCCGCATCGACTGGTCGGCGTGGCTGCCGCCCGACACGGTGGGCGTGCACGCGACCTGCGATGCGCAATCGGGGCTGTTCCACTCGGGGGTGGTCGAGGAACGTGTGCGCGACTCGATCATCCGTGCGGGTCGCTCAGCGAGCCCATCTGCGACAGGCGGCGACGCACCTGATGCTTGCATGCAGCCTCAGGCAGTGCATGTGCGCGTCGAGTCAGACCGTGTGACGGTGAGCCTCGATGCCTCCGGTCGGCCGCTCTACCAGCGGGGATGGCGCGGCGCAGCGGGGCGGGCGCCGATGCGCGAGACGCTCGCCGCTGCGCTGGTGGCGGCAAGCGGATGGCGGGTGGCCTCACCACTCGTTGATCCGTTCTGCGGCTCGGGCACGGTGCTCGTGGAGGCGGCGATGGCGGCGCGGCGAATGGCGCCGGGTCGCCACAGGTCGTTTGCATTCGAGCGGTGGCCGTCGTTCGACGAGTGTGCGTGGCAGCGCATCGTCGCCGGAGCCGATTCCGACGTGATCGACCGGTGTCCGCCGATCGTGGGCAGCGACCGCGACGAGGGGGCGATTGCTGCGTCGCGCGAGAACGCGGCGCGTGCAGGT
>JBEGVK010000219.1:0-2813 GCA_041178405.1 Actinomycetota bacterium | reverse complement strand
CTCGTAGAAGCGCATCTGCGCGAGGCGCAGGCCGTTGTTGTCGTAGTCCCACCAGTACTCGACGCCCACCGCGTCGAACAGGGCGACGGTGCCGTACTCGGCGGTGTCGACGTAGAGCAGGTCACGCGTCACGTTGGTGAAGGACGACTTGCCGGTGGTCCGGATGATGTTGACCGGATCCGGATCGCAGTAGGTGACGCCCAAGGTGTCCTCGAAGCACGTGGTCATCGTGGCGCCACCGCCGGGCTGGCCGAGCGCCCGAACATAGACGTGGTAGTTCGAGTCGGCCGGATCGCCGGGCGCCGGCAGGCGGAAGTTGGCGCCGTTGCCGTCGAAGCAGTTGCCGTCGAGCACCGAGAACGAACCCATCGAAAGAAGGATCTTGCAGTTGCCGCTGAGCGGCACGAAGATCGTGCGCCTCTGGGTGTCGGTCATCGACGTCTTCTTGGGGTTGCTGACGCCGATGATGTTGAGGTTGTAGTGGCTGCCCGAGGGGGCACCGTTGCCGGCCGAGGTGCTGGCCGCACCGAGACCGATGGCACCCGCGGCGACAAGACCGCCGGTGATGAGGGCAAGGATCTTCTTGTTCATGTGGTCTCCCGAGTTGGTGTCCGAGTATGGACATGAGAATGGTGTCACGCAGAGTGGCCGACTGCAAGAACCGTGCTCGGAATAGGCCGATGTGCCCGTTACGGAGAGTTACCTCAAGGGCCGGTCCCGGCGGTCAGTCCCCGAAGAGGCCGAGGCGGCGGGCCTCAGTGCTGAGCCGGTCGCGATGGGCGGGGTGAGCGATGGCGATCAATGCGGCGGCTCGCTCGCGGACAGTGCGCGAGCGCAGTTCGGCCACTCCGAACTCGGTGACCACCTTGTCGACCGTGTTCTTCGAGTTCGTCACCACCTCGCCGGCCGGCAGTTGGGGGACGATGCGGCTGATTGACCCGTCGCCTGCGGTGGAGTGCAGGACGATGAAGCCCTGGCCGCCCTCGCTGAACATCGCCCCCCGGGCGAAGTCGACCTGCCCGCCCGACGACGAGTAGTACGAGCCGCCAAGCGTCTCGCTCGCGCACTGGCCCAGCAGGTCGACCGTGAGCGTGGCGTTCACCGACACGAAGTTGCGCTCCCGGCTGAGCAGTCGGGGGTCGTTCACGTACCGGGCGCTCCACAGCTCGACAGCGGCGTTCTCGTGCAGGAAGTCGTACAGGCGCCGAGTCCCGAGCGCGAAGGTGCCGACCACCTTGGTGCGGTTGTGCAGCTTGCGCACCCCGTTCACCACGCCGCGCTCGACGAGATCGACGAGGCCGTCGCTCAGCAGTTCGGTGTGCACGCCGAGGTCACGGTGGTGGGCGAGCGCCACCATGATGGCGTTGGGAATCGCGCCGATGCCGGTCTGCAGGCACGCCCCGTCGGGGATGCGCTCGGCGACGAGGTCGGCAATGGCGGTGTCCTCGCGTTCGGGTTCGGGCGGCGGCACCTCGATGAGGGGATGGCCGCCGATCGCATAGCCCTCGACCTGGCTGACGTGGATCTGATTGCGGCCGAAGGTCCGCGGCATGTGCTCGCTGACCTCGAGGAAGAAGCGGGCACGCCCGATGAAGCTCGCCGTGTAGTCGGCGCTCACCCCGAGGCTGAAGTAGCCGTGCCGGTCCATCGGCGATGCGGCGGCGATGACGAGCGGATCGTGGGCGCGGCGCTGCATGTGGCCGAAGACCTCGCTGAAGTGGTTCGGCACGAGATCCACCGTGCCGGCACGGAAGCACGGCCGGGTGACCGGAGAGAGGAAGTACGAGACATGCCGCAGCCGATCGCCGAACTCGCCGTGGAGGTACGGCCTGTCGCGCAGGGCGTGCATCTGGTGCACCTGCACGCCATCGATGGAACCGTCGGCTGCTGCCCGCTCGATCGCATCGAGCAGCGCCACGGGCTCGCCGTTGCCGAGGGGCACCACCACGTGACCGTGCGGGCGAACATGGCCCACGACCTCGTCCGGCTCGACTGCCGAGAAGTTGCGCGTCACGGAGCGGCCCAGCGACGCGACCGCTCGACGGCGCGCTGCCAGCCATGGTGCAGCGCATCCGCCGGCGTCCGGTCGGGAGCAGGCTCGAATACTGCGTCCTGGCGCCATTCTGCAGCGATCGCCTCGAGCGACGGCCACACGCCCTCTGCCAGTCCGGCGAGATAGGCGGCACCGAGAGCCGTCGTCTCCTGGTCGACGGGCCGCCTCACGGTGATGCCGAGCTGATCTGCCTGGAACTGCAGCATCGAATCCATCACCGAGGCGCCCCCGTCGACGCGCAGGTCGGCAAGCTGCACGCCCGCAGCGGCGCTCATCGCCTGCATGGCGTCACGCGTCTGGTAGGCCATCGCCTCGACCACGGCGCGCGCCAGATGGGCACGCGACGTGCCGCGCGTGATGCCCACGATGGTGCCGCGTGCGTACGGATCCCACCATGGGCTGCCGAGGCCGGCGAATGCGGGCACGACGTAGACGCCGCCCGAGTCGGGCACCGACTCGGCGAGCGGGCCGACCTCCGACGACGACGAGATCACCCCGAGGCCGTCGCGCAGCCACTGCACTGCAGCGCCGGTGACGAAGATCGCGCCCTCGTACGCGTAGGCGATGTCGCCTCCGGCCAGGGTCCAGGCAACCGTGGTGAGCATTCCCTCTGCGGCTGGCGGGCACGCTTCGCCCACGTTGAGCAGCACGAAGCTGCCGGTTCCGTAGGTGTTCTTCGCGGCACCCGGCGCGAAACAGGCCTGGCCGAACAGCGCTGCCTGCTGGTCGCCGGCGATCCCGCTGATCGGGGTGCCCGTGC
>JBEGVK010000218.1:0-3788 GCA_041178405.1 Actinomycetota bacterium | reverse complement strand
GCCGCCGGGCCGCCGATGCTGCCGAGGTAGAAGCCGCCGTGCCGCTTGCACGCATCGGTGACCTGGCGGCTGCGGTTGCCCTTGGCGAGCATCACGAGACTGCCCCCGGCTGCCTGGAACTCGTCGACGTAGCTGTCCATGCGGCCGGCCGTCGTGGGGCCGAATGCTCCGCTCGCCATGCCTGTCGGGGTCTTCGCCGGTCCTGCGTAGTAGACGGCATAGTCCTGCAGGTACTGGGGCATCGGCTCGCCGGCATCGAGGCGGGCCTTGATCTTGGCGTGGGCGATGTCGCGGGCCACGACCATCGGGCCGGTGAGCATGACGCGCGTCTTCACCGGGTGCCTGCTCAGTTCGGCGCGGATCTCGGCCATCGGCCGGTTCAGGTCGATGTGCACCACCGCCGTGTCGGCGAGGTCGTCGTGGGTGACCTCGGGCAGGTAGTGCGCGGGATCGGTCTCGAGCTGCTCGAGGAAGATCCCCTCGGCAGTGATCTTGCCGAGCATCTGCCGGTCGGCGCTGCAGCTGACGGCCATGCCCACCGGACAGCTGGCACCGTGCCGCGGCAGGCGGATGACGCGCACGTCGTGGCAGAAGTACTTCCCGCCGAACTGGGCGCCGATGCCGGTCTGCTGGGCGAGTTGCAGCACCTTGGCCTCGAGCTCGACGTCGCGGAAGGCGTGGCCGAGGCGGCTGCCCTGCAGCGGGAGCGAGTCGAGGTAGCGGGCGCTCGCAAGCTTCGCCGTCTCGACGGCATGCTCGGCGCTCGTGCCGCCGATGACCACGGCCAGGTGATACGGCGGGCATGCGGCCGTGCCGAGCGTCTTCATCTTCTCGAACAGCCATGGCAGCAGCGATTTCTCGTTGAGCAGTGCCTTGGTCTCCTGGAACAGGTAGCTCTTGTTCGCGCTGCCACCGCCCTTGGCCATGAACAGGAACTTGTAGGCATCGCCGTCGACCGCACTGATCTTGATCTCGGCTGGCAGGTTGTTGCCGGTGTTGACTTCGTCGTACATGCTGAGCGGCGCCATCTGGCTGTAGCGCAGGTTGCTCGTCTGGTAGGTGTTGAACACCCCCCTGGCGATGGCCTGCTCGTCGCCACCGCCGGTGAACACCATCTGGCCCTTCTTGGCCTTCACGATCGCTGTGCCCGTGTCCTGGCACATCGGCAGCACGCCGCCGGCGCTGATGACTGCATTCTTCAGCAGGTCGAGGGCGACGAAGCGGTCGTTGTCGCTGGCCTCGGGGTCGTCGAGGATGAGGCGCAGCTGCTGCAGGTGGCCGGGCCGGAGGAAGTGGGCGATGTCGCGCATCGCCTCCTGGGTGATCAGGGTGAGCGCCGCCGGGTCGACGCGCAGCATGCGTCCCACCGGCGTGTCGATGGTGGCGACGTGGTCGGCGGTGACGAGCCGGTACGGGGTGTCGTCGGGCCCGAGCGGCAGCAGCTCGGTGAACTCGAACTCGGGCGTGGTGGCCATGGGGGCAGGCTATGCCCCGACCCGACGGCGAAGGGAATGCCGGGCGACTCGTCCAGCCGGACATGGCGTCTCATGACGTGGCCTGCGCGTGGCGTGCCCGCCCCCTGCGACCTAGCGTGTCGACCATGACACGGACGGCGGCGACTACCACAGGAACACGTCTCAGGGGGCATCGTCGGCTGCGAGCGGGACTCGCCCTCGTGACGGCGGCGACATCCGCACTGGCGCTGGTTGTCCCGGCCCCGGCGTCGGCGGCCGCAGTGACGGTGCGTCGGGCGACGTCGAACCTGACGGTGCCGTGCGGCTCGAACGGCACCATCCTGTCGACCGACTGGTATTTCCCTGCCGTCGCGTCGCCCACGGGCGTGGTGTGGGTGCAGCACGGATTCAGCTCGTCGAAGTCGAGCATTGCCGCGCTCGCCAACCACATCGCCGCGAATACGAGGGCGATCGTCGTGGCACCCACCATCAGCAGCAACTTCCTGTCGCTGAACGGCTGCTGGATCAACGGCCTCGCCATGCACCAGGCGGTGGCCCGGATGTTCGGCGACCGGTTCAGCGCGCTGCAGTCGAGCGCCAGCGCTGCGGCGACGCTGGCAGGCGCCGGGCGCATCACGCTGCCCTCCCGCTTCGTACTCACCGGCCACTCGGCGGGCGGCAACCTGGCCGCCTCGGCAGCCGGGTACACGACGCAGATCTCCTCGGGCGGGTCGCTGGTGTCGAGCAGGCTGCGGGGCGTCGTGATGTACGACGGGGTCGACAATGGTGGTGCGATCGGCACCGGCCTCGACCGCCTGAGCGGGGCCAACTATCGGCGAGTGTGGACCATCGCCGCACCCGACTCGTCGTGCAATGCCACAGGCAGCGGGACGCGACTGCTGAAGTCGAAGCGTCCGTCGGAATTCATCGGCGTGCGCCTCGTGAACGGCACGCACGTCGATGCCACTGGCAGCGCGAACATTGCGTGCGGCACGCCCCGCGCCGAGAACGTCACCGCCGTGCGAACCCTTGCTGCCAGCTGGATCTCCAACCTGCTGGCCGGCACACCGGCGTCTGCGCTGCTCGCCACTACGGCTGCCGGCACGTCGTCGGCCGTCGGCTCGGCAACGGCCGTCACGCTCTGAGCGGCGCGGCGCCCCGAGATTGCCGGCATGCCGATTCTCCCGCTGACCACCGAGCGACTGCGCCTGCGAGTCGTGCGTCCACAGGACACTGCGGCAGTGCTCGAACTGCGCAACCACCCCGACGTGGCGGAGTACCAGGACTGGCCGCTCCCGTACACCGACGCCGATGTCGCCCGACTGATGGCCGACTGTGCCGGTGTCGACGACCTGCAGGTTGGTGCATGGGTGCAGGTGGCGATCGAACTCGATGCCGAGTTCGTCGGTGATCTTGCCGTGTATCTCGGCCACGAGGGCAAGAGCGCCATGCTCGGCTACAGCCTGCGACGCGAGTGGTGGGGCAGGGGAATCGCCCGCGAGGCGGTGGGAGCCATGGTCGATGCGCTGTTCGTCGCCGGGGTGCACCGAATCACTGCGACCCTGGACCCGGCGAACCGTTCGTCACTGCGCGTGCTCGAGCACCTCGGCTTCACGGTCGACGGTGTGGCGCGTCGCGCCGAGTTGATCCGCGGCGAGTGGGTCGACGACATGCGCTGCTCGCTGTTGCGCGACGACCGTGCGGCGTGGCTGGCGCGGCCGCGTGCGTTCGACGAGGTTCGCTTCGTCGAACTGACGCCCGAGACGGTGCGCGCCTACGGGCGCCTGGCGACACACCGCTCACAGGAGATGTTCGTGTCGCCGATGTGGGCATCGTTCGGCGATGCGCTGTTCCCCGAGGTGGTCGACGGCGCGCCGGTGGTGCCGTGGATCCGCGGCATCGAGGCCGATGGCAACGTGGTCGGCTTCGTCATGGTGGCCGACGTCACCGACGCCCATCCCGATCCGTTCCTGTGGCGGCTGCTCATCGACCGCCGCTTCCAGCGAGCCGGCCTCGGCGAGGCCGCGGTGCGGTTCGTGGTCGACCACTTCCGCGCCGCAGGCCACCACCGGCTGATGGTGAGCTGGGTCGAAGGGCAGGGCGGCCCGCGCCCGTTCTACGAGCGGCTCGGGTTCGTGCCGACTGGGCGAGTGATCGACGGCGAGACCGAGGCCGTGCTGGCCCTCTGAGCCTCGTTCTGCGGGCCCGATGCTGCTCAGATTGGGCCGAACCTGGCGAGCTCGTCCTCGTCGGGGGCGAGGGTGCTCGGGCCGACGTGCGTGTCGAGCCAGGCGTTCATCGCTGCGCCAGCCTCCCAGGCATCTCGCACCCTCG
>JBEGVK010000217.1:0-3355 GCA_041178405.1 Actinomycetota bacterium | reverse complement strand
GCTCGTCCGCCGGTCGCGACGGACGGCCTCGGCGGTCTGGTGCGCCCTCCGGGACGAGTGGCGGCGCATCGAGATCTGGCCGGCCGACGCGAGACGGCGGCCGCACTGCGTCCGGCGAGGGGCGCCGAGCGGGGTCTGGTGATGCTCGCCGGTCTGGTGGCGGCAGCGGTGACGGGCGTCGAGCGGGGTCTGGTGATGCTCGCCGGTCTGGTGGCGGCAGCGGCGACGGGCGCCGAGCAGGATCGGGCGGCGAGTCGGCCCGTCGGGGCGTTGTGGGCCGAGATGGCACACCGTCTCGTCGGGGGAGCGACGGCCGAGGCGCTGGCCGAGGTGCGCCTCGTACTTCAGTTGCTGCGACGTCTGGCCGTGACGCCGGGGATCGTGGCGGCATGCGCGGCAGTTCACGAGGCGAGCAGCAGCGTGACGGCGGCCCGGTTCGGCGGATGCGCGCCGACGACGTCCAGAGCGGACGCAGTGGGCGCACAGTCGGCGGTGGCGCTCCGCGTCGAGCGACGAGCGACGCCGCTGACGGAGGGCGTCCTGGCGGGGCGAGAGGCAGCCGTCCCGTCGGAGCGAGAGGCAGTCGTCCCGGCGGCCGTCCCGGGGCGCGCGACGGCGAGTCGCGGTACGGGTCTGGTCGGCCAGAGCGTCGTGGTCGCGATGGGGCGGGCGGGGAGCGAACCGGTAGTGGCCGCCGCGTCGCACCACGCCGTGTTGAGCGGCCGCTGACCGCTGCCGAGCGCCGGGCCCAGGAAGTGCGCGAGCGCCGTGGGCCACGCATCGAGCGCCCCCCGAGTGAACGGCCCGACACACCGGCGGAGATCTGGGTCGACGAGGGATCGGTACGCGACGAGGCTCGACGGGCAGCGAGCCGTGCCCGAGGTGGGGCAGGACGCGACGATGTCAGCGCCGCCCCGAGGCGCGTCGACGAGCACGTCGAACCTGGAAAGCGACGCCAGCGTGAGCGGCACGTGGCACCTGAGGTGCGCGAGGAGCTCATCGAGTCGGCCGCACCGGGAAGCCTCGAGCGATTCGAGCAGCGACTCGCGTCTGCTGCAGAGGCACTCGACAGGGAGCGCTTTGCCGACGCCCGGCGCATGGTGCAGCCGGTGCTGCGAGAGCTTCCCGATGTGGCATTCGCCCATGAGATCGCTGGACTTGCGTTGTATCGCATGGGGCGCTGGCGCCAGGCGGCGCAGGAACTCGAGGTGGCGCGTCGTCTTGATGGGTCGGTGCGCCATCATGCCGTGCTCGCCGACTGCTACCGGGCGCTTCGTCGGTATGCGAAGGTGGACGAGCTGTGGCGAGAGCTCCGCGAGGCGTCACCAGATCCTGAGTTGATGGCAGAGGGGCGCATCGTCGCCGCCGGTTCGCTGGCCGACAGAGGCAACATCGCGGGCGCACTTGAGGTGATGGCGAAGGCGATGGCCGATGCTGAGCGGTCCGGCCGCAAGGTTCGGCCATTCCACCTGCGCCAGTGGTATGTCGTGGCCGATCTCTATGACCGCCTCGGCAACGTTGTCAGTGCCCGACGGTGGTTCCGGCTCGTCGCCCAGCATGACGCCGACTTTGCCGACGTCGACGAGCGTCTACGAACCCTCGGCCGCTGACGAACGGCCGTTCACGAGCGTCACACCCCCTGCATATGGTGGGCGTCGACTTCCCTCGAGGGGCGGCACTCGCTGCCCTCATCATGTGATGACGGCCGAGTCCGTCAGTGGAGGTTGTGATGAACGTCGTGGTGCTCTCTGGTCGGCTGAGCAGCGATCCGCAACGGCGAGAGCTGGCGTCCGGGTCGGTGCTGTGGTCGCTCGAAGTCTCGACCGAGACGGACCGTGGCATCGCATCGGTTCCGGTGGCGTGGTTCGACCCGCGGACCGAACCTGACTGGACGTCGGGCGACGAGGTGGTCGTGGTCGGCGAGGCTCGCCGGCGATTCTTCCGTGGGGCTGCAGGAACACAGAGCCGGACTGAGGTGGTTGCGTCAGACGTGGCCCTGCTGAGACAGCGGGCTCGTGTCAGGCGGCTCATCGAACGAGCCTGCGTGGCTCTCGGGGCGCACGACTGAGCAGGGCTACCATCGGCGGAGCGGCGAATGCCGCGGCGCGAAAGGACACCCCGTGAACCACGACATGCTTGCCCGAATGGCGTCGGGCAAGGGATTCATCGCTGCCCTCGACCAGAGCGGCGGCAGCACGCCGAAGGCATTGCAGCTCTACGGAATCGAGCCGAGCAGCTACTCAGGTGACGATGAGATGTTCGCCCTGATGCACGCGATGCGGACCCGCATGATGACGAGCCCGGCATTCGATGGCAGCCGGGTGCTCGGGGCGATCCTCTTCGAGGGAACGATGGATCGCCAGGTGGAGGGCCGAGGCAGCGCTGAGTACCTCTGGCAGCAGAAGCAGGTCGTCCCGTTCCTGAAGGTGGACAAGGGGCTCGCCGACGAGGCTGATGGAGTGCAGGTGATGAAGCCGATGCCGCAACTGGACGACCTCCTCGCCAGAGCGACTGCGCACGGAGTGTTCGGCACCAAGATGCGATCCGTCATCAAGTTGGCGAATTCCGACGGGGTGGAGGCCGTCGTGAGCCAGCAGTTCGAGGTCGGTCGCCAGATCCTTGCCGCTGGCCTGGTGCCGATCATCGAACCCGAGGTCGACATCAAGAGCCCCCAGAAGTCCGAGGCGGAGACGCTGCTGAAGGACTCGATCATCCGGCATCTCGACTCGATCGGGGACGGGCACCGTGTGATGCTGAAGCTCACCCTGCCGTCGACCGACGGCTTCTACCGAGAGCTGGTCGCCCACCCGCGGGTGCTGCGGGTGGTTGCCCTCTCGGGCGGATACTCGAGGGACGAGGCCAACGACAGGCTGCGGCGCAACCACGGCATGATTGCCAGCTTCTCTCGTGCGCTCACCGAAGGGCTCTCGGCCCAGCAGAGTGAGGCCGAGTTCAACCTCGCGCTGGATGCGGCGATCCAGTCGATCTTCGACGCCTCGTGCGCCTGAGGCGCACCACCTCAGACGCTGTACACGTCGTCAGAGCCGGCGGACCACGAGACCGGTGCGCAGCTTCGGCGTGAAGAACGTCGACTTCGGCGGCATCAACAGTCGTTCGTCGGCCGTGCGCCGGATCTCGGTGATGTCGGTAGGGCGGATGAGCACTGCGGCGCTGCACGTGCCGCTGCGGACCGCAGACGTGACCTGGTCGACGCCGTGCTGGTACGCCACCTCTGCGTTCGTGGTGGCCAGCGCGTGCTCGAGCAGCGCCCCGTCCAGGTTCCTTACTCCGTCGAAGGCCCCGCGCCGTGGCGTGAGCCATGTGCCTCGACCGTCCGGACTGACAAAGCACAGCG
>JBEGVK010000216.1:0-9372 GCA_041178405.1 Actinomycetota bacterium | reverse complement strand
CTACAACCCGCAGTCGCTGATGACCCCGGCCGACTACGAGACCGGCACCACCCTCGACGCCCGTGCCGATGGCACCGGCCCGTTCAAGCTCGTCAGCTTCGACATCGCCACCAAGGCCGTGTTCGAGCGCAACGACGCATGGTGGGGCGGTACGCCGAACCTCGACGGTGTCGAGTTCCTGTTCTCGGACGACATCGCCACCCAGATCACCGGCATCCAGTCCGGTGAGCTCGACGCCCTCGTGGGCTTCTCGGTCATCGGCGGCGAGGCCATCTTCGGCGACTCGTCGCTCACCATCGAGAGCATCCCGGGCGCGGCGCACCGCCAGATCTGGATGAACTGCCGTGAGGGCAACTTCGCCGACAAGCGCGTCCGTCAGGCCGTCGCCCTCGGCATCGACCGTCAGGCGCTCGTCGACACCCTCCTGCAGGGTCGCGGCCGCATCGGCAACGATCACCCGATCGCCACGGTGTACCCGTACTTCGACGACTCGCTCGCCCAGCGCGAGCGCGACGTCGAGGCCGCCAAGGCCCTGCTGGCCGAGGCCGGCAAGACCGGTCTGGCGATCACGATGCACGCCCCGACCCTCCTCGAGATCCCGCAGCTGGCCGAGCTCGTCCAGAGCCAGCTCAAGGAGATCGGCATGGAGATCACGCTCAACGTCGAGAGCACCGACACCTTCTACGACCGTTGGTGCAAGGTGTACGACTCGACCGTCGAGCCGGCCGGCTGCGACGGCGGCGAGGAGTTCGGCATCGTCGACTACGGCAACCGTGGTACGCCCGACGTGTACCTGGTGAAGGCGTACGCCACCGGCGAGTGGAACTCGTCGCACTACATCTCGGAGCCGTTCCGCGAGGCCGTCAAGGAGTACCAGGCCTCGCTCGACGACGCAGGCCGCAAGGCGGCGATCACGAAGATCCAGGCCATCGCCAACGACGAGGTCCCGTACGTGATCCCGTACTTCTACGACTACCTGCACTGCTACCGCAACACCTTCGCCGGTGTGCGCGGCACGGGCCTCGGCCACTTCTACCTGGGTACCGCAGGCTTCCTCGCCTGATCCACGGGTGTTGCACTGCCGGGTCGGCGCGCCGAAAGGCGGGCCGGCCCGGCAGTTGCATATCTGACCTTCTTTTTTCTGGAATGATGCTCGCCGGATGTCGCGCTTCCTGCTGAAACGGCTGTTCTCGGCCATCGTCACGCTGTGGCTGCTTGCCACGATCGTGTTCGCCATCGTCAATGTGCTGCCGGGCAACATCGGCCGCAAGATCCTCGGGCCGTTCGCCCCAGAGGCCGAGGTGATTGCGTTCAACCAGCGCCTCGGCACCGACCGGCCACTCCTCGAGCAGTACCTGCGGTCGATGCGCAACATCGTGACGCTCGACTTCGGCGACTCGTTCCTTACCGGTCAGCGCGTGCTCGACCAGGTGCTGCCGGCGCTCGGCCGGTCGGGGAAGATCGCACTGCTCGCGTTCCTGATCACCATTCCCATCTCGGTCGTCGCCGGCATCATCGCCGCTCGACGTCAGGACAAGCTCACCGATCGGGCCATCGTCAACGTCGGCCTTGCGTCGTCGTCGATCCCCGAGTTCGTCACCGCAGCAGTGCTGGTGTCGGTGTTCTGCGTGCACTGGCAGCTCGGCAAGGCATTCGCCAACCCTCCCGATGGCACCAGCCTCGTCGGCCAGTTGCGATATCTCCTTGCCCCGGCTGTTGCAATGGCCATCACCTATTTCGGCTACCTCGCGCGCATGACGCGTGCCGGTGTCATCACCGCCCTTCACTCCGACTACGCCCGTACGGCGACCATGAAGGGGCTGAGCAGGCGACAGGTGATGCGCCGCCACATCCTGCGCAACGCCCTCGCACCGACGATCACCGTCATCAGCGTGCAGATCGGCTACCTCTTCGGCGGCATCATCGGTGTCGAGCGGGTGTTCAACTATCCAGGGCTCGGTTCGCTGATGTGGAATGCCGCAAAGGCCCGTGACGTCCCGCTGCTGCAGGGCGCCGTGCTGCTCGTGGGCATCATCTACATGCTGTCGACGCTGATCGCCGACCTCGTGATCGCCGCGCTGAATCCGCGCATCCGACTGGAGCAGATGTGAGCGACGGCACGACTCCCGACCTTGCGACCGTCGAGTCGCCGTCGGCCGCTGCGGCGCTCGCCGACCTTCGGCCCGGACAGGCGGAGCGCCGCCAGGCGAGGCGCGAGAACTGGCGTCTCATCCGCCGGCGGCCGTCATTCATCGTCGGCAACGTCATCGTGTGGGTGTGGGTCGTGTGCGCCCTCTTCGGCTCGAAGCTGGCTCCGTACGATCCGCTCAACTTCCGCGACAAGACACACCAGCCGCCGAGCGGTGAGTTCTGGTTCGGCACTGACAAGACCGGCCGCGACGTCTTCTCGCGTGTCGTCGCCGGAGCGCGCGACGTGCTGAAGATCGCACCCCTGGCGGCGGTGCTCGGCGTCGTGTTCGGCGTGATGCTCGGCCTCGTGATGGGCTACGTGGGCAAGCGCCTCGACAATGTGCTGAGCCGCATCGTGGAAGCGTTCCTCTCGCTGCCGGTCATCCTCATCGCCCTGCTCGCAATCACCACGCTCGGCAGTTCGTCGTGGGTGGTGCTGGGCGTGGTGGCGGTGCTGTTCACCCCGATCGTTGCCCGCACGGTGCGAGCGGCAGTGCTGGCTGAGCGCGATCTCGACTACGTCACGTCGGCGCGGCTGCGGGGCGAGTCGACGCCGTTCATCATGTTCCGCGAGATCCTGCCCAACATCAGCGGCCCGATCATCGTCGAGCTCACGGTGCGCATCGGATACGCCGTGTTCACGGTGTCGACGCTGTCGTTCCTCGGCGCCGGTCCGCCGCCCCCGTCGCCCGACTGGGGCGCTCAGGTGAGCGAGGGATATGCGGTGCTGAGCGGCGGGATCTGGTGGACGACGCTGTTCCCGGCCCTCGCGATCGCCAGTCTCGTCATCGCAGTGAACCTGATCGCCGACTCGGTGCAGTCGGTGCTGGAGGCGTCATGACCGACCTGTCCGAGCGACCGGCCTCCAGCGTGCCGGCAGAGGGAGCGGCGCTGGCTGTGTCCGACCTCGAGGTGGTCTACCGGGTGCGCGGTGTCGACCGAGAGGTGCTGCGCGGCGTGTCCTTCTCGATCGCACCGGGTGAGGCGTACGGCCTGGTGGGCGAGTCGGGCTGCGGCAAGTCGACCACGGCGTATGCGGCGATGCGCTATCTGCCCAGCAACGGCCGCATCGTCGGCGGGCAGGTTCTCGTGAGCGGCAACGACGTCACGGCGATGTCGGAGGACCGACTGCGCCAGTTCCGCGCCACTGAGGCCTCGATGGTGTATCAGGACCCGGCGCAGGCGCTGAACCCCACGCTGCGCGTCGGCCGCCAGCTGATCGAGAGCTTCCGGCTGCTCGGCCAGGACAAGGAGCAGGCACGGGTCTCGGCCCTCGAGGCGCTGCGCCGCGTGCGCATCGCCGATCCCGACCGGGTGATGGACCGCTACCCGTTCCAGCTCTCGGGCGGAATGCAGCAGCGTGTCGTCATCGCCATGGCACTGGCAAGCGATCCGAAGCTGCTGGTGCTCGACGAGCCGACCACCGGCCTCGACGCCACCGTCGAGGCCGAGGTGCTCGAACTGGTGCAGGACCTTCGCCAGGAGACCGGGGCCGCAGTGTTGATGATCGCCCACAACCTGGGAATCATCCGCCAGCTCTGCGACCGCGTCGGCGTGATGTATGCGGGCCGCATCGTCGAGGAGGGGCCGAGCGCCGATGTGTTCGACGCGCCCCGCCACCCGTACACCATCGGACTGCTGCGGTCGCTGCCGAGGCGGGGAGTGCGCAAGACCGAGCGTTCGCTCGCCACGATTCCAGGCGCACTGCCGGTGATCGGCAGCCATCTGCCCACCTGCGTGTTCGTCGACCGGTGCCTGATCGCCACCGACCTGTGCCGCGAGCAGGTGCCGCCGATGGTCGCCCTCGGCAACCGGTTCTCGCGCTGTCACCATGTCGACCGGATCGGCGAGATCCCCGAGAGTCCGCCTGCCGTGCCGATCGCAATGATCTCCGGACGCGAGGGCACCGATGTCCTCGAACTGAGCCATGTCTCCAAGACCTTCCGTCAGCGGGCTCAGGCGATCCCGGCGCTCGTCGACGTCGAGCTCGATCTCGGTGTCGGCGAGACGCTCGGCATCGTGGGCGAGTCGGGTTCGGGCAAGTCGACGCTGGCCAAGACCGTCCTCGGCATCGAGGCGCTCGATGCGGGCGGCGAGGTGCGCCTCGACGGGGCAGTGCTGCCGGCCACCACTGGGCTGCGGAACGCCGACGCGAAGCGTTCGATGCAGATGGTGTTCCAGAACCCAGACTCGGCACTGAACCGCAGTTGGTCGGTGCGGCGGATCCTGCTGCGCAGCGTGCGCAAGCTCACCGGCATCACCGGCGCCGCAGCGGCGGACCGCGTCGAGACGCTCGCCGCACAGTTGCGCCTGACGCCCCGGCATCTCGAGCTGAAGCCGCGGCAGTTGTCGGGCGGACTCAAGCAGCGCGTCGCCATCGCCCGCGCGTTCGTGGGCGACCCGCGCATCGTGGTCTGCGACGAACCCACCAGCGCCCTCGACGTGTCGGTGCAGGCAGCCATCCTCAACCTGCTGTCCGACCTGCAGGCCGACAAGCAGACGAGTTACGTGTTCATCTCGCACGACATGAGCGTCATTCGCTACCTGTCGGACCGCATTGCCGTCATGTACCTCGGACGGATCCAGGAGATCGGACCGACCGACGAGGTGTTCAATGGGCCGAACCATCCGTACACCGAGGCATTGCTGTCGGCAATCCCGAACGTCGACGGCAACACCCGCGACCGGATCCGCCTCGATGGCGAGATTCCCACGCCGGCAAACCCGCCGTCGGGCTGCGTGTTCCACCCGCGCTGCCCACGGGCGATTCCCGGCACCTGCGACACCGT
Source organism: Actinomycetota bacterium (assembly GCA_041178405.1). GTDB lineage: Bacteria > Actinomycetota > Acidimicrobiia > Acidimicrobiales > Ilumatobacteraceae > UBA668. Next base: position 4,393 of record JBEGVK010000216.1, on the reverse strand, counting down.
CGAGCCGCCGCTGCGCAGTGCGTCGACGTCGCATTCGATCCGATGCCACATCGAGATCGAGACGCTCGTGCAGCTGCAGAAGCGCTAGTCGCCCCAGCGGAGGCCGAGCCTGCCCACTGCAGCATGCACGGCTGCAATCAGCTGCTCGGGCGAGGCCTCGCACGCATCGAGCTCGGCGGGGCCGAGCAGCACCGTGAACCCGTGCTCGGTCTCGGCGAGCACCGCCGGCAGGCATCCGTCAGTGTGCGGTCGCGTTGCGTCGGGCTGGTCGTCGCGGTGGTACGTCTCGAACGGCACAGGCAGTGTCGCCGCACACGCGGTCCACTCCGGCCGTCGGCGCACCGTCGAATGCGTGATATCACACAGGCCGCAGTGGGCTGTGCCCCGCAGCTTGCCGGCGAGATACGCCAGCTCGCCACGTAGCGTGCCGTCGGCGTTGTAGATGCCGACGATCTTGGTGATGGGCGACGAGCTGTGCACTGAAATGGGCGGGTCCGCAGCGTCAGGCGCGCATGCGCAGGCCCTGGGGATCGAGCACGGGCTCGTGCAGGATCCGCGCCGGGCGCCGCCGGCCGATGATCTCGATCTCGAATCCCTTCGCCGATCCGACGAGTTCGGTGGGTATGTAGCCGAGGGCGAGCGATGTGGCCGAGTAGTGGGCGTAGCCGCCTGAGGTGATCCAGCCGACCACCTGTCCGTCGTGCCACACCGGCTCGTCGCCGATGACGTCGGCGGGTGCGTCGGGATCGACGTCGACTTCGAACATCACGAGCTTGCGCTTCGGGCCGCCGGCCGCCATCTCGGCCTCGACCGCGTCGCGGCCGATGAAGTCGTGGTCGAGCCTGATGACCCGGTCCATGCCGGCCTCGAGCGGTGTGTAGATGGGTCGGTATTCGCGGAACCACGTGCCGAAGCTCTTCTCGAGCCGCATCGTGATGAGGGCGCGGAAGCCGAACAGTTCCATGCCGAACTCCCTGCCGGCCTCCCAGATGAGGTCGAAGAGATACCGCTGGTATTCGGGCTGCATCCAGAGCTCGTAGCCGAGGTCGCCGGTGTAGGTCATCCGCGACAGCCACACGGGTGCCATGCCGATGTCGACCTTGCGGAACGACATGAACGGGAAGTCGTTGGTGGCGAGGGAGGTGTGGGTGAGCTTCTGCAGCACGTCTCTCGAGCGTGGGCCGGCAACTGTGAGGCCGACCATCGACAGCGAGAGAACTTCGAACCGGATCGGGCTGCCCGCCGGCAGGTGATCGAGGAACCAGCGCGGGTGATGGACTTCTGCAGCCTGCGAGCCGAAGAGGAAGAACTCGTCGTCGCCGATGCGCGACACGGAGAACTCGCCCACGATCCTGCCCTGCGGGTTGAGCATCGCCGTGAGGTTGGTGCGACCGATCTTCGGCAGGCTGTTGGTGAAGAGGCCCTGCAGCCAGTTGGCCGCTCCCGGGCCGCTCACCCTGTACTTGGCGAAGTTGGATGCCTCGCTGAATCCGACGCGCTCGCGCACGGCGCGGCTCTCGAGGCCGACCTTCTCGAACGCATTCGAGCGGTAGAAGGTGACATCTTCCTTGGGCTCGAGGCCCGGCTTCTGGAACCACAGCGGGTGCTCGAGGCCGAACCCGGCTCCCCAGACGGCATTGTGTGCCGTGAGGCGGTCGTAGATCGGCGTGGTGTGCAGCGGACGCGCCGCCGGCAGTTCCTCGTTGGGGAAGGTGATGCGGAATCGGCGCGAGTAGTTCTCGCGCACCTTGGCATTGGTGAAGGCGAGGGTGGCGTAGTCGCCGTAGCGGGCGACGTCCATGCCCCAGATGTCGGCACCGGGGTCGCCGTGCACCATCCAGTTCGCGAGCGAAAGCCCGACTCCACCGCCCTGCGAGAGGCCCGCCATCACGGCGTTCGCCATCCACATGCCGCGCATGCCCTTGATCGGTCCGACGAGCGGATTGCCGTCAGGGCTGAACGTGAAGGGGCCATTGACGAACTTCTGGATGCCGGCACGGCCGATTGCGGGGAAGTGCTGGAACGCCCGCTCGAGCTCGGGGGAGATGCGGTCGAGGTCGTGGGGAAGCAACTGGGAGACGAAGTCCCACGGGGTCTCCTGCGGCGACCACGGGCGGTTGTCCTGCTCGTAGGTGCCGAGCAGCATGCTCTGGCCCTCCTGGCGGGCGTAGATCTCGCCGGCGAAGTCGATGACGTGCGGGAGCTCACGGCCCTTCTCGCGGTTGTAGCTGATGACCTCGTCCATCGGCTCGGTCATCAAGTAGTGGTGCTCCATCGCCAGCACGGGGAGCTCGAGGCCGCACATGCGCCCGACCTCGCGGGCCCACAGGCCGCCGGCGTTGACGACATGCTCGGCGTGGATGACACCCTTCTCGGCGCCGGTGCCCGGGTCGTAGGTGTGCACGTCCCAGGTGCCGTCCTGACGCTGGCTCAGCTTGTTCACCCAGGTGTGCTGGTACACCTCGGCGCCGCGGTTGCGAGCGCAGATGGTGTAGGCGTGGGTGACACCGGTGGGGTCGACACTGCCCTCGTGCTCGTCCCAGAGGGCTCCCACGAAGTAGTGCTCCTCCATCAGCGGGTTGAGCTCCTTGGCCTCCTTCATCGAGATCAGCTCGAGATGCATGCCGAGATAGCGGCCGCGGGCCTGTGCCATGCGGAGGAAGTCGAGGCGCTCGGGGGTGTCGGCCACCATCAGGCCGCCGGGTAGGTGCACGCCGCAGGCCTGGCCTGACTCCTTCTCGATCTCCTTGTAGAGATTGACGGTGTACTGCTGCAGGCGGGCGACGTTGGGATCGCCGTTGAGCGTGTGCATGCCGCCGGCGGCGTGCCAGGTGCTCCCCGAGGTGAGGGTGGCCTTCTCGACGAGCACGACGTCGGTCCAGCCTTCCTTGGTGAGGTGGTAGAGCACGCTGGCGCCGACGACGCCGCCGCCGATCACGACCACCTGGGCCGATGTCTTCATGAGGTTCCCCCTTGATCGAATGGTGAGCGAGTGGTGGGTGGGTCAGTGCGACGGGTGAGCGCCCGGCGCTAGAAGTCGGTGGCGACGCCGCCCTCGGCGATGCGCCGGTCGATGAAGGCGCGGAGTTCGGCCTTGATGTCGGCATCCATGGGGGGCGGCTCGTAGGAGGCGAGGAATCGGTCGACGAGCGAGTGCGTCCGCTGCTCGGCCGTGGGGCTTCCCGCCTCGGCCCAGGCTTCGTAGTTGCGCCAGTCGGAGACGAACGGACGATAGAAGGCATCGCGGTAGCGGGCCTGCGTGTGCGCCGTGCCGAAGAAGTGGCCGCCGGGGCCGACTTCGGCGATGGCGTCGAGGGCGAGGGTGTCGTCGTCGACGACGACCGGGTCGAGCATTGCCGACACCATCTGCAGCAGGTCGGCGTCGAGGAGCATCTTGTCGAGGCTGGCGTGGAGTCCGCCCTCCATCCATCCGGCGCCGTGCATCATGAAGTTCACGCCGCCCATGATGGCTCCCCACAGCGAGAACACACTCTCGTATGCAGCCTGGGCGTCGAGCGCATTGGCGGCGCAGACGTTGCTGCTGCGGTAGGGGATGCCGTACCGGCGGCACAGCTGGCCGCCCACCATCGCGGTGCGCACGTACTCGGGTGTGCCGAATGCGGGTGCGCCGGACTGCATGTCGACGTTGCTGGTGAAGCCGCCGTACATTACCGGTGCTCCGGGATTGACGATCTGGACGAGTGCGATGCCGGCCAGCGCCTCGGCGTTCTGCTGGGCGAGTGCGCCGGCCAGGGTGATCGGTGCCATGGCGCCAGCGAGTGTGAACGGCGTGACGACCACCGGCTGGTTGTGCAGGGCGAACTCGATCATGCCCTGCGCCATCGGCACGTCGAGTCGCAGCGGCGAGTTGGTGTTGACCACCGTCATCACCGACGGCTCGCGGTCGATGGTGGCCTGGTCGACACCACGGGCGATGCGGGTCATCTCGATGCAGTCGCGATTTCGCTGCCTGCCGAGGCTGTAGCAGTACATGCCCTTGTCGGCGAGGGTGAGCAGGTCCCACGACGCTTCGAGGTGGCGGATCGACGCATGGATGTCGACGGGCTCGACCGGATAGCCGGGGATGTGGTGGATCACGTCGAGCATCTGGGCGAGCTTGATGAGGTCGCGGAATCCCTCGCGGTCGCCGGTTCGGCGGACCCCGTTGCGGTCGATGTAGTGCGGCGTGCTGGCGACGGTGCCGAAGGCGATCCACCGGCCGCCGATGCGCAGGTCGTGCGCTGGATTGCGGCTGTGGAGCGTGAACTCGGAGGGGGCGGTGGAGATCGCGCGGTCGATGAACTCGCGCGAGAATCGGACGCGGTGGGTCGTCTCGTCGACGTCGGCACCGGCCTCGCGCATGATGCTGCGCGACTCGGGGCACATGAACTCC
>JBEGVK010000215.1:0-8973 GCA_041178405.1 Actinomycetota bacterium | reverse complement strand
CCAGTCGATGGGGCACGCGTCGAGATCGCACCGCTCGGATTCGATGCCACCGCTGCACTCACCCCGGTTCCCGTCGGCACCACCGGCGAGGTGCTGGTGTGCACCGACTGGATGTCGGACGGCTACGACCGGCGGTGGGGCACTCAGCGCGATGCCCGGCCGGTCGACGCACACGGCACCACATGGCATCGATCGGGCGACGTCGGCCACCTCGATGCCGACGGTCGACTCTGGATCGAGGGGCGGTCGGTCCACGTGGTCCACGCCGTCGACGGTCCGATCACCCCGGTGCCGGTCGAGGTCGTCGCTGAATCGGTGGAGGGCATCGAGCGCGCCGCCGCTGTCGGCGTGGGTCCCACCGGCTGCCAACAACTGGTGGTGGTCGTGGTGTCGCCGGGCGAGCCCGGGCTGGCACCCGCAGCAACCGTGTCGGCAGTCCGCGCCGCCGTGACGTGGGCGCCGGTGGCTGCCGTGCTGACGGCACCGTCGCTCCCTGTCGACATTCGCCACAACACCAAGATCGACCGCGCCGCAGTGGCGTCGTGGGCATCAATCACGCTGGCCGGCGGCAGCACGAAGGTGCCGTGGTGACCGCTCGTCGGGTGCTGCTCACCGGCGGCACGAGCCTGCTGGTGCGCCGCACTGCCGAGCTGCTGCAGGCCCGCGGCGACGAGGTCCTGCTGCTGCAACGCCACAGTGCCGAGCTCGACGTCGCCCAGGTGCTCGGCGACATCCGCGACGCCGATGCGGTGCATCGGGCGATGGCTGGATGCGATGCCGTGGTGCACGCCGCCGCAAAGGTCGGCGTCACCGGGCGCTGGGACGACTACCGCAGCATCAACGTCGACGGCACCGCCAACGTCGTCGACGCCGCGCAACGGGCAGGCATCGGCTCGATCGTGCATGTCTCTACACCGTCCGTCGCGCACGGCGGCGACTCCGTCGTCGGTGCCGCCGCAGACCCGCCGATCACCGGCCGTCCGGTCTCGGGCAGGGTGGGTGCCTTCTACGCCGAATCGAAGTCGATCGCCGAGCCGATCGCGCTCAGCGCCGCCAGCACCAGCCTCGGCGTCGTGGCCATCAGACCCCACCTCATCTGGGGACCGGGCGACACCCAGCTCGTCGGCCGCATCGTCGAGCGGGCGCGCAGCGGCCGGCTGGCACTCGTCGGCGGCGGCACGGCGCTGATCGACACCACCTACATCGACAATGCAGCGTCGGCGATGGTGGCCGCCCTCGACGCGGCGGTGCCCGGCGCGCGCTGCTCGGGCCGCGCCTACGTGATCGCCAACGGCGAGCCACGCCCGGTGCGCGAGATGGTCGAGGCCATCCTTCACGCGGCAGGTATCGAGGCTGCTCCCCGGAACGTTCCCCTTCGCGCCGCAGTCGCAGCGGGCTCGATCGTCGAGCGGCTGTGGGCGCTGCGCCGCACCGACGACGAGCCACCGCTCACGCGCTTCCTGGCCGAGCAGCTGGGCACCGCCCACTGGTTCGATCCCCGACCGGCACGCGACGACCTCGGCTGGATTCCGTCGGTGACGCTCGACGAGGGATTCGACGCGCTCACCCGATGGTTCGCAGCGCAACGCTGACCGCGGCCGCCACTGCCGCCGCTGCCTAGGATCACGTCGCTCTCCGCCGACGAAATCTCGAGGAATCCACCGATGCAGCAAAACCCCTACGTCTTCGTCGTCGGCTGTCCGCGATCTGGCACCACCCTGCTGCAGCGGATCCTCACGCATCACCCACAGCTCGAGGTGGTCAACGACTCGCACTTCATCCCCAGGGCGCTGAAGGGCGAGCGCAACGAGGTCGACCACACCACCCCGCTCACCGCCGAGCTCGCTGAACGCGCCATCACCTATCACCGCTTCTATCGCGTCGGCGTCGACGAGAACGTTGCTCGCTCGCTCGCCGAGCAGGCCACCACCTACTCGCAGTTCGTCGGCCTGCTCTACGGACAGGTGGCGAAGCAGGCCGGGAAGCCCTTCGCCGGCGAGAAGACACCCGACTACGTGCGCTCGCTACCGCTGCTGCACCGGCTGTTCCCGGACTCGCGGATCCTGCACATCATCCGAGACGGTCGCGAGGTGGCGCTGTCGGTGCGCGACTGGGCCACGCCCACGAAGGGTCCCGGCAAGTTCGCCATGTGGGACGACAACCGGCTCGCCGTCGCAGCGCTGTGGTGGGAGTGGCAGGTGCGCGCCGGACTCGAGGCGCGCACGATGCTCGCACCGGGCTCGTACCACGAGATTCTCTACGACGACCTCGTCGCCGATGCCGAAACGGCCATGCGATCAGCGATCGCGTTTCTCGGCCTGCCGTTCGAGCAGGCGATGCTCGACTACCACGTCGGACGCGCGCGCCCGAAGGAGGGGCGCTCGGCGAAGGACGCATGGCTCCCGCCCACGAGCGGCCTACGCGACTGGCGCACGCAGTACACCGACGACGAGCTCGCACTGGTCGAGCTGCTGATCGGCGATGTGCTCGCCGAACTCGGCTTCGAACTCGCTGGAGCGCAGCCATCGGACGAGATCCGCGAGCAGGCAGCAGCGCTCCGCAGCAAGTGGCAGCAGGAGCCTTCGCTCAGGTAGCGGCACTCGAGTGCAGTGACGGGACGGGTGTCGCCGTACGCGCAAGGGGCGGGGCCTGAAGGCCCCGCCCCTTGCAGTGATCGAGTGAACGATCTGCCGGCTGGATCAGCCCAGCAGCGCCGTCACGTCGATGTCGGCCGGCACCATCACGGCGTCGATCACGTGGATGACTCCGTTCGAGGCCTGCACGTCGACGGCCGAGATCGGCGCGCCGGCAATGGTGATCGTTGCGCCGTCGACGACGATGGTGGCGGCAGCGCCGCTCGCCATCGTGACGTCACCGGCGGCCACCATGTCGGAGGTGACCTCGCTGCCCGAGATCACGTGGAACAGGAGGATGGCCTTCAGGGTCTCGATGTTCTCCGGCAGGAGCAGGGCGTCGACGAGGCCGGCCGGCAGGGCGGCGAAGGCCGCATCCGTCGGGGCGAACACCGTGAAGGGGCCTTCGCCCTGCAGGGTCTCCACGAGGCCGGCAGCCGTGAGGGCTGCTGCCAGGGTGTTGAACGAGCCGGCGGCGGTGGCCACCTCGATGATGTCGCCTTCCTCGGCGGCGGGGGCGGTGGTGTCGGCCGGGGCCGACGTCGCCGGTGCCGTGGTGTCGGCCGACTCGCCGTCCTCACCGCAGGCGGTGAAGAGGAGCGAGCCTGCAGCGAGCAGGGCAACGATGGGGGTGTGCTTGCGCATTGGGGGGTTCTCCTTGAATCAGCCCGCACGACACGGACCGAGGTTGTTCACGAATGCCCGGCAACTGCCGAGCGGAGCGGAGTGTATTCAGCGAATTCGCACGGCGTGCAGAATTTACTAATAAATCTCTGCACGCCGGGTGGGTGACGGCCTACATGAGCCGATCTAGGCCTTGAAGACGTGGCTGCACGAGCGGCAGCGGAAGTACACCTCATATAGGCGCACGATCCGCTCGGTGTTGTAGCTGCCACAGACGGGACACTGCTGGAACATGGTGCCAACGTTAGAAGTGGGGTGTCACGAACTCATCGGCCGAGCGCCACCAGCACCAATGCCACTCCGGCACACAGAATCCCGGTCGTCTGCAGGCGGGTGACCCGCTCCCTGTCGAATCGCATCGCCAGCACGATGGTGCTCGCCGGGTACAGCGACGATGTCACCGCAACCAGCGACAGCATTCCCTCACGGGTCGCCGCCACGAACAGGATGTTGGCGGCCATGTCGAAGACACCGGCAAGCAGCGCCCACCTCGGGATGCGGCGCAGCAGGCTCACGCTCGGATCCCCGCCTGAGCCGGTGCTGCCACCTCGGGCGATGCCCCGGCCAACCAGCAGGAAGCCTGCCAGTGAGATCGACATGATGCGCATCGCCAGCAGCGGCCACATCCCCGAGTCGTCGGCAGCGCGATCGAGCGCAGCGAGCGACGTGCCGATGCTCGCACCGCTCACGACGGCGAGCACGATGACACGACTGGTTGTCGCCGCCGATGCGGATCCGGCCGAGCCCGTCACCAGCGTGATGGCCGCGAGCGCCACCACGATGCCCACCACTGCCAGCGCACTCGGCCGCTCGCCCAGCGCCACGCCCACCGCCAGCGGCACCACCGCCGACACCACCGCCGTGATCGGCGCCACCACCGACATCGATCCGTTGGCGAGGCAGTAGTAGAGCAGCGCGATCCCGACGAAACCGCCCACGCCTGCCAGCAGTCCCCACGCCCACGAGCCTGCCTCCGCAATCGGATCACCCAGCACCACGAGTGCGAGGGCGAGCGGCAGCAGGCTGAGCAATTGGCCGGCGAACGTCACCGCCGTGGGCGACATTCGACGCGTCGCCCGCCCACCGCAGAAGTCGCCGAGGCCCCACACCACGGCAGCACCGGCAGCGAGCACGATCTCCACGGCACCCGAACCTAGCCAGCCACGGGACGGGTCCGCCGATGCGGTGCGCGACCGCCAGCACATCACGACATCGTCATTCGGCGGCACATACCCTCACCTCCATGCCGGAACCGCCGCACCGAAGTGCCCGGCCAGTGACCTGTCCCGATCCGGTGCGACTGGCCGTGATGCGCCAGCAGTGGCTCGACCTCGCCTACGTGCACTGGCGGTACGACCCGGCAGCCGTGCAGATGCTGCTGCCCGACGGACTCACGGTCGACACCTTCGACGGCAGTGCGTGGGTGGGCCTCATCCCCTTCTCGATGCGCGGCATCGGGCTCGGCCGCGGGCCCGCGGTTCCGTACCTCGGCACGTTCGCCGAGGTGAACGTGCGCACGTATGTCGTCGCCGACGGCCGGCCGGGCGTGTGGTTCTTCTCGCTCGATGTCGACCGCCTGCTGCCGGCCCTCGTCGCTCGCGCCACGTACCGGCTGCCGTACTGCTGGGGCCGCACCCTGCACGTGCGCGACGGCGACACGCTCACCACCGTCGTCCGGCGGCGCTGGCCCGAGCGGATCAGCGACTCGCTGCTCACCGTGCGCATGGGCGATCCCATCGCTCCCGCCGACGTCGACGAGCTCGATGTCTTCCTGACGGCCAGGTGGGGCCTCTACTCCGCCACGCGCCGAGGCGTTCGCTATGCGCCCGTCGACCACGGGCCATGGCCACTGCGCACCGCCGAGCTCGTCGAGGTCGACGAGTCGCTCGTAGCCGCCGCCGGCCTGCCAGCGCCAACCGGCACGCCACACGTCCGCTGCTCCGACGGCGTGCACGTGCGCATCGGACTGCCGCACTCGGCCACGAATCGCTGACCGGCGACACCACCGAGCACATCGCCAACGTTCCTGTTCCGAAAGTTCCGCTTCGGGCTGGCGTGTCCGAGGTCACAGGTGTACCGTCCGCCTCTTCACGTCAGCGTTCCGAGGGGAGGCCCCATGGCCGTCGAGTCGAGTGGACACAGCGCAGGGAATCCGCGCCTGTTCGAGCTCATCGAGCATTCGCCCAAGACCGGCAAGAGCCCCACCGTGTGGGCATGGCCGCAGCTCATCGACTATCTCAAGGTGGCCGGGCAGCCGGTGCAGGGTCCGTGGCCGCCGCACCAGGAGCCCCGGCCCGACCCCGACGCAGAGTCGCTGCCCACCGCCGTACCCGACACCGGCCGCCCCCGCTAGGCACCCACCGAGAGGACCGAGGGAACATGTACCCGTCACGATTCCGCTACGAGGCCCCCGCCACCGTCGAGGAAGCCATCGCGCTCCTCACCGAGGGCAAGGGCGAGGCCAAGATCCTCGCCGGCGGCCAGAGCCTGGTGCCGATGCTGAAACTGCGCTTCGCATCGCCCGAGATGCTCGTCGACATCAACAACATCGACAGCCTCCACTACCACCACTTCGACGATGCCGGCGCACTGCACATCGGCGCCCTGTGCCGCCACGAAGACCTCGAGCGCTCGACGGTCATCTCGCGGCAGCCCACCATCGCCGCCGCCGCACCGCTGGTGGCCGACCCCATCGTGCGCACCCGCGGCACCTTCGTCGGCTCGGTCTGCCACGGCGACCCGCAGGGTGACTGGGCCGCCTGCATGGTGGCGCTCGACGGCCACATCGTCGCCCGCGGCCCGAAGGGAACGCGCACCATCAAGGTGCGTGAGTTCGTCACCGGCCCGTTCCAGAATGTGCTCGACTACGACGAGATCGCCATCGAGGCCGTCGTGCCGGCACCAACCGGCGTGGCCCACGGCGGCTACCTGAAGCTCGAGCGCCGCGTGGGCGACTTTGCCACGGCCGCCGTCGCAGTGGCCGTCGACATCTCCGGCGGCACCGTCCGTCGTGCGGGCGTGGCCCTCACCGGCGTCGGCTCCACCACGGTGCATGCCGTCGAGGCCGGAGAGGCACTCGTCGGCAACGCCCTGTCACAGGCCACCATCCAGCGCGCCGCCGAGGCCGCTGCCGCCGCCGCCAAGCCGCGCACCGACCACCGCGGCAGCGCCTCCTACAAGCGTCACATCATCAACACGTTCACTGCGCGTGTCCTGCGGGGCATCGCCGAGTCAACAGAGAAGGCTGCCTGACATGACGAGTCTCTACGAGGAAGTCACCCCGCCCGCCCCGAGCAACGTCCCGGTGCGACGCGTGTCGATCACCGTGAACGGCCAGCAGCGCATGGCCGATGTCGAGCCCCGCCTCCTGCTCGCCCACCTGCTGCGCCAGGGCTTCAACCTCACCGGCACGCACACCGGCTGCGACACCACCAACTGCGGCGCCTGCACCGTGCTCTACGACGGCCGCCCCGTGAAGAGCTGCACGATGCTCGCCGTGCAAGCCGACGGCCACGACGTGATGACGGTCGAAGGACTCGCCACCGCCAGCGAACTGCACCCCATCCAGGAGGGGTTCAAGGAGGAGCACGGCCTGCAGTGCGGCTACTGCACCCCCGGCATGATGCTCGCAGCGAAGGCGTTGCTCGACGAGAACCCGAATCCCACCGAGGACGAGATCCGGTGGGCGCTGTCGGGCAACCTGTGCCGCTGCACGGGCTACCAGAACATCGTGAAGGCCGTCATGTGGGCGGCCGACAAGCTGCGCGGCCAGAACGGCTGAGAGGGGTCATCATGAGTCTCGACGAGATCAAGATCGGCGGCATGGGCGCCAGCAGGCGCCGCGTGGAGGACAACCGCTTCATCCGCGGAAAGGGCAAGTACGTCGACGACATCGTGCTGCCCGGCATGCTGCACATGGAGATCCTGCGCAGCCCGCTCGCACACGCCCGCATCAAGTCGATCGACGTCAGCAGGGCGTGGGCGATGCCAGGCGTTCGCCTCGTGCTCACCGGCGACATGCTCGCCACTCGCAACCTTGCGTGGATGCCCACCCTGTCGTACGACACCCAGGCAGTGCTCGCCACCGACAAGGTGCGCTTCCAGGGCCAGGAGGTCGCCGCCGTCATCGCCGACGACCCGTACATCGCCAAGGACGCGTGCGAGGCCATCACGGTCGACTACGAGCCGCTGCCGGTGATCGTCAACCCGATGCAGGCAATGGCGTCCTCTGCGCCGTTGATCCGCGACGACAAGACGAACCAGGCCGACAACAAGGTGTTCGACTGGGAGGTGGGCGACAAGTCGGCCACCGACCGGGCCTTCGAGCAGGCCGACGTCGTCTCGAAGCTCGAACTGCACTACCCGCGCTCGCATCCCTCGCCGCTCGAGCCGTGCGGCTCGATCGCCGACTACGACCGCGCCACCGGCAAGCTCACCGTGTACATGACCACCCAGGCGCCGCACATCATCCGTGCCGCCGTGGCGCTGGTCGCCGAGCTCCCCGAGCACATGATCCGCATCGTGTCGCCCGACCTCGGCGGCGGATTCGGCAACAAGGTGCCCGTATACCCGGGATACGTGATCTCGATCCTCGCATCGATCCTCACCGAGCGGCCCGTGAAGTGGATCGAGGACAAGAGCGGCAACCTCATCTCCACCGGATTCGGCCGCGACGTGTACCTGCAGGGCGAGATGGCACTGCGCAAGGACGGAAAGATCCTCGGCGTGCGCATGCACACCATCTCCGACCACGGTGCCTTCTTCGCCGATGCCCAGCCGAGCAAGTTCAAGATCGGCCTGATGCACTCGGCGTTCGCCTGCTACGACATCCCGGCAGCGCATCTCACCGCCACCGGCACCTACACCAACAAGGCACCGGGCGGCGTGGCCTACCGCTGCTCGTTCCGGGTCACCGAGGCCATGTTCTTCCAGGAGCGCATGGTGCAGGCCGCTGCCGACGATCTCGGCATGGACCAGGCCGACTTCCGACGCGTCAACTTCGTGCGTGACGACGACTTCCCGCACCGCACTGCGTTCGGGTTCCTCACCGACTCGGGCCAGTACGGCAAGTGCCTCGAGATTGGCCTCGAGGCCATCGGCTACAAGGACTTCCTCAAGCAGCAGGAGGAGGCACGCTCGCGTGGACGCCTCCTCGGCATCGGCATCTCCACCATGACCGAGCCGCTCGGCGCCGGCAACAGCCGCGAATACGACATCCTCGGCATCAAGATGTTCGACTCGGCCGAACTGCGCGTCCACATGACCGGCAAGGCCATCCTGCGCACCGGCGCCAAGACCCAGGGCCAGGGCCACGAGACCACGTGGGCGCAGATCGTCGCCCACGAACTCGGCATCCCCGCCGACGACATCGTCGTCGAAGAGGGCGACACCGACACGGCACCGTTCGGCATGGGCACCTACGCCTCGCGCTCCACCCCGGTCGCCGGCGCCGCAGTGGCCATGGTGTCGCGCAAGATCCGCGCCAAGGCACGCAAGATCGCTGCCCACCTGCTCGAGGTGTCCGACGAGGACATTGAGTGGGAGCTCGGCCGCTTCTACGTGCGCAGCGCGCCCGACCGCGGCGTCTCCATCCAGGAGTGCGCGATGGCCGCCTATTCGAACGTGCCCGACGGCATGGAGCCCGGCCTCGAGAACA
>JBEGVK010000214.1:0-3376 GCA_041178405.1 Actinomycetota bacterium | reverse complement strand
TGCGTGCCATCACGACGACCCCTGATGCGGCGGTGAGTGCAGCCACGACGAGGATCGATGCCTGCACCGACACAAGGTCGGCGAGAGCGCCGGCGAGCAGGGCTCCGACAGCGAAGCCGCCATCACGCCACAGGCGATAGACGCCGACCGAACGAGCGCGCCACGACGGATGAGCGAGGTCGCCGATGGCAGCCAGGAGCGTCGGATACACCATCGCCGTGCCGATGCCGAGCAGCACCGCGCCCGCTGCCCATGCGGCGAAGCCCGACACGAGCGCCATCCAGGCGAGGGCGACCGCCTGCACGATCATGCCGCCGGCGATGAGCGGCTTCCTGCCGATGCGGTCGGAGAGGCCGCCGGTGTAGAGCTGGCCGAGCCCCCATGCAGCCGGATAGAGCGCCGCCAGGATGCCGATCCGGCTGATCGACAGGCCGGCGGCAGCGAAGAAGATCGGGAACAGCCCCCAGGCGAGGCCATCGTTGAGGTTGTTCACGAGCCCGGCCTGCGAGCACGACGACAGTGATCGGTCACCGAACGACGTTCGGCGGAACACCTGGCCAGTGGTCAGGAGGTCGGTCGGCGCAGTCTCGGTGGATGCCGTCTCGTGCGCCACGTGGCCTTTCGTCTCGCGCACGGCGATGACGGACAACCCGAGCCCGAGCGCGCCGTAGGCGATGCCGAGGAAGAATGGCTCGGGTCGTAGGCCCCAGCCCTGCGCGATCCACCCGGTGGCGAGTGCTGTCACTGCGACAGCGCCGTAGCCGGCCGCCTCGTTGAGGCCCATCGCAAGGCCGCGCCGGGACGGCCCGACGAGATCGATCTTCATGATCACGGTCGTCGACCAGGTGAGACCCTGGTTGATGCCGAGCAGCACGTTGGCGAACACCACCCACGTCCACGTGGGTGCCCAGATGATGAGGAGTGGAACGGGCAGCCCGATCAGCCATCCAGCGACGAGCACGGGCTTGCGGCCGTAGCGGTCGGAGAGCGCACCGGCCGCGAAGTTGGTGGCAGCCTTCACGATGCCGAACGCAACGATGAATGTGAGGACCGCTGTGTAGGCGCTGAGGCCGAACGCGCGCTCGGCGAGCAACGGCAGCACCGTCCGCTCCTGGCCGATCATCCCGCCGACGAGGGCATTGACGGCGACGAGCAGCGAGAACTGGAAGAGGTTTTCACGGAGCCCGAGCGCCGGCGCCGTTGTCGAGCTCGTGCGGCGTGTCACCGGGCTAGCCCTGGCCCACTGTCTGGGCAGCGCGCAGCAGCGCGTAGCGCGGCTTGACGATGCCGTTGATGACGCGAAGCCGATCGGGGAAGTGGGCGAATGCGCTCTTGGCGGCGTTCACCGTGACCCATTCGAAATCGTCGATACCCCAGCCGAAGGCGCGCGCCAACTGGGCGAACTCGTGGCTCATCGACGTGTCGCTCATCAGCCGATTGTCGGTGTTGACCGTGACGCGGAAGCGAAGGCGGCGCAGCATCCCGATGGAGTGCTGCTCGATCGACGGACACACACCGGTGTTCACGTTGCTGGTGGGGCACAGTTCGAGTGGAATTCGCCGGTCGCGCACGAACGTCGCCAATCGACCGAGCACCTCCTTGCCGGGTTCGCCCGCAATGTCGTCGACGATGCGCACGCCGTGGCCTAGGCGCTCGGCCCCGCACAACTGCACCGCCTCCCAGATGCTCGGCAGCCCGAACGCCTCGCCAGCATGGATGGTGGCGTGAAAGTTCTCGTGCTGCACATGGTGGAATGCGTCGAGGTGGCGTGTCGGCGGATGGCCGGCCTCGGCACCGGCGATGTCGAACCCGACGACACCCGCGTCGCGCCATCTCGTGGCGAGCTGTGCGATCTCGAGGCTGCGCGCGGCCGTGCGCATCGCGCAGAGGATGGCGTTGATCGTGAGGTCGGTACCGGTGGCGCCGCGGGCGAATCCGTCGAGCACTGCGCGCACGACCTCGTCGAGGGTGAGCCCACCGTCGGTGTGCAGCTCAGGGGCAAATCTCACCTCGGCGTACACCACGCCATCGTGGGCGAGATCCTGCGCGCACTCGAATGCGACGCGTTCGATCGCATCGCGGTGCTGCATGACGCCCACCGTGTGGGCAAAGGTTTCGAGGTAGAGCACGAGGTCGTTGCGCTTCGCGCCGCGGTGGAACCACGTGGCGAGATGGTCGATGTCGGTGGTGGGGAGTCCGCGGTAGCCGTACTCGGAAGCAAGCTCGAGCACGGTTCCCGGGCGAAGGCCGCCGTCGAGGTGGTCGTGCAGCAGCACCTTGGGATAGGCGCGGAACTCGTCGAGTCGGTGGTCGGGGTGCGCTGTCATCGGGCAATTGTGCCGAGCCGGGCGACGGAGGCACGGCGGGCTTTCATCGCCCATTGTGGACGATGCGACCTGGACCCGTGCATCCGGCGGTGAGGAGCACCTGCTTCGAGCAGGTGCCGGCCGCTGCCCGACGTGCGTGCGTCAGAGCACGTCCGGAGGCCCGAAGTATCCGCTCATGTCGATGACGATGTGCGTCGTGGTACTGGCGTAGACGCAGACCTCGTCGTCGGGTGACAGCACGGCAATGGCTCCGTTCGCCACATTCACGCCGGCGACGTAGTTCAACGTGGAGGCGATCGGCCGGGTCCCGCACGGGTACAGCGTGACGAAGCCCGAGCCTGTGCTCTGCGTGGCAGTGACATTGAGCACGACAGCGCCGACCTCGACGAGGCCGATCACCTCGGAGAGATCGACGCGGAGCTCGAGGAGACCGCCGATGGCGACCTTCGTGACGGGGATGACCCCCTGCAGATAGCCGGGGCGCGTGTCGACGAGTCGCGCCGGGCCATACCTGGTCACTCCGCTGCCCTGGAGGAAGTAACCGCTGATGTCGATGACGACGTGGGTGGGGGTGCTGGCCGAGACGCAGAGACGGCCGTCGAGTGAGAGCGGCGTGATGACGCCGTTCGCCACGCTGACGCCCTTGACGTAGTTGACGCTGGAGACCGTGGGGATCGGCCCGCACGGGTACACCCTGATGTACCCGCTGGTGGTGGCCTGCGTCGCTGTGACATTCAGCACCACTGCTGAGACAAAGTCGGCCGGAACGTCGCCGACGCCGGCAACCTCGAGCTCGAGCGGCGTCGTCGGACCAACGAGCTGCTTGGTGACCGTGATGGCCCCTTGGAGGTAACCGGGCCGGGTGTCGACGAGGCGCACCGGGCCCACGGGGCCGAAGCCTGACTCGATGGCGAACCAGCCGCTGATGTCGATGACGACGTGCGTAGGCGTGCTGGCGTAGACGCAGAGGAGCCCATCGGCGGACAGCGGTGCCACGACGTTGTTCGCGACGGTCCGGCCGAGGATGAAGTTGAGACTCGACGCGGTCG
>JBEGVK010000213.1:0-9084 GCA_041178405.1 Actinomycetota bacterium | reverse complement strand
GGAGAGCGACCCGGCGCCGCGCGGATCGGCCATGGTCGTCGTCGTGCGACTCGACGAGAAGCGGTTCGAGACGTGGGCCTATGGCAGGCATCGCAGCAGCGCAGAGTCGCTCGAGGCCGGCGACCTGGTCTGGCTCGCCGGTACGACATCGGCGATCGGAGACGCCACCGCCCGGCGCCGATCGGCAGTGCGACATGTGGTCGGTCGCGTGCGGCTCGAGTTCATTGCCGACATCCGCGACGGGTCGCCGGGCGCCGTCGCTGCGAACCGCGTGCGCGGCATGCTGCGCTCGTCTGCCGAGCGGTCGATGGATGCCCGGCATGCAGCGCTCTTCACGGGCCTCGTGATCGGCGACGACGCCCGCCAGGACCCGTCGATGGTCGAGGAGTTCCGCGACGCAGGCCTGTCGCATCTCACGGCGGTGTCCGGTCAGAACGTGGCGTTCGTGCTGCTCGCCGCAGGTCCGCTGCTGCGGCGCCTGTCGCCGTGGGCGCGCTGGAGCAGCACACTCGCGCTGATTGCGGGCTTTGCGGCAGTGGCCCGGGGTGAGCCGTCGGTGCTGAGGGCTGGCGTCATGGCCGCGCTGTCAGCGACAGCGTTCACCGTCGGCAGGCCAGTCAGCCCGCTCCGCCTGCTGGGCCTCGCTGTGTCAGGACTCGTCCTGGTGGATCCCTTCCTCGTGCACTCGGTGGGCTTCTGGCTCTCGGTGGGTGCCACGGCCGGCGTGTGCGCGCTGGCGCCGGTCATCGAGCGACGTCTGCCCGGACCGAGCTGGCTGACGATGCCGCTGTCGCTCACGATCGCAGCACAGGCCGGCGTTGCCATTCCCGCCCTCGTCGTGTTCGGGAGGCTGCCTGCCGTTGCGCTGCTGGCCAATCCTGCGGCCTCCGCCGTGGCCGGATTCGTGATGCTCGCTGGGATTCCGTCGGCGACGGCGTCGGCCATGGCGTCGGAACTCGGCGCGCCGTCGATCGGCGATGCGCTGATGTGGCCGGTGGCAGTGGGAACCAGGTGGGTGGCCGACGTGGCAGGCGTCGCTGCGGCGCTGCCACTTCCTGCTGCCAGCTCGATCGCGGCGTGGACGGCGCTCGCCGCATGGCTGGCACTGCGCCGCCCGCGCACGCCTGTGCCATTCTGAGTCCGCATGGCTGTGTACCTGCTCTCCGGCGACGACGAGTCGATCCTCATCAGCGCTGTCAACGATCTCGTTCGACGCCTCGTCGGCGATGGCGACCGCGGCCTGATGGTCGACGAGTTCGACGGGGCCGAATACACGCTCGGCGCAGTGGCCGATGCTGCCCAGACACCGTCGTTCCTCACCGAGCGGCGCATCGTGGTGGCACGCGGCGTGGGCCGATTCACCGCCGACGAGGTCGCCCCGCTCGTCGCCTACCTGTCCGACCCGCTGCCCACCGCCGACCTCGTGCTGGTCGCCGGAGGCGGCCGCATGGCGAAGTCGCTCACTGATGCCATCAAGGCTGCGGGCGGAGAGACCGTGTCAACCTCGCCGCCCAGCAAGGCCGGCGAGCGCAAGGAGTGGGTGTCAGAGCAGGCCCGCGGGGCGGGCGTCGCACTCGACGCGAGCGCTCTGACGCGGCTGGCGTCGTGGCTCGGCGAGGACGCTGGCCGGCTGGCAGGCGTGCTCGACACGCTGCGCTCCACCTACGGCGAGGGGATCACGCTGAAGGCGGGCGACGTCGAGCCGTTCCTCGGCGAGGCCGGTGGCGTGCCGCCCTGGGAGCTCACCGATGCGATCGACGGCGGCAACACCACGCTGGCGCTGCAGCTGCTGCACCGCATGATGCACGCCGGCGAGCGGCATCCGCTTGCGGTGCTGGCCATCCTGCACGGCCACTACGCCCGGCTGCTCGCCCTCGACGGACTCGACGTCCGCGACGAGACGGCGGCAGCGGCAGCGATGGGCATCAAGCCCGGATTCCCGGCACGCAAGGCGCTGGGCACCTACCGGGCGCTCGGCAGCCAGAGCGTGGCGCGCGCCGTGCGGCTGCTGGCACAGGCCGACCTCGATCTCAAGGGCGCCAAGGACCTCGCACCCGATCTGGTGGCCGAGGTGCTGGTGGCGCGGCTGTCGAAGCTCGCAGGATCGCGACGCTGAGGGGGACAGTGAGGGAGTGGCGCAGCCGACGCTGCGGCAGTGGGTCAGCCGTTGAGCTTGCGCATCAGGCGGCTCTTGCGGCGAGCTGCCTGGTTGGGATGGATGACGCCCTTGGCGGCAGCCATGTCGAGGCGCTTCACGGCGAGGCGCAGGGCCTCAGTGCCCTCATCGCTACCAGCCGAGTTCACTGCCGACTTGACGCGCGTCTTGAGCTCGCTGCGCACGGCCTTGTTGCGCTCGGCGCGCTTGGCGTTGGTGATGTTGCGCTTCTTCTGGCTCTTGATGTTTGCCACGGGTGAGTCCTTCGAGAGGGCAGGAACGGCTGGGAGAGGCTAACAGCGATCCGGCAAGGGCCCCAACCTCGCCGGTAGGCTCCAGTGACCGGCCATGGACCTCTCCCGCATCCGCAATTTCTCGATTATCGCCCATATCGACCACGGCAAGAGCACCCTCAGCGACCGGATCCTCGAGCTCACCAAGGCGGTCGACGCCCGCGACATGCGGGCCCAGTACCTCGACTCGATGGACCTCGAGCGTGAGCGGGGCATCACCATCAAGGCCCAGAACGTCCGGGTCGAGTGGAAGGGGCACACCCTTCACCTCATCGACACGCCCGGCCACGTCGACTTCGGCTACGAGGTCAGCCGCAGCCTCGCCGCCTGTGAGGGCGTCGTGCTGGTGGTCGATGCGGCCCAGGGCATCGAGGCGCAGACGCTGGCGAACTGCTATCTAGCGCTCGAGCACGACCTCGAGATCGTCGCGGCCCTCAACAAGATCGACCTGCCGGCAGCCGATCCCGACCGGTATGCGATGGAGATCGAGACCGTGCTCGGCATACCCGCCGAGGACATCCTGCGCATCTCCGCCAAGACCGGTGACGGCGTACCCGACCTGCTCGATGCCGTGGTCGCCCGCATCCCGTCGCCGAAGGGCGATCCCGCAGCTCCGCTGCAGGCGCTGATCTTCGACTCGCAGTACGACCAGTACCGCGGCGTCGTCAGCAGCATCAGGGTGATGAACGGGCGAATGTCGAGTGGCGCACGGCTGCAATTCATGCAGGCCGGCACGCAGCACGAGGCAATCGAGATCGGGGTTCGCCGTCCGGTCCCCACACCCATTCCCGAGCTGGGGCCCGGCGAGGTGGGCTATCTCATCGCCGGCATCAAGGATGTCGGCCAGGCGCGCAGTGGCGAGACGGTCACCACCGCCAGCCACGGCGCCGCCGAGCCGCTCCACGGCTACCGCGACCCCAAGCCGATGGTGTTCTGCGGTCTGTTCCCCATCGACGGCGACGACTTCGAGCTGCTCCGCGAGAGCCTCGAGAAGCTGAAGCTCAACGACGCCAGCATCACCTACGCCCCCGAGTCATCCGGCGCCCTCGGATTCGGATTCCGCTGCGGATTCCTCGGACTGCTCCACATGGAGATCGTGAAGGAACGCCTCGAGCGCGAGTTCAATCTGGCGCTCATTGCCACGGCCCCGAGTGTCGAGTACCGCGTGCGCAAGACCAACGGCGACGAGATGCTCGTCGACAATCCGTCGGACCTGCCGCCCTCGCAGAGCATCGACTACATCGAGGAGCCGTTCTTCAAGGTGAGCATCATCACTCCGAAGGACTACACCGGCACGCTGATGGATCTCTGCCAGACACGGCGGGGCGAGCTGTCCAAGCTCGAGTATCTCTCGCCGGAGCGTGTCGAACTGCACTACCTCATCCCCCTCGCCGAAGTCGTCGTCGACTTCTTCGACCAGATGAAGAGCCGCACGCAGGGCTACGCCAGCCTCGACTACGAGCTGAGCGGCTACCAGCGCAGCAATCTCGTCCGCGTCGACCTGCTGCTGAATGGCCAGCCAGCCGATGCGTTCAGCACGATCGTGCACCGTGACAAGGCTTTCTCATACGGCAACCGGATGTGCGAGAAGCTGAAGGAGCTCATCCCGCGGCAGATGTTCGACGTGCCGATCCAGGCGGCGATCGGGGGCAAGATCATCGCCCGCGAGACAGTCAAGGCCAAGCGCAAGGACGTGCTCGCAAAGTGCTACGGCGGCGACATCACCCGCAAGCGGAAGCTGCTCGAGAAGCAGAAGGAGGGCAAGAAGAAGATGAAGGCCATCGGTCGCGTCGAGGTGCCGGGCGACGTCTTCATCTCTGCCCTCAAGCTCGATGACTGAGCCTCACGACGCTGACGCGCTCGTGGCGCCCGCTGCGCGCGGGTCGGTGTTCCGGTCGCTCCGTCACCGAAACGCGAGGGTGTTCTTCGTCGGGTTGCTGGTCAGCAATATCGGCACATGGGTGCAGATGACGGCCACGTCGATGCTCGTGTACGACCTCACTGGCACTGCGACGAGCACGGGCATCAGCCTGCTGTGCCAGTTCCTCCCGATGCTGCTGCTCGGAGGGTGGGCGGGGGCGGTGGCCGACCGCCGCGACCGCCGCAGGATGGCGCTTGCGACACAGGCCGGGATGGCGGTGCAGGCGGTAGCCCTCGGTCTCGCGACACTGGCGGGCTGGGCCTCGCTGCCGTTGCTCTACTCGCTGTCACTGGTGCTCGGCGTGCTGGGCGCGCTCGACAATCCGGCGCGCCGTGGCTTCGTGATCGAACTCGTCGAGCCGGACGAGATCACCAACGTGGTGGCGCTCAACACTGCCGTGATGACGGGCTCGCGCGTGATCGGGCCCGCCATGGCAGCGCTCCTGCGCAATCTCCTCGGCGGTGGTGAGGCGATCGGGTGGCTGTTCCTGCTGAATGGCGTGTCGTTCGCCGCGATCCTGTGGTCGCTGGCTGCCATCGACCGGCGTGCGCTGCGGCCCGCTCCGATGGCACCGCGGGGTGGGCGGCCGGTCCGCGAGGCCGTGGCGTTCATCCTCGGTGATCGCAGGCTGCGCACCGTGTTCATCGTCTTCACGCTGGTTGCCACCTTTGCCTTCAACTACAGCGTGTCGCTGCTGAAGATCGCCGACCGGTCGTACGGCAGCAAGGAGGCCTATGGACTGCTGCTGGCGGTCACCGGCATCGGCAGCGTGGCCGGTTCGCTGCTCACCGCTCGGCTGACACGGGTGACCACCCGGTACTACTTCGGTGCGGGTGCCGTGCTCGGCGTGAGCGGCCTGCTGATGGCGTGGGCCCCGGCGCTGTGGGCGGCACTGCTGCTCGGCATTCCGGTGGGCATCGGCGGAGCGGCGTTCATCTCTGCCCAGAACGCGATCGTCCAGCAGGAGTCGCCGCCGGACATGCGCGGCCGACTGCTGGCACTCGGTGCCGTGGCATTCCTTGGGAGCACGCCGGTCGGGGCGCCCATCACCGGCATCATCGCCGACCACGTCTCAGCCGGCTGGAGCCTCGCCTACGGCAGCGTCATTGCGCTGGCTGCCTGTGCCGTCGGCTGGCGCGCTCGCCAGCGCGACGTGCGCTCGGTAGCGGGTGCGGTCGACGCATCGGCGACACTGTCCGCATGAGTGCGCGTCGCGTCACGACAGTGATGTGGTTCCGGCGCGACCTGCGACTCGCCGATCTGCCGGCACTGCATGCTGCGGCTGCGGATGGGGCGGTGGTGCCGCTCTTCGTGGTCGATCCGGCCTTCGACCGTGCCGGAGCGGCGCGGCGCGAGTTCATGTGCCGTGCGCTCCGCTCGCTCGACGATGCCGCGCAGCGTGCGCTCGTCTACCGATACGGTGACCCGGCCGACATCGTGCCGCAGTTCGCCGCCGAGGTGGGTGCGTCCGCTGTCTACGTCACCCGCGACTACGGCCCGTACGGTCGTCGGCGCGATGGGGTAGTCGCCGAACGCCTGCGCGTCGACGGGAGGCGGCTCGTCGGTGTTGGCACGCCGTATGCCGTCACCCCCGGCACGGTCGAGAAGGGCACGGGCGGCCCGTACGCAGTCTTCACGCCGTTCTCGCGCGCCTGGCGTGCTGTCGGATGGGATCGACCGCTCGGCGTGCCCGACGTCGAGTGGCGCGGCGCACCCGGTGTGCCGTGCGAGGGGCCGCCGGCGCTGCCGGGCATCGACCTCGAGCCCGTGCACGACGGCACCATGTCGCTGCTCGACGATGCCAGTGAGGGCGCGGCACATCGGCGGTGGGAGGCGTTCCTGCCCATTGTGGGCGAGTACGACGCCACTCGGAACCTGCCGGCAGTGGCGGGAAGCAGTCGCCTGTCGGCTGCACTCAGGTGGGGGGTGCTCCATCCCCGCCAGCTGCTCGACGACCTCGGTCCGCTCGCTGCAGCGGCAGCGACCGAGCAGGGTGCACATGTGTTCACCAACGAGCTCGCGTGGCGCGAGTTCTATGCCGACGTATTGCACCGCGAGCCGCAGACGGCGTGGCAGAACCTGAACCGTCGAATGGACGCGATGCCCATCGATGCCGACGCTTCCGCCCGAAGCCGTTTCCGGCGGTGGAGCGAGGGGAGCACGGGCTTCCCGATTGTTGACGCCGGCATGCGCCAGCTTGCCCGCACCGGGTGGATGCACAATCGGGTGCGGATGATCGTCGCCAGTTTCCTCGTCAAGGATCTGCACCTGCCCTGGCAGTGGGGTGCGGCTCACTTCATGCGCCATCTTGTCGACGGTGACCTCGCCTCGAACGCTCACGGCTGGCAATGGACCGCCGGCACCGGCACCGACGCAGCGCCGTACTTCCGAGTGTTCAACCCCACGTCGCAGGGCGAGCGGTACGACCCCGACGGCGAGTACGTACGCCGCTGGGTGCCCGAGCTGGCCCAGCTTGGTGGCCGCGCCGTGCACGATCCAGGCCTTCGCCGGCCCGAGCACTACCCGCCGCCGATGGTCGACCATGCGGCCGAGCGGGCCGAGGCGCTGCGCCGGTATCGGGCCGTGACCACGACACCGGCCGCTGGCAGTCGGTAGTGTTGAGTGCTAGACGACGTGATCCCTGAGATCCGCTGGAGGAAGTGATGCTCGACGATCGCAAGGCGGCGATCCTGCGGGCGGTGGTACAGGAGTACATCGCCACTGCCCAGCCGGTCGGCTCCACGCATGTCGCCAGCGCTCCCGGCGTCAAGGTCAGCTCGGCCACGGTGCGCAACGAGGTGGCCGTCCTCGAGCAGGAGGGCTATCTCGTCCAGCCGCACACGTCGGCGGGTCGAATTCCGACCGACAAGGGCTATCGCTTCTTCGTCGACCATGTAGCCGCCCCTGGCCGCCTCGACACCGCTGCCCAGTTGCGTGTCGGCGAGTTCTTCGACTCTGCCCACGGCCGCCTCGAGGAACTGCTGCACCAGACCACCAACCTGCTGGCGCAGGTAACTCGCCACGCAGCGGTCGTCGTCGGGCCGCGTCACGAGACCGCCGTCGTCAGGTCGGCGCAGGTGGTGGGACTCGCCGGTCGCACGGCGACCGCAGTGGTCGTGCTCTCGAACGGCTCGATCGAGAGCAGCACGTTCGACCTGCAGGGCGAGGTCTCCGAGATGCGTCTGGCCGCAGCGACTGCACACCTGCAGGCATGCCTCGGCGGAGCAGCGCTCACGGCCGAGAGGCTCCGCCCGAGCGGCGACCGCGAGGTCGACGCAGTCTGCGATGCGGCGTTGCGCTCGCTCACGACGGTGGGAGTCGACGAGTCGGTGTTCGTCGGAGGTGCTGCCTCGATGGCCACTGCGTTCGATGCCGTCGACACGGTGCGCACCGTGCTGCACGCTCTCGAGCAGCAGTACGTGATCGTGTCGCTCGTGCGCTCGATTCTCGACCGCGGCCTCAGCGTGGCGATCGGCGCTGAGCACGGCATCGAGCCGCTCGCGTCATGCTCTGTGGTGGTGAAGCCTGTCGTGGTCGACGGCGAGCAGGTAGGCACCGTGGGCGTCCTCGGCCCGACCCGGATGGACTACCCGCAGGCGCTGGCCACGGTCGAGGTGGTCAGCGACCGGCTCAGTCGACGACTCGGCGAGGGTTCGTGATGGCCGACTTCTACGCGCTGCTCGGCGTCTCGCGGTCGGCGTCGGCTGACGAGATCAAACGCGCCTATCGGCAACTGGCGCGCTCGCTGCATCCCGACGCGAATCCCGGCGATCCCGAGGCTGAGGAGCGCTTCAAGCAGGTGGCGCGCGCCTATGAGGTGCTCAGCGATCCCGAACAGCGGGCGCGCTACGACCGCTTCGGCGAGCAGGGCCTCGGCGGCGCCGGCGGGGCTCCCGGCGACATGTTCGGCGGCGGACTGGGCGACATCTTCGACGCGTTCTTCGGCGGAGGGAGCCCATTCGGGTCGAGCCGCGGCCCGGCCGGCCCGCCGCGGGGCCAGGACCTCGAGGTAGTCGCCGACGTCAGCTTCGTACAGGCAGTCTTCGGCGACACGATCCCCGTGAGCGTCCGCACTGCCGTGCGCTGCGACGACTGTGGCGGCTCGGGCGCCGGCCAGGGAACCGAACCCGTCACGTGCAGCGACTGCAACGGCCGCGGACAGGTGCAGCGGGTTCGCCAGAGCATGCTCGGCCAGATGGTCACCACGTCGGCGTGCACGCGGTGCGGCGGCCTCGGCAAGGTGGTGGTGACGCCCTGTGGTGGGTGCCGTGGCGAGGGGCGCGTGATCACCGAGAAGTCGTATCAGGTCGATGTGCCGCAAGGTGTCGACACCGGGTCGACGCTGCGGCTCACAGGACGCGGCGCCGCAGGCCCGCGTGGCGGCAGCACTGGCGACCTCTACGTCCACCTGCGCGTCGCGCCGCACGATCGCTACGAGCGCGAGGGCGACGATCTGGTGACATCACTGCCGGTCTCGTTCGCGCAGGCTGCACTCGGCGCGCGCTTCACGCTGCCGACGCTCGACGGTGACGAGACCATCGTCGTGCCCGCGGGCACCCAGCATGGACGCGAGTTCGTGCTGCGCAGTCGCGGTGTGCCGAGGCTGCAGGGCCGTGGCCGGGGCGATCTCCGCGTCAGGGTCGAGGTGCTCGTGCCCACGTCGCTCACCGATGCAGAGGTCGAGCTGCTCCGCGCGTTCGCCGCCGGGCGCGGCG
>JBEGVK010000212.1:0-3460 GCA_041178405.1 Actinomycetota bacterium | reverse complement strand
AACGAGGCGCTCGGACTGCCGAAGACTCAGAGCGTCCTCCGACGGCAGGCTCCGGAGCGCCCGTTGGTACTCTCGCGACCATGACGCCTGCGCACGTTGAACTCGGCAGCTTCCACCTGTCAGACCCCGAGTTCTGGCGGGGTTCACGCGAGATGCGCGAGGGTGCCTTCAAGACCCTGCGCGAACAGCAGCCGATGAGCTTCTGGGACGAGTGGCAGTTCGAGAACAGCCCGTTCCCGAAAGGCCCCGGCTACTGGGCCCTGACGCGGCACGACGACATCTGGCACGTCAGCCGCAACCCGCAGGTGTTCTGCAGCGGGAAGGGCACCAACATCGGCGACCTGCCCCCCGAGATCACCGAGTTCTTCGGCTCGATGATCAACATGGACGACCCCCGCCACTTCCGACTGCGCTCGATCGTGTCGAAGGGCTTCACCCCGAAGGAGATCTCGCGGGTCGAGGAGTACGTGAAGACCAAGGCGGCTGCCGTCGTCGACCGCCTCATCGAGCGGTTCCCCGACCGGCAGTGCGACTTCGTGCAGGAGGTCGCTGCGCCGATGCCACTGCAGATCATCTGCGAGATGATGGGCATCCCCGCTGCCGATGAGGCGCAGATCCTCCACTGGACCAACGTCATCCTCGGTGCCGGCGACCCCGAGTACACAGCGTCATTCGACGACCTGTTCGCTGCCGGCATGGGCCTGTTCCAGTACGCCCAGGCCCTCGGCGAGGACCGCCTCGCTCACCCGGCCGACGACCTCACCAGCGTGATGATGCACGGCGACGTCGACGGCGAGCGGATGACCGCCCAGGAGTTCGGGTCGTTCTTCATCCTCCTGGTCGTCGCCGGCAACGAGACCACGCGCACTGCCATCAGCCACGGCATGCACCTGCTCACCCAGCACCCCGACCAGCGACGCCTCTGGTGGGACAACTGGGACACCCATACGAAGACCGCCGTCGACGAGATCGTTCGATACGCCACGCCCGTCATCCACTTCCGCCGCACTGCGCTCGAGGACACCGTCGTCGGCGGGCAGAAGATCGAGGCCGGGCAGAAACTGGTGATGTGGTACTGCTCGGGCAATCGCGACGAGCGCGTCTACGCCGACCCCCACCGGTTCGACGTCACCCGCTCGATGCAGCCCCCGCAGGTGGGCTTCGGTGCCGGTGGTCCTCACTTCTGCCTTGGGGCAAACCTCGCCCGACGGGAGATCGCCGTGATGTTCGACGAAATCCGCCGCCGACTGCCGACGCTCGAGATCGTCGGCGAGCCGGACTACCTGCAGAGCGCGTTCATCAACGGCATCAAGCGCATGCAGTGCGCCTGGTGACACCGAGCCGCTGAGTCCCTGTGTCGGCCGCCGCGCCCGAGGCGCGGCAGCGGTCAGTAGGTGCGCCCGTCGCGCGGCAGGTGTTCGACGTCGCTGAGGCGCATCAGCGAGAACGTGTGCCCGTCGCCCAGTTCGATGCTCTGCAGCCTGGTGATCGATGCGTGGTGGGTGACGAACCGGTCCCATTCCCACGGCACTGGGTCGAGGCCGAGCAGTTGGCACAGCAGCACGCCGTTGGTGCCCGCGTGGGCAACGATGAGGATCCGCAGGCCGGGGTCGTCGAGATGCCACATCGGCAGCGTTTGCATCGCCCGTGACATGCCGTTGCGCGCCCAGAAGTCTGTGGCCCCGGCACGGATGCGCTCGACGAAGTCTCGGGGCGGCTCTCCTCCGCCCTGCACGCCGTGCCAGCGGTCCTCGGCCCGCCGCGACCGCTCTTCGTCGTAGGCGATCGTGGCGAGTTCAGCCGGCGTGCCGTGCCAGTCGGGCTCGCGTATCTCCTCGAGGAACGGCTCGATCACCTCGCCGCGGTCGAGCCGGCGGAGCGTCGGCGCAACGGTCTCGCGCGCTCGGCGCAGCGGCGACACGACGATGTGGTCGAAGTGCTCAGCGGCGAGGACCTCGCCGGCGGCCTCGGCCTGCTGCCTGCCGAGCTCGGTGAGCGGCGGGTCGACGACGTTCAGTCCGTTGCGAACCCACTCGGGCTGTCCGTGGCGTACGAGCACGATCTCCATCGGCCTGCGACTGTAGAGGCACCGGCCCGACGCTGACGGGATATGGTCGGCAGCCGTGCACGTTGACCGACCCGGCTGGTATCCGGACCCCACCGGCCGATATGAGTACCGGTGGCACAACGGCACGTCATGGACCGGTGACGTCGCCGTCAACGGCCGCCACTTTGTCGACATCGACGGACTCCGCAGCATCGACGCTCCCCGTGGCGGGCGCCGTCTGGCGGTGGCAGCACTGGTCATCGCACTGTGCTCGCTCGCCGTGGCGTGGCTGCCGGTGCTGTTCGCGTTCTCCGTCGTCGGCGGGCTGTCCTCAGCCGGGATGGGGATCGCAGCGGTGCGCAAGGCCCGCGACGACTCCAGTGCGAATGGGCTCGCGAAGGGGGCGCTTGCCGTTGCAGCCGCAGCCCTATGCCTGAGCGTGCTCGGCGGCATCCTCACGGTGCAGCTCGGCGACGAGCTGGCCCAGATCATCGATGAGGAGCCCGGACCGTACGAGATCGACATTGACGAGTGCATCAGCGATGGCAGCCTTCTGATCGCGCGCGGGACGATCGAGAACCTCGACGACTCCGAGCGGCATTACGACGTCACGATCTCGATCTCCGACCTCGCAGGCGTAGAGCTTGCACGCGGCACTACCAGCGTGCTCGACGTCGCTCCATCCGGCTCGGCAGCATTCACCCTCAGCGAGACCGCCGACCACGATGGCGGCATCGCGTGCGAGGTCGTCGACGTCACCAGCCGGGCACCGTTTCTCGACATGTGACCGCCACGCGTCACGCCGACGTTGCTGCCACCCACGCCTCGTACATGCGGGCGTACGGCCCGCCGGCTGTCACGAGCTGATCGTGCGGCCCATCCTCGACAAGGTGACCTCGGTCGAGGACCAGCACTCGATCGGCACGTGCTGCCGTCGACAGTCGGTGGGCGATGGCGATGGTGGTCCGACCCTTGGCCAGGCGCTCGAGGGCGCGCGTGAGCCTGACCTCCGTGAGCGCATCCACCGATGAGGTCGCCTCATCGAGCACGAGCACAGCGGGATCGACCAGCGACGCGCGGATGAGGGCCACCAGTTGGCGCTCGCCAGCCGAGAGCTGCGCTCCCCGCTGGCCCACCTCGGTGGCGAGTCCGTCGGGCAGCGTGTCGAGCCAGTCGCCGAGGTCGAGCGACTCGATCGCCGCCGTGAGATCGGCACCCGACAGGTCGGGGCGCGCGAAGCGGAGATTCGCCGCAATCGAGCCCTCGAAGAGGAATGGCTCCTGCGGCACCACGGTGAGGCGGCGACGCAGGTCGTCGTTGGCAACGCGGGTGAGCGGCACCCCGCCGACGAGCACCGTGCCCGCCGAGGGATCCGCCAGTCGAGCGACCAATCGGCCCAAGGTCGTCTTGCCC
>JBEGVK010000211.1:0-2708 GCA_041178405.1 Actinomycetota bacterium | reverse complement strand
GAGCGCAGCGAGTTCGGCGGTGAGGTTGGCCCGGGCGCGCGCTGTCCGAGTGTCGAGGGCGGGTGTCCGGTAGAGCGGGTCGGTGGCGAGGAGCGAGCGCAGCACGGCGCTGCGGCCGGTGCACCACGCCCCGTCGTCGACGTGTGCGTACTCGCGGCGGACGCCGTTGACATACGCCTGGTAGGCGGCGGGCTCGCTGCCGAGGATGGCGAGGTCGGCATCGTGCAGCACGTCGAACTCGTCGATGAGGCCAGCCGGGCGCCGTGGCGCCGGGCGATGCCAGCCGGGCGCCGTCGACACCACGAGCTCCTCGACAAGACCGGCCCGGTCAATGGCCCAGCCCAGCTGCATCGCCACGTCGTGCGCCAGCCGTGCACTGGCGGCCTCGTTGTCGGAGGCCGAGGTGTCGTAGACGGCGTCGTGCCACAGCGCCGCCAGTCGCACCGCGTCGCCGTCGAGGTGCAGGTCGTCGGCCTCGGCGAGGATCGCCTCGGCATGGCGTAGCACCCACATCACGTGCGATGCCGTGTGGTAGTGCCGGTGGGGCTCGCGCAGGCGTGCCAGCAGTGCATCGAAGGGCTCGCTGCGTCCGGATCCGGCAAGCCGCTGCCAGGCCGTGCGCAGTTCGACCTCGGGGGCCGTCATGGTGTGATCGTATGGGGAGATGGCCGTGCTGATCGATCCGCCCGTGTGGTGGCACCGCGATCGGCGGTGGTCGCACTTGGTGAGCGACACCGACTTCGACGAACTGCATCGCTTCGCTGCTGAGGCTGGCATTCCCGAGCGCGGATTCCACGGCGACCATTACGACGTGCCAGAGGAGTGGTACGCCGAGATGCTCGCCCGTGGCGCCATCGCGGTGACGAGCCGCGAACTGCTGCACCGGCTGCGCGCGGCGGGCCTGCGCATGACGCCCGCTCAGCGCCGTGCCGGTTCGACATCGGGCGGATCGGCGTCGGGCCAGGGCGGCGCGTCGTAGCCGCCGCCTAACTGCACGCAGACGCCGAGCACGTCGGCGGCACCGGGCGGGCACGCATTCGGCGCCGACCGCAGCGGCCACGGTGCAGGATCGCCTGCCAGTGCCCTTGGGGCGAAGGCCCGGCACCTGTCATCGAGCACGAACCACTCGACGAGCTCGGCATCCCACAGCGCCACGGCGCCGCGGAGCGTGCGCCACAGCTCGGCATCGTCGGCGACGATCGATGCGTCGGGCCTGACCGACGCGACCACGAGCCGCTGCGACTGCGTGCCCTCGGCTGCTGCGGCGACATGCATCGCGACACCGATCACGTCGTCGCGGTCGGGAGTGCCCTCGACTGCGATCACGATGCCACCCACGCCCCGTGCGTCGAGCGTGAAGCAGATGGTCTCGTGCACGAGCGGCTCGCGCAGCGCGAGTCCGATGACGGCGAGCGCATCCGCTGCGCAGCGCACCGGTGCAGGCTCGGTGGCCGGTGTGGCGATGGGCGGGGTGCGGTGGCGGGCGGGCTGGTGTCGGTGCATGGCTTCCTCGTGTGCTCGAGACCCTGACGGGCCGGTGGCGGGGAAGCGAGACGACCGTACGCGCGGGGTGTCACGGGGAGGCGAGCGGGGCGGCGCGGTAGGGTCGTCGCATGGCCGACGTGACCATCTACCACAACCCGCATTGAAACTCGTCGAGCAATGCCGTGCGCATTGCAGAGGAACTCGGCGTCGACCACGACATCGTGCTGTACATCAAGACTCCGCCCGATGAGGCCACGCTGCGCGCCATCATCGCCAAGCTCGAAGACCCCGTCACCGACCTCGTGCGGCGCGACAGCATGTGGGCCAAGCTCGGCCTCACTGATGCCGACGCTGCCACTCCCGATCAGGTGGTGGCACTCCTGGTGCGCCACAAGCAGCTGCTGCAGCGCCCCATCGTGGTGACGAAGAAGAAGGCGATCGTCGGCCGGCCCAAGGAGCGAGTCCGCCAGCTGCTCGGCGGCTGATCGAGGTGCGGCGGAGCCGGCCGGGGTCAGCCGGCGACCGTGCCGGCACCGGCACCCGACGCGGGTGGCGCCTGCTGCGCCAGTCACTGCGGGCGCAGCGCCGTGGACTTGCGGCGGGCGTGCTCGTCGGCGTGCTGTGGAGCCTCGGCAAGGTCGTCGTGCCGGCACTCACCAGACGGGCCATCGACGGAGCCGTGCTGGGCGGCGGCTCGTTGGTGCAGTGGGTGGCGCTGCTCGCCGCTGTGGGCGTGGTCGCCGGACTGTTCACGGCATGGCGCCGGTGGTACGCCTTCCGCGAGAGCCGTCTCACCGAAACCGTGCTGCGCGAGCGCCTGTTCGACCACATCGTGCGCCTCGACGCCCGCTACCACGACCGCACGCAGACCGGCCAGCTGATGAGCCGTGCGTCGAGCGACCTGCAGCAGGTGCAGGGCTTCGTGGTGATGATCCCGCTCACGGCGTCGCACTTGGTGATGGTCGTGGCAATCGTCGCCATCCTCGTGGTGCAGCAGCCGCTGCTGGCACTCATCGCGCTCGCCCCGCTGCCGCTGCTGAACGTGCTGGCGACGCGGTTCTCGCGCCGCATTCATCCGGCAGTGGTGGGCGTGCAGCAGGCGCAGGCCCGCCTCGCCACCGTGGTCGAGGAGGCGGTCAGCGGCGTGCGCGTGGTGAAGGGCTTCGGCGCCGAGGGCGTCACCGCGGCGCGTCTTGCGCGCGAAGCCGACGGCATCCGCCAGG
>JBEGVK010000210.1:0-39661 GCA_041178405.1 Actinomycetota bacterium | reverse complement strand
AACCGCTCGACGAGCTCGATGGCCTCACGGTCGAGATACTTCGAGTACGTGGCGAGGAAACCGGGGACGAACATCCCGTAGATCACCTGCAGCTGCGCTGCGTCCTCGGCGGTTCGGCGCTGGAGGAACTCGACCTCGTCGAGCGCCGGATCCGCCCACCGCGGACCGTGCAGCCGCGCCAGCTCGAGCACGGCCGTGCGGGCGTGTTCGACCGAGCAGCCGGCCACCTGGTCGCCCTGCCGGCCCGGTGCAAGATCTTCGAGCAGCAGCACGAAGTCGTGGTCGTCGGGATTCCACTCGGCGTGGAAGCAGTGCGCAACCCTGATGTCGACCGTCGGAGCGATGTGCCGGTAGAACTTCACCTCGCGCTCGTAGTTGCGCAGGGCGATGCCCGTGGCGCGACTCGTCTCGTCAGGAGATGGCAGCTTGGCGATCAGCCGATCCGGAAGGCCGGGTGCCGATCGAAGCTCGAGCCTGAGGTTCATGCCCACGAGACCGTCACCGATGCGCGACGACCCCACCAGCTCGACGTCACCACCGAGCACGCCGCTGAGCCATTCCGAGGTGATCGAACGAGGATCCATTGCACACGACGGTACTCCC
Organism: Actinomycetota bacterium; assembly: GCA_041178405.1. Lineage (GTDB taxonomy): Bacteria > Actinomycetota > Acidimicrobiia > Acidimicrobiales > Ilumatobacteraceae > UBA668. The sequence goes on along the minus strand of JBEGVK010000210.1, from coordinate 39,058 downwards.
CGCCGGGACGGCCACCGGCCGGATACGCCGCACGGTCACCTCGTCGCACCGCTGTCCGCCGACGGGGGACGGCCGATACCGTCGGGAGGGTGAGTGCCATGCCACTGCGACAGTTCCTGCGCCCGCGCTGGCTGGCGTTCCACCTCCTGTGCCTCGGAGCGGTGGTGGCGATGGCGAACCTTGGCATCTGGCAGGCACACCGGCTCGAGCAACGCCGCGAGTTCAACGCCAGCGTCGAGGCCGTCGCCGGCGCGCCGATCGCCGAGTACACCGCATACGCGCAGTCGGGCGCTCTCGACGACTACCAGCGCGTCCGCGTCTCGGGCGAGTACCTCGCACGCACCTTCACCGTCGTCAACGTCAGCCAGGGCGGCGGTGGCGGGCGCAACCACGTGGCCCTGCTCGCACTCGACGACGGTTCAGTACTCGTGGTCAACCGTGGCTTCGCCGCTGGCGTGGCCGACCTGCCGTCGCTGCCCTCGGGTACCGTCGAGATCGTCGGGCGGATCCGCAGCTCGCAAGAGCCCCGACGCGGCCAGGTACGCGACGATCCTGCCGCAGAGCTCACCGAGATCCGCAGGGTCGAACTCGCGGTGCTCGCCCAGCAGGTCGACCAGGAACTGCAGCCCGTCTATCTCGAGGCGCTGCTCGAGGATGGCGAGCCGGTCCCGCAGCTCGTGCCGATCGCATTCCCCTCGCTCGACGAGGGTCCGCACCTGTCGTATGCCATCCAGTGGTTCGTCTTCGGCGCGTGCGTCGTCGTCGGGTGGGCGCTCGCCGTGCGACGGTCGGCCCGTGGACCTCGATCCTCGAAGCGGGCACTGATTCCCGAGCAGTACCTGTAGGCATGGCGCCGATGGCGCTGATGGCGCCAGTCACCCAGCCGGCGTGAAGCCCTCGATCTGGGCCATCCTCCGGAACTGCTCGACGACGTTCGCCGACTGGTGCCCCGGATCGAACGACCGGTATGCCGTGTCGACGTTCACGGCGATACGACCGAACTCGCCCCACGAGGTGAAGTCGGGACGTGCTTCGACCATTCCGGCGATCTCGCGTGCCGCATCCCATGCGTCGATGCCTGCCGCGTGGCGCGCCGAGGCCTCGCGCTCGACGAAGTCGAGATAGTCGCGGACTGCGGCGACACCGGCCTTGTCGGTGACCGGGCCATGACCGGGCACGACGGTGTCGACGTCCATGCCAAGCATCAGGTCGCATGCGGCCACCCAGTTCGACAGCGGTCCCGCCCACACGATGGGCGTACCGCCGATGAAGAGGATGTCGCCGGTGTACACCGTGCGAGCGTCGGGCACCACCACGATCGTGTCGCCCCGAGTGTGGGCGGGTCCCACCTCGATGAGCTCGACCACGCGTCCACCGACCTCGACGTCCAGACGCCCGTCGAAGGTGCGAGTCGGCAGGCGCAGCTCGATGCCGTCGAAGTCGAAGGCCCCGAAGAAGTGCCGGAACAGCTCGCCCACCTCGCCCTCGGCACGGTTCAGCGCAGCGAGCATCGCCGGTGGCACCTCGTGCATCTCCTCTGCGGTCGCGCCCGACGCGATGATCTCGACTCCCTCGAGCAGCTGGTTGCCGTAGCAGTGGTCGCCGTTGGCGTGCGTGTTCACGGCAGTCGACACCGGCGCAGTGCGCGTGAGCGGAGCCAGCGCGTCGAGCATGGCTGCCGTGAGCCGCAGATCGAACAGCGTGTCGACGAGCAGTGAGGCACCGTCGCCGGTGATGAGGCCGGCATTGCTCCAGCCCCAGCTGCCGTCGCCCTGCACGTACGCCCAGCATCCGTCGTGCAGTTCGTGGAGCGCCATGTCCGAGTCCTAGCAGATTCGCAGGGGCACCCGTCAGGCGCAGATGGCCGCAGCCATCCGCTCGGCCAGCAGCACCACCGGCACATGTGGGTTTGCCATCGGCACACGGGGGAACACCGAGGCATCGCACACGAAGAGCCCGTCGGTGCCCAGCACTCGGCATTCGTGGTCGACGACAGCCGCATCGTCGTCGGACCTGCCCATCCTGCAGGTGGAGGTCGCGTGGTACGCACCGCCCATCGTGACCTCGCCCACCTCGGCGAGTGCCGAGCGCATGGCCGCAGTTGCCAGTACGTCGTCGAGCAGCGCCCTCGCCGCAGCGACGCCGTCGAGGTCAGCAGCGTCAGCACCGTCGCCGGTCATCGGGAACTCGACGACTGGCTCATCGAGCGCCGCCGGACCTCCGAGGCGTACCGAGCCCCGCGACGTCACCGACATCAGCGACACCATCACCACCCCGGCCGTGAGGTCGTCCGGCCGGACACCGTCGGCGGCGATCAACTGCAGGTCACCGGGACGCCGGTGCGCTGCCCTCACGACGGTGGTCACCGACACCACCTGGTGCTCGCGGCCACGCCACGGCGCCACGGCAGCATCGTCGAGCCGCACCATCACGCTGAGCGTCGGATGGTCCTGCAGTCCCCGGCCGATGCCCGACCGGATGAGGCCGCTGCGCAGCAGGATCGCAGGGCTCCGCACCGCACCGGCCGATACCACCACCCGACCCGACTCGAACTCGCGGCCATCGGCAAGCCGCACGCCGACGGCACGGCCTCGCTCGAGCAGCACTCTGTCGACGGACGCGTTGCCGACCTCGGCGAGCCTGCCGGTTGCCCTGGCGGGCTCGAGGTAGGCGTCGTTCACCGACCACCGGCGGCCGTCGGGTGTCCGGGTCAGCAGGGCGTCATCCGCCGCCAGTCCCAGCGATGGCGCGGCCGAGGCCAGCGCCGTCGCCAGCGGGCCGCGTTCGTGCACACCTGCACAGTGCAGCTGCAGCAGCGTGGACGGCTCGCCGTCGGCACCGTCCGGCACTGCGGCAGCAACCATCGCATTCACCGCCGACGACCCGCCTGCGCCGCACCCGCTCGGGTACCCGGACGGCCACACACGGCCCGGCTCGAGCAGCGCCCGGTGGAAGTTCGGTCCAGTGATGGACGGCGGCGTCGCCGCCGCATCGTGCATCGGTCCTGCCTCGATGAGCATCACGGTCAATCCGTGGCGCACAGCAGCGCGCCCGGCGATCACCGCGCCTGCCGACCCGGCGCCCACGACGAGCAGGTCGGCCATGGGTGCGCTCAGCCGCCGGTCGCCGTCGCGGCGGGCAGACCGGCGAGGTGCGCCGAGTCGTTGTAGCGGACGAGCCGCCAGATGGCAGGCGCCCCGTCACGGGACACGCGCTCGAACTCGGTGATCGACGTGTTGCGGGTGAACACCTCGAATGCGCCGCGGCTCGGAGCACGCAGCACGTGGCGCAGCAGGGCGTCGATCACCCCACCATGGCAGAACACCACCGCCGACCGGTCGGCGTGGTCGTCGGTGAGCGCCTTCAGCGCCGCCCCAACCCGGTACTGGAACGCGGCCACCGTCTCGCCGCCCGGGTACACCGTGGCGTACGGGTCGTCGGTGCGCCATCCGCCAACCCCAAAGCGCTCAACGAACTCGTCGTATCCCATGCCGTCGCAGTCGGGGCCCGGGTCGTGCTCGCCGAACTCGGCACGCTGCTCGACAGTCCGGCCCGGGAACGCCGCAGCAACGATCTCGGCCGTCTGCACCGCCCGGGGATACGTGCTCGACACGAGCACGTCAGGCTCGAACTCGGGATCGACTGCCCACCGGTCGCGCAAGCGCTCGGCCTGCTGGCGGCCGAGGTCGGACAGGCCGCTGCAACTGCGTAGGCCGCCGATCACACGCTGCACCGTCACGTTCGACTCGCCGTGGCGGACAAGGACGATGCGGCTCATGCGCACGACGCTAGCGGCAGGCGGTCGGCAGCCGTCCGGTCAGGCGAGCTTCTCGACGAAACCCTCGAGCTGGCGAAGGTTGCGGCATTCGAAGACACCGTCCGTATGGGTGCCGTAGTCGCCCACGATCGAGTCGCCCGTGTTCCAGTAGCTGCGCGGCTCGGGGTTCAGCCAATACACATGGCGCGCCTTCTGGCGGATCTCCTTCACCACCCACGCCTGGCTGGCGTGGTAGTTGTTCCGGGCATCGCCGAGGAGCAGCACGGTGGTCTTCGGTCCCACGTCCTTGCCGAAGCGCTCCCAGAAGACCTCGAAGGCATGGCCGTAGTCGCTGTGCCCGTCGACCCACACCACGTCGGCCTCGGTGTTCACGCGGTGGATGGCCCGCGCGATGTCTTCCTCGCCCTTGAAGTAGTCGGTGACCTCGTCGATGCCGTCGATGAAGACGAACGATCGCACCTTGGAGAACGAGCCCTGAATGGCATACACGAGCATCAGCGTGAACCGTGCGAAGGCTGCCACCGAGCCGCTGATGTCGGCCACCACCATCAGCTCTGGCTTCGCCGGCCTTGGATACTTGAACTTCGGCTCTGCGGGAACGCCGCCGTAGCTGAGGCTGTGGCGAACCGTGTTGCGGAAGTCGAGTGGCCCCTTGCGTCCGTGTCGGCGCTTGCGGGCGAGTCGCGCAGCGAGCTTGCGCGTCAGCGGCTGCAGCGCCTTCTTCAGGTTCTGCATCTCGTCGCGCGATGCATGCATGAACTCGACGTCCTCAGGCAGCGGCTTGCGAAGGGTCTTGGCCATTGCCTCTGCACCGCGGTCGGCCACGAGGCGCCTCCGGATCTCGGCCTCGATCTCCTTCTTGAACTGCTCGATGCGGTCGTTGAGCTCGTCGGTCTCGAGACGCTCCTCCAGGTCGGTGAGCTCGCCCCCCGCCTCCTGCCGACTGGCATCGAGCAGCTTGTCGAGCATGCCGTCGAGATCGAGATTGCGCAGCGTGCGGTACAGGTAATACGTGCCGCCGACCGGCCGCCCCGGCTCCATTCCCGCGTACCGCTGCACCGCCTGCCTGGCGAGGGCCCTCAGCATCGCCTGGTCGCCGCCCATCAGCGCCTGCATCAGCAGGCGGGCCATCTCCTCGGGCGTGAGCGAGTCGAGGCCGCCGCCGGCAGCGCCCTTGCCCTCGCCCTGGCGCATCGCGTCCTGCATCTCGCGCCACATCTCGTCGATGTCGGTGTCGCCCTCGGCGATCCGGTACTCGGGCCCGCGAAGGCTGAAGTACACCTCGAACACCGTCTCGAATGCTCGCCAGTGCGCATTGTTCTTCACCAGGGTTGCCGCCAGGGCGTACTTGAATGCCTCGCGATCCTCGATGGGAATGTGCTGCACCGCCTCCATTGCATCGAGGTTCTCGGTGAGCGACACCGGCAGCCCCGCATTGCGGAGCTCGGTCACGAAGCCGGAGAGCAGGTCGAGCATGGCAGCAGGGCCCGGAACGGAAGGGGAGGCCCTCAGCGACGACTACTTGTCGACGCTGAGCTCCTTGGCAGCCTTGGCGATGTCGGTCTGGTACTTCAGCAGGATGTGCAGCGTCTCCTTGGCCTGCTGTGCATCGATGTGCTCGATGCCGAGCAGCACGAGTGTGCGCGCCCAGTCGATGGTCTCGCTCACGCTGGGAGCCTTCTTCAGGTCGAGCTGGCGGATGCTGCGCACGATGCGGGCGATCTGGTCGGCCAGGTTGTCGCCAACCTCGGGAACCTTGGCGAGGACGATCTCCTTCTCGCGCTCCATCGTCGGATAGTCGACGTGCAGGTAGAGGCAGCGGCGCTTCAGTGCCTCGCTGAGCTCGCGGGTGTTGTTCGAGGTGAGGAACACGAGCGGGATCTGGCGTGCAGTGATGGTGCCGAGCTCGGGGATCGACACCTGGTACTCGGAGAGGATCTCCAGCAGCAGCGCCTCGGTCTCGACCTCCACGCGGTCGACCTCGTCGATGAGCAGCACCACGGGGTCGGCAGCGCTGATCGCCTCGAGTAGGGGGCGTGTGAGCAGGAACTCGGTGCTGAAGATGTCGTCATGCACCTCGCTCCACGAGTCGCTGTTCTTGTCGGCCTGAATGCGCAGCAGCTGCTTCTTGTAGTTCCACTCGTAGAGCGCCTTGCTCTCGTCGAGCCCCTCGTAGCACTGCAGGCGGATGAGCCTGGCGCCGGTGAGCTCGGCAATGCTCTTGGCAAGCTGCGTCTTGCCCGTTCCGGCCGGGCCTTCCACCAGGACCGGCTTGCCGAGCCGATCGGCGAGATAGGCGACGCCGGCGATGCCCTCGTCGGCCAGGTAGTTGACGCCCCTGAGGCCGTCACGGACCTGCTGGACGCTCTCGAAGCGGTGCGGCATGCGCCGCACCCTATCTGGGCGGGCATCGCCGCGGCCCTATCGGACAGGCGCCCACGGCTACCCTCGACCCGTGGCAGGGCTCCTGCGAACGAACCTCGCCGTTGCAGCCGGCACTGCGCTCTCCCGTGTCACCGGCGTCGTGCGCGTCGCCGTGCTCGGGGCCGTACTCGGCACGCCGAGCGCCGTTGCCGATGCCTTCGACCTTGCCAACAGCTCACCGAACCTCGTCTACGAACTGCTGCTCGGCGGCATCCTCAGCAGCACGCTGGTGCCGGTGCTCACCCGACTGCGCGAGGAGGGCGACGACGACGGCACCTCTGCGGTGCTGTCGGTGTCGGCCATTGCGCTCGTTGCGATCACCGCCATCGCCGTGCTGGCGGCACCGCTCGTCTTCGGCCTCTACTCGCTCCTCACCGCCGAAGGGATCAACGTCGGCGAGTACCGAGCAGTCGGCACGGCACTCGCCCGATTCTTCCTCGTGCAAGTGTTCTTCTACGGGCTCACTGCACTCGCGTCGGGGCTCCTCGCATCCAGACGGCGGTTCTTCGCCGCCGCATGGAGCCCAGTGCTCTCGAACGTCGTCATCGTCGGCGTGCTCCTCGTCGTGCCGTCAGTGGCACGGGCGCCGCTTGCGCTTGCCGACGTGCTCGACGACGGCCGGCTGCGATGGCTGCTCGGTGGCGGCACGACGCTCGGCATCGCCGTGATGGCCCTCGCCATGCTGCCCGCAGTGGCGCGGCTCGGGATCACGCTCCGGTTTCGTCCCGACGTGCGGCATCCGGCAGTGCGGTCGCTGCTGAGGATGTCGGCGTGGACACTCGGCTACGTGGCCGCCAATCAGGTTGCGCTGGTGGTGATCCGCAACCTGCTGCGCGGCGGTGACGGTTCGGCCTTCGCCTACTCGCGGGCCTTCCTGTGGTTCGTGCTCCCCCACGCCCTCCTCGCGATGTCGATCATCACCACCTTCCAGCCCGACCTGGCGGCGGCGTGGGTGCGCGGCGACGGCGACGACCTCGCCCGCAGGACCACCACCGGAGTTCGCCTCATCGCCCTGCTCACGCTCCCGGCAGGAGTGGGACTGTTCGTCCTCCGCCAGCCACTCGTCGCCGCAGCCTTCCAGCACGGTGGCGCGACCGCTGCCGACATGGCGATCACTGCGGATGCGCTCGCAGGATTCGCCCTCGGCCTCGTCGGATTCTCGGTCTACCTGTTCACCCTCCGGGTGTTCTACGCACGCGAGGATGCCCGCACGCCGTTCTGGCTGAACGTGTTCGAGAACGCACTCAACATCGTCCTCGCCGTCGTACTGGTCGACCGCTTCGGGCTCATCGGCCTGACGGCATCGTTCGCCATCGCCTACGCCGTGAGCGCGGTCGTCGCGCTCACCGTCCTCGAGAAGCGAGTGCGCGAGATCGCGTTCAGGCCGCTGTTCGACGGCGTCGCCTACCTAGCCACTGCCGCTGCGATCATGGGCGTGAGCGTGTGGTTCGTCACCGAGCGCGTGGGCGGCACCGTGGGCGCGGCAGCGGTGGTCCGCCTCGTCGTCGGGACCATCACCGGAATCGCCGTCTACGCAGCGGTCCTGTCGGCGATGCGATCGACCGACCTGTCGGCCCTTCGACAGGTACTCAGCCGAGGACGAGCAGGTCGTCGCGGTGGATGACCTCGTGGGCCACGTGGCCTGGCAGGTCGCCCGTACGGCTGCCCATGACACCGCGGACGGTCTCGGCATCGCTGAGCACGATGCCGCGCGCCACGGCAGTGCCGTCGACTCCGCGCACCTCCACCACGTCGCCTGCGGCAAAGCCTCCGGTGACGCCCACCACGCCGGCAGGCAGCAGCGACGTGCCCCGCTCGACGAGTGCGCGACGCGCGCCGTCGTCAACGACCACCGCTCCCTCGACGTTGGTAGCGAACCCGATCCACAGCTTGCGCGCCGACACACTTCGCTGGCTCGGCAGGAAGGTGGTGCCGACCGACCGACCGGCCACGGCATCCACCAGCACGTCCGGCCGGGTGGCCTTGCCGATGACCGCACGGACGCCGGCCCACGACGCCATCCTCGCCGCAGACAGCTTGCTGGCCATCCCGCCGCTGCCCCGGTTGGTGCCTGAGGCGGTGGCCGCCACCGACAGGAGCGGATCGTCGGCTGCGACCTCTTCGATGAGCGACGCCGTGGAATCGGTGCGCGGGTCGGCGGTGTACAAGCCCGGCGTGTCGGTGAGCAGCACCAGCAGGTCGGCACCGACGTTGTGCGCTACCAGCGTGGCAATCCGGTCGTTGTCGCCGTAGCGGATCTCGTCGTTGGCAATAGCGTCGTTCTCGTTGACGATCGGCACGCAGCCGAGCTCGAGCAGCCGCAGAAGTGTCTGACGCGCATGCAGGTACTGGCGCCTGTCGACGAAGTCGTGCGGCACGAGCAGTACCTGCGCCGCCACCAGCGAGTGCCGGGCCAGCGAGCGGTTGTACGACTCCATCAGTCGGCTCTGGCCGGCAGCGCTGATCGCCTGCAGCGTGACCACGTCGGTCGGCCGCTCACCGAGGCCGAGAGCGGCCACGCCCGCCGACACGGCACCGCTGCTGACAAGGATCACCTCATGGCCCGAAGCGCGCACAGCAGCAAGCTGGTCGCACACCGAGTCGATCACATCGAGCTCGATGACACCCCTCGCATCGGTGAGCGACGACGTGCCGATCTTGGCGACGACGCGCATGTCAGTTGTCCTCGTGGTACTCGAAGCTGAAGTCGGCGATCCACACCACATCGCCCTGCCGCGCGCCGGCGCGGGCCAGCATCCTGGGCACACCCAGCCGCTTGAGCTGAAAGTCGATGTAGCTGAGTGCGTCGGGCGTGGTGACGTCGTTGAGCGCCACGATGCGCTCGACCTGGCGGCCGATGAGGCGGAACTCGTTGTCGGCAAGCCGCTCGACACGCGCGCCATCAGGCTGCGGACGGATGATCACCATTCCCTCGCTCGTCGGCTCGGCGGTGCGCGCCTCGTGCACCAGTGCAGCCATCCGCCCGACGAGCTCGCGCACGCCCTGGTTGGTGACCGACGACAGTGTCTCCCCCGCCCACTCATGGACGGCGCTGTCGCTCTTCGAGCCCACGACGAGGCGCGGCCGTTCGAGCAGCTCGGGCCGGTACTCGCCGAGCTCGCGCAGCAGGATTCGCTCCTGCTCTGCCGGGGCAGGTGCGAGAGGATCAGAGAGGTCGACCATCACGCACAGCACGCGTGCACGCTCGATGTGACGCAGGAACTTGTGGCCCAGGCCCTTGCCCTCGCTCGCCCCCTCGATGAGGCCGGGAATGTCGGCAACGATGAAGTCGGTGTGCTCGTCGAGCCTGACCACGCCGAGATGCGGCTCGAGGGTCGTGAACGGATAGTTGGCGATCTTCGGCTTGGCGGCGCTGATGACGCTGATCAGCGTGCTCTTGCCGACATTGGGGAATCCCACGAGCGCCACGTCGGCCATCAGCTTGATCTCGAGCTTCAGCCAGCGCTCCTCGCCGTGCTCGCCCTGCTCGGCGAAGTTCGGCGCACGGCGGCGGTTGGAGAGGAACTTTGCGTTCCCGCGGCCGCCACGCCCGCCGGCAGCCGCCAGCCAACGGTCGCCGTGGTTGGCGAGATCGGCGAGCAGTTCGCCCGTGTAGAGGTCGGAGATCACGGTGCCCTCCGGCACCGTCACCAGCAGTTCCTTGCCGCGGCGTCCGTGGAGGTCCTTGCCCTGGCCGTGCACGCCGTTCTGGGCACGACGGTGGGGGTGGTCGCGGAAGGCGATCAGCGAGGCCACATTGCGGTCGGCCACCAGCCAGACATCGCCTCCCTTGCCTCCGTCGCCGCCGTTCGGGCCGCCGAACGCGACGGGGCCCTCGCGGCGGAAGGCCACGCAGCCTGCGCCGCCATCACCGCCGCGCACATTCAGTTGTGCCTCGTCGACGAACCCGCTCATAGGTCTACGAAGGCTACCGGCGGCCACTCGGTACGCTGGCGGACGATGACAGGCATCGACGACCGCGCCGATCGATGGGCTTCCACGATGCGCGGCCACGTCGCCGAGAACGCAGGCGGCAGCGGCATCGACGTACATCTCGCCCACGCCGATTCATGGGCAGGCAGCGGCACGCCCGGCCTCGTGCCCCGCGAGGCACGCGAGGAGCGCGACGATCGCGACCTGGCGGTCCTCGCAACGAGAGGGCGCGGTGCCGGCAACCGCGCCGTCGATGAGGAACCCGATCCGTTCCGCACCTGCTTCGAGCGTGACCGTGATCGAATCCTGCACGCTCCCGCATTCCGGCGGCTCGCCGGCAAGACGCAGGTGTTCGTCTTCCCCGACGACCACCAACGCACACGCCTCACGCACGCACTCGAAGTGGCGCAGGTGGCGGCGTCGGTGGCGCGTCCGCTGGGGCTCAACGTCCCGCTCACCGAGGCAATCGCGCTCGGACACGACTGCGGACACGGGCCCGGAGGACACGCCAGCGAGGATGCCCTCAGCCCATTCGTCCCCGGCGGCTACGACCATGCTCCCTGGGGTGCAGACGTCACGCTCGTCCCGCTCAACCTGTGCGTCGAGACGCTCGACGGCATTCGCAACCACTCGTGGAGCCGGCCGGCGCCGTCCACTCCTGAGGGCGAGGTGGTCAGCTGGGCCGACCGGATCGCCTACGTGTGCCACGACTTCGAAGATGCCGTCTACTGCGGCGTGGTCTCGCCTGAGATGCTGCCCGACATCGTGCGGTCGCGCTGCGGCGAGACCAGACGCCAGCAGATCAGTGCGTTCATTACGGCAATGGTCGAGGCAGCAGCTGCAACTGGGCGCATCGGGATGACCGCACCGCTCGCTGAGGCGCTCGCCGCCTTCCGCCGCTTCAACTACGACCAGATCTACCTGCGGCCAGAGTCGCGCCAACAGGCCACGTCGGTGATCGCTCTCCTGCGAGCCCTCGTCGAGACATACGCAGCACGTCCGAGCCTGCTGCCCGACGGCGACCAACTCGAGGCCGGCGCAGCCGACACCCTGCATGCATCGGTGGCGTACGTAGGCGGGATGACCGACAGGTTCGCCTGCCGACAGGCAATCGAACTACTCAACTGGCCGCGCGAGCAATTGCCGAAGGGAATCGACACGCCGGTGTGACCGGTCGTGCGGGGCCAGCAGCGGCGATGACGCCACCGCCCGGCGAAGGTCAGGCCTGCGGCTCGATGTCGATGACGCGCCTGCCGCCACGCTGGCCGAACTTCACCATGCCGTCGACGAGCGCAAACAGCGTGTCGTCGCCGCCCTTGCCGACGTTCTTGCCAGGGTGGAACTTCGTGCCGCGCTGGCGCATCAGGATGGCGCCGGCAGTGACCGTGGTGCCGCCGAACGCCTTCACGCCGAGGCGCTGTGCATTCGAGTCGCGTCCGTTGCGTGTTGAACCGCCGCCCTTGGTCTTCGACATGTCGGCTCAGCCCTTCTTCGAGGTCGAGATCTTGGTGATCTCGAGGACGTGGTACTGCTGGCGGTGGCCAAACCGGCGGCGCTGGTTGGTGCGGCGCTTGTAGGTGAAGCCGTTGATCTTCGGGCCCTTGGCCCACCCGACCACCTTGGCGGTGACCGTGGCGTCCTTCAGCTGGTCGGGCGTAGCGAGCACGCTGTCGCCGTCGACCACGAGCACGGGGGCGAGGCTCACCTCGCTGCCCTGTTCGGCCTTGAGGAGTTCGACATGGACCTGCTGGCCCATCTCGACCCGCTGCTGCTTGCCACCGGAGGCGATCACTGCGTACATAGCCCCGCGAGCCTATCGGCACCGGCCGCTCGGCCAACACGGCAGCGGGCCGAAATCGACGCCGTGCCCGCCCACTCCGGCGGGAGGCCCGGACGACACGCCCACCGACGGGCGCCGAGTGCGCCAGTGGCATCCGGACGATCGACGGTATCCCGGCGGCGGCCCGGCCACCCCGGGGGCGGCCCTGTCAGGCGAGGAGGCCGTGGTCGATCACCACGCCGCGGCCGTCGCAGTTGGGGCACCGGTCGGCGAAGTTCACCAGCAGGCCCTCCCCGATCCGCTTGCGGGTCATCTCGACCAGGCCGAGTTCGCTGATGTCGAACACCTGGGTGCGGGTCTTGTCGCGGGCAAGTGCATCCCGGAAGGCCTCGACGACCTTGCGCCGGTTCTCCTTCACCTCCATGTCGATGAAGTCGATGACGACGATCCCACCGATATCGCGGAGACGCAGTTGCTTGGCGACCTCCTCGGCTGCCTCGAGGTTGTTCTTGAAGACCGTCTCCTCGAGATTCGTCGTGCCCACGTTCTTGCCCGTGTTCACGTCGATGACCGTGAGCGCCTCGGTGTGCTCGATGATCAGCGATCCGCCGCTCGGCAGCCACACCTTCCGGTCGAGTGCCTTGTGGATCTGCTCGTGGATGTGGAACTTCTCGAACAGCGGCAGGCCTTCCTCGACATCGTCGTGCAGTTCGACTCGGTCGGCAAGCTCGGGGTTGAACGCCGCCACATAGTCGTGCACGTCGGCGTGCAGCCGCTGGTCGTCGATGATCACGCCGCGATACTCGGCGTTGAACTCTTCGCGGATCACTCGCACTGCCAGCTCGGGCTCGCGGTACAGCAGCGCAGGCCCGCTCGCCTTCTTCGCCTTGGCCTCGATCGCCGTCCACTGGTCGAGCAGGCGGGTCACATCGGCCTGCAGTTCGTGCTCGGTGGCATGCTCGGCTGCGGTGCGGACGATGAGGCCGTGCTCGGGTGGGCGCACCCGGTCGAGGATGCTGCGCAGCCGCTTGCGCACATCGTCGGGAAGGCGTTTCGAGATGCCGTACGTGCGCGAGTTCGGCACCAGCACGACGAAGCGTCCGGGAAGCGAGACCTCCTGCGTGAGCCGCGCTCCCTTGGCTCCGATCGGGTTCTTGGTCACCTGGCAGACGATGAGCTGCTTGGCACGCAGCATCTGCTCGATACGGGGCTGAGACGACTTCTCGACGATGTCCTCACTGTCGTACTGCACGTCGCCGCGGTACAGCACGGCGTTCTTCGGCGTACCGATGTCGACGAATGCCGCCTCCATGCCCGGCAGCACGTTCTGCACCTTGCCGACGTAGATGTTGCCGTGGATCTGGCTGACGTCGTCGGCTGGCCGGCTGACGTAATGCTCGATGAGCGTGCGCCCCTCGAGGACCGCCACCTGCGTGAGCTGCGGTCGGACCTGCACGCACATCAGGTACCTGCCGACTGGCCGGCCCTTGCGCTCGCGGCCGCGTCGGCGCTCGAGCACCTCGGGGTCGAGGGCGGGCACGGGTCCCGTCGATGCCTTCACCGGCTGGTCGCCGCGCACGGGGCCGCTGCCCTTGCCCTTGGCCTTGCTGCGCTTGCGCTTCTTCTTCGCCCCACCGGCGCCCGGCGTAGAGCCGCCGGGCATCTTCACGGTCGGTGGCGCCGCCGGCGGCGCTGGACGCGTGTCGCCGATCTGCGGCCGGCGCACCACGGCAGCGGCAGCGGCCTCAGCCGATGGCCGGCCCTCCGACGCACGCTCGGGCATCTCCGGGATGCGATCGTCGTGCTCGGTGTCGCCGTCAGTGTCATCGGCATCATCGACGTCGTCGATGTCATCGGCGCCATCGTCACCGTCATCACCGTCGTCATCGGAGGCCGTCGACGTGCCGGCACGCTGGCCCTGTGGGCCGCTGCCGGGCTTCTTGCGGTTCTTGCCGCCCCGCGATCCGCGACGCCGCTTCTTCGGCCCAGTTCGCGGCGCGCCGTCGACGGAACCCGCGTCGGGGCCACCGGCCCCGCCGGCATCGGGTACGGCGCTCGCACCGCCTGCGTCATCACTGGCAGACGAGTCGCCGTTCAGCGCTGCTGCTGGTCCGACGTCAGGTCGCGACTCGGTGCCGCCGGACATGGGGATGTCCGCCGTGCCGTGATGCGCCGTGCCGTCGGAGGAGTCGTGGCTCGCCGAGCCGTCGTTCGATGTGGTGTCCATGGTGTTCCCTTCTCATCCGCGCTCCGTGCGGGCGCGGGCGCCGACGGCATCGAGCGGGAGCAGCTCCCGGATGGCGCCATCGACGTCGATCATCTGGTGGGTGCGAAGCACTCGGCCGGTCGTGTCGACCGGATCGAGTGCGGGAAGAAGCGCGGCGACCAGCTCGAGAGGCCGCAGTCCGCGTGATGTGGTGGCCAGCGTTGCCACGAGGCCGGCACGAGTGCCGTCACCGCCCGTCGGCGGGGCCGCCTCTAGCGACAGGATCGCTGGCCGGACGTCGTCGACACTGCGCTGGCCCTTTCGCTCGCGCTCGAGCATCACCGAGCTGGCGGACATCACGCGCTCCGTGCAGGCGGCGAGATCGTCGGTGCCGACACCGACGAGATCGAGATGCCACGTGCAGGCGACCACTGCATCCTGCAGCGATGCGGTGCCTGAGGGGATCTCGGCCACCCTGGTGGCCGAGTAGCCCGGCGGAAGCGTCGAGTCGAAGAGCGGGCAGAGCGCATCGGCGTCAGTGGCGTTCTCGGGCAGCGACTCGAGGTCGATGTCGAGAAACTCGGCCACGCTCTCGGCACCGGTGGGCAGCGCAAGGCCGAACGACATCCGCGGTCGCGGTGTGAAGCCAGCCGAGTACGACACTGCAACTCCTGCCTTGCGCACGGCACGCTCCCAGTGGCGCGCCGTGTCGCGGTGGCTGGTGAAGCGGATCTTCCCGAGCTTCTCGTAGCGGACGCGGACCCTCATGCGGGCACCTCGGCAGCCTGAGCGGGGCGGCGACTGATGAGTGCCACCGGCACCTCGCCCCCGCGTGCGAGATCCTGCCCGGTGCCCTGGCTCCCCCCGGCGGGCGGGACCGGAGAGGCGACCACGTGCTCGATCCCGAAGCCGGTGCAGACGCCGCAGTCGTAGCACGGCGTCCACCGGCAGTCCTCGAGACCGTGTTCGGCGAGCGCCTCCTGCCAGTCGAGCCACAGGAAGTCCTTGTGGAGCCCCGCCGAGAGGTGGTCCCACGGCAGCACCTCGTCCTCGTCGCGGTGCCGGTTGACGAACCACTCGACCGACAGCCCCTCGGCCGCCATCGCCTCCTCCCACCGCGAAAGGCGGAAGAACTCACTCCATTCCTGGAACACGCCGCCGTCGCGCCACACGCGCTCGAGCACCGCGCCGATGCGCCGATCGCCGCGTGAGGCAATACCCTCGGCGAGCGTCGCCGACGGATCGTGCCACTTCACCTGCACGCCCTTGGCCCGCTGACCGGCATCGCGCACCAGCTGCACCTTGCGTCGAAGCTCGGCGGTGGTGTTCTGGCCGAACCACTGGAACGGCGTGTGCGGCTTCGGCACGAAGCCTCCGAGGCTTACCGTGACGCTGGCCCGGTTCGTGTGCCGTCGCCCGATGCGCACGCAATTGGCCGCCAGGTCGACGATGCCCGACGTGTCGGCGTCGGCCTCGGTGGGCAGGCCGGTGAGGAAGTACAGCTTCATCCGGTGCCAGCCCTGCGAATAGGCCGACTCCACGGCACCGTAGAGATCTTCCTCGGTGATGAGCTTGTTGATGACCTGACGGAGCCGCCAGCTGCCCGCCTCGGGCGCAAAGGTCAGCCCGCTGCGCCGGCCGCCCGAGACCTGGCCTGCGAGACCGACCGTGAACGCATCGACCCGAAGCGAGGGAAGGCTGACCGTGGTGCCGCAGCCGGCGAGCGATGCGGTGACCTCCTCGATGCCGCTGAAGTCGGCGGTGCTCAGCGACGTGAGGCTGACCTCGTCGTACCCCGTGGCACGAAGGCCGTTGGCGATCATCGTGCGCACCTGCTCGGCCGGACGCTCGCGCACCGGCCGGGTGATCATGCCCGCCTGGCAGAATCGACAGCCGCGGGTGCAGCCGCGGAACACCTCGACGGCGAGTCGGTCGTGCACGACCTCGGTGAGCGGCGCGAGCGGTCGGCGCGGATATGGCCATGCCGAGAGGTCGGCGATCGTGCGCTTCGAGACCACGGCGGGCACGTCGGGATAGCGAGGCGTGACGGCACGCAGCGCCGGCCCGTCGTACTCGACGTCGTACAGGGCCGGCACATAGACGCCGGGCACCTGGGCCAGGGCACGCAGCACACCCTCGCGGCTGCCCGCCGTGCGGCCCGATGCCTTCCAGTCGCGGACGACGTCGGTGATCTCGCCGATCACCTCTTCGCCCTCGCCGAGCACGACGAGGTCGACGAAGTCGGCGAGCGGCTCGGGGTTGAAGGCGCAGTGGCCGCCGATCACCACGAGCGGATCCTCGGCGCTGCGGCGCGCCGACCGCACCGGAACCCCGGCAAGGTCGATCATGTTGAGGACGTTCGTGTAGACGAGTTCAGCTGAGAGGTTGAAGGCCAGCAGGTCGAAGTCGCCGGCGGCCCGGTGCGTGTCGACGCTGAACAGCGGCACGCCCCGCTGGCGCAGCAGCGCCTCGAGGTCGGACCAGGGCGCGTACGTGCGCTCGGCGACCGCATCGTCGCGCTCGTTCAGGATGTCGTAGAGGATCTGCAGCCCCTGGTTGGGCAGCCCGATTTCGTATGTGTCGGGGTAGGCGAGCAGCCAGGCAACCTTCCCAGCACCGTGCCGGGGGGTTATGGCGCCGTCCTCGCACCCGATATAGCGGGCAGGCTTGTTCACCCGAGCCAGGAGCGGTTCGACCCGTTCCCAGAGAGAACTCATTTCCGCCAGCCTACAGGTGACCCCCGGCGAATGATGGGACGGTGCCCCACTGAGCGCCCGCCCGCCGCCACCGTCCGTGGGCTGGGCGGCAAGGGCGCCGGGTCAGCGATAGCGGCGCATGTGGACGTTCTGCACGAGGCCCATCAGGGCGAAGTACGTCACGATGCCCGAGCCGCCGTAAGAGATGAACGGCAGCGGAAGTCCGGTAATCGGCATCACGCCGACGGTCATGGCGATGTTCTGGAACGCCTGCCACAGCATCATCGAGAACACCCCGGCGCAGATGAGGGTGCCGGTCATGTCCTTCGAGAGCTGCGCGATCCGCCAGATACGGGCGAGGACCACCGAGAAGAGGGCGATCACCACGAGGCCGCCCACCATCCCGAACTGCTCCCCCACGGCCGAGAACGGGAAGTCGGCCCACTGGACGGGAATGTCCTTCGACGCGTTGGTGATCGGCCCCTCGAGCCAGCCGCGGCCCGTGAGCCCTCCGGTGGCGAGCGCTCGGATGGCATTCCTGCCCTGGTACGCCACGTCGCGCAGTCGCTGGTCGCTCGAGTCCTGGTCGAAGAACACGGCGAACCGGTTCAGCTGGTAGTCGTTCACGAAGCCGCTCAGCAGCGCAGCGCCGATGGTTGCCACTGACAGCCCGAAGATCATCAGGAGATACCGCAGCTTTGCCCCCGCCACCCACGTGACGCCCACCATCATCGCCAGCGGGACGGTGGCCGAGCCCAGATCGGGCTGCAGGATCATCAGCAGCACCGGCACGCCGACGAGCACCAGTCCGATCACGAAGCGGTGGTAGTCGAGGTGCTCCGACCGCTCGTCGGAGATGAAGGCCACGAGCGCCAGCAGGATGGTGAACTTGGCGATCTCTGCAGGCTGGACATTGATCGGCCCAACGTCGAACGACAGCACCGTGCGGCCATCACCGACGTTCAGCACGTTCAGCATCAGGATCAGCACCAGCGACACGACGGTGACGCCATAGAAGAAGTTGGCCCGGTCGCGCCACCATTCGTAGTCGAAGTACATGACGACGGCCATCACGATGACCGCAAAGATGAGGAACACCTGCTGCCTGGTGACGAAGAAGAAACCGTATGGGGAGCCGCCGATGGGTGCCTTCGAGTACGACGCCGAGTAGATGATGAACAGGCCGATCACCGACAGCAGGGCCACTGCCGTCATCAGCACCCAGTCGATGTTGCGGCTCGGCGCACTCGCACTGGCGTGGATGTTGCCGAGGCCGCGGTCGGGCTTGCGACGCAGGAACGCGAGCGTCATCTCAGTCCCGGATGCCTGCCGAGCCGTCGAGGCAGCTCCGATTGGAGAGGATCATCGGCGGTGCCGGAAGGTTGCTGCTGATGTCGAGCGGATCGCTCACGTACACAGGGTCGATTCGGATCTGCCCGGTGAGCGCGAGGTAGAGGCACTTCGCCACCGGTGCCGCCGCCTTCGAGCCGTAGCCGCTCTTCTCGAGGTACGCGAGCGTCGTGAACGGCACATCCGGTCCGAGGCCGAACGCGCCGAACACCGATGAGTCGTTCCATGGGAGATTCGCAGCGCCCTGGGCAGTGCCGGTCTTGCCGGCGATGTCGACGGTGAAGCCGCGGAAGAGACGCTGCCCCGTGGTGGCGTGGTAGAAGTCGTAGCGCACCCCGGGGCCGCGGATCACCCGAGTGAGGCCCTCGATGATGGGGTCGAGCACCTCAGGCGGCATCTCCAATTCGTCGCGTACCACCGGCTCGGCGTACGACATCACCACCGTGCCGGCAGCGAGGTCGGCGAAGCCGGGGAGTCCATCCGGCGTGAGCGGCGCATAGATGTTCTTCACGATGCTCGGCTGCAGCAGCAGTCCGCCGTTGGCGAGCGTTGCATAGGCGTTGGCGATCTGCAGCGGGGTCGCCGCCATCAGGCCCTGCCCGATCGCCACCTGCACGTTGTCGCCCACCGTGAGTCGGGGAACCTCCGAGGGGTCGAGGACTCCCCGCTCGACGAGCGCCTTCTTCACGTCGTTGTCGGGAATGCGCCCCTTCCACTCGAAGGGCAGCTGGACGCCGGAGACACTGCCGAATCCGAAGCGCTCGAGCTCGCTCTTCAGCAGCTGGCGGTCACGGACATAGAACTCCTCGCCGAGCTTGTAGAAGAACGTGTCGGACGACACGGCGAGCGCGTCGCTGACCGTGACCGGCCCGTACTTGCTGGGCCGCAGCGTGTTCTTGTTCGTGGCGTTCTTGAAGATGCAGCGGGCGATGCCGCCGTTCTGCTGGCAGTCGGCAGGATCGATCGAGGTAAGGATGTACTCGCCCTCGTCGAGGTGCACGGTGTCGCGGGTGATGATGCCGGCATGCATCGCCGCCCAGGCGATGAACGGCTTGATCGTCGAGCCGAGGTTGTAGTTGCCGGAGACGGCGCGGTTGACCAGGATCGAGAGATCGGGGTCGAGGTTCGAGCCGTCGGGATTCTTGCTCGGGAACAGCTGCTGGAACTTGTCGCCGCTGATCCCCGCTTCCATCCACCTGTTGTCGAACGTGGGATAGCTGGCCATCGCGACCAGCTGGCCGTTGTTGTGGTTCATCACGACCACCGACCCGGCGGGAGCCTTGTGCTGCACCCACTGCGGATAGTCGACCTTGGTGCCATCGGGCAGAGTTCGCTGGTAGATGCGCGTGAGGAACTGATTGTTGCGATCGAGTGGATTGTGCGGGGCCGAGTCGAGCTGCGTGAGGTCTTCGGGAAGGTACCTGCGGAGGCGCAGGCTCGTCTCGAGCGCCTGCTCTGCGTACTGCTGGATGTCGAGGTCGATGCTCAGCTGGACGTCGAAACCGGCGACAGGCTCGATCCTGAACTCGTCGAGCTCGCGTACCACCGCGCCCGATGCATCGATCTCGTAGACGCGCTTGCCCCATTGGCCGTGCAACTCGCGTTCGAGGCTGAGTTCGACGCCGAACTGGCCGACCCGTTCGTTGCGCTTGTAGCCCTGCGCCAGATACGTCTCGAGGTTGTCCCTGGTGATGGCCCCCATGTATCCGATGACGTGCGACGCGAGCGGCGCGTACGGGTACACGCGGCGGTACTGCTCGACGACGTCGATCCCCGGATAGTCCTCACTGCGCTCCATCAGGAATGCCACGACTTCCTCGGAGACGTCCTCTTTCAGCGGGAGCGGCAGCAGGGTGTCGTAGCGCTGACCCTCGTTGCACGGCTTGGGCAGGTTGTAGCAGGGGTCGTACCTGCGCATCAGGTCGTCGACCGGAGTCTTCAGCGGGCCCGACAGCCGAGTGAACAGCGCCAGTCGGTTCTTCTTGAGGCGCACCACCGACCAGTCGACGGTGACGGTGAGCATCCGGCGGTTGCCAGCAAGGATGCGGCCGTCGGCGTCGAAGACGCGGCCACGCTCGGGTGCGATGTAGACGGTGCGAGTCTTGGCAGCAGCGACTCTCTGCCGGAACTCGTCGGCCTGGACGCCCTGCAGGAACCACAGTCGGACCCCGAGCAGCCCGAACAGCACGAGCGAGACCGTGGCAAGGACGCTGAGCCGCTTCGTGCGGCGGTCGATCGCCATCTCAGCAGACCGCCACTACAGGTCCGGCGATGCACATGGGAACGGTCGACTCGGTCATTCGGGGATCACTCGCCACTTGCGCCGCTTGGCGCCCACCATCCATCGTCCCACGGGCAGGAGTGGAATGGAGAGCAGGCCGGACGTCACGGCGACGATGGGGACGATGAGCAGCAGGTTCTCGCTCACCCATCCGCTCTCGCCAGCAACGACGTCGATGGCGGGGATCGCCGCCTCGCCCACTGCTGCCCCGGCCGTGGCAGAGAGTCCGGCCATCCACAGCGGCGGATCCGGATTCAGTGCCTGCACGTAACCGGCTGTCATGCCGCCGACGCCATATGCGAGGGCCATCAGGCCAGCAGGCGTGTTGCCCGTGAGGTCGAACATCAGGCCGAGCGCGAAGCCGGCAACCGCCCCCTTGTCGGCTCCTGCACCGGCACCGGCGGCTACCACCACCGCCAGCACCACCTGCATCTTCACGTCGAAGATCGACCACGACGTGAAGGCAACGCGCTGCACTGCAATTGCCAGCAGTCCGACCGCCAGAAGGCGCGCTGCGAGCCTGACGAAGCCCTGCTGCACAGCTCAGAACCTCACGGCCGTGGGATTCGGCTCGTAGAGCACGACCGCCACGAAGTTGAGACGGCGCAACGTGGCGCTCGGAGTGACCTCGACGAGGACCGTGCTCGTGCCGTCCTGCTCGATGATCGCCGTGATGATCCCGATGGGGATCCCCTGTGGGGCGAGGCTGCTGAGCCCGCCTGCCGTATCGACGACAGCTCCCATGCGCACGGTCTCGAAGGCCGACTCGGGGTCGACGAAGCGCAGCACCATCGGCCGGTCGGCCCCCCGCCCCTCCAGCGTGCCCGTCTCACGGATGACGCCGTCGACGATCGTCGTCGTGGTCGGCGGGATCGTGGTGCTCGTCGTGGTCGTCGTGGAGGTGGTCGTGGTCTGGCCGGGAAGCGTGGAGGGCACCGAGGTCGCCCTCGACGGCAGTTCGTCGATGGGGATGCCTGACGGCGTCGTCGGCTCAGTGGCGATCGTGGTGGTCGTGGCACCCGGCACCTCGCGCACGGTGCTGAGCACCTGCGCAGACACCGCGTACTCCGGGTCGGTGATGAGCAGCACGATCGACCGGTCGGGGAACACCTTCGTGATGCGGCCGATGAG
The DNA here is from genome assembly GCA_041178405.1 of Actinomycetota bacterium. Classification (GTDB taxonomy): domain Bacteria; phylum Actinomycetota; class Acidimicrobiia; order Acidimicrobiales; family Ilumatobacteraceae; genus UBA668. The sequence goes on along the minus strand of JBEGVK010000210.1, from coordinate 17,479 downwards.
GCCTGCGCCGTCGATGACGGGCATTCCCTCCTTCACGCCACGGGAGGCGCCGATGTTGATCTCGACCGTGTTCTGGAAGTTGCTCGGCGACTCGCCGACCACCTGTGCCGCTGCGGTGCCGTACGCGAACTTGGTGGTGAGCTGATTGAGGCGGAGCAGTTCCTGGTATTCGAGGATGGCCGAGCGAGCCTCGATGTCGGCTCCCTTCATCCGCTCGACCTGGTCGCGTAGCACTTCGTTCTCGGCCGCCACATCGTCGTAGTTGACGATGCCATTCCAGGCTCGCCCGACAGGCATTGCGACCACTCGCACCGCCGTCTCGAATGGACGCAGCAGCAGCGCGAATGCACTGCGGACTCCACCGAGGGTGCCGCTGCCGCGCTGCTCGAGCGTGATGAGCAGCAGGCAGGTGAGGACGACGATGACGATGACCCGCTTGCGACTGAGCTGGAACACCTCAGTCCTCCGGTGCGATCACTCGTCGCTGCCCATGGCCATCAGCCCGCGCATCGCATCGATGTTCTCGAGGGCGCGACCCGAGCCGATGACCACGCTGTACAGCGGCTCCGGCGCGATGTTGATGGGCATGCCGGTCTCGTGCGACAGGCGCCGATCGAGACCGAGAAGCAGTGCGCCGCCTCCGGCGAGCATGATGCCGTTGCGCATGATGTCGGCGGCGAGCTCGGGCGGCGTGCGGTCGAGCGTGGTCTTCACTGCGTCGACGATGGCAGCGACGGGCTCGGCGAGTGCCTCGCGGGTCTGCTCGGTGGTGAGCTCGACGGTCCGCGGGAGGCCGCTGATGAGATCGCGGCCGCGGATGTCGGCGGTGAGCTCTTCCTCGAGCGGCCACGCCGAACCCATCTGGATCTTGATGTCCTCGGCGGTGCGGTCGCCGATCGCGAGCGAGAACTCCTTCTTGACGTACTGGATGATCGCCTCGTCGAGCTCGTCGCCCGCCACTCGCACCGACTGCGCCGTGACGATGCCGCCGAGGGAGATGACGGCCACCTCGGTGGTGCCGCCGCCGATGTCGACGATCATGTTGCCGCTCGGCTCGTGGACCGGCATGTCAGAGCCGATGGCCGCCGCCATGGGCTCTTCGATGATGTGCACCGGCTTGCGGGCACCGGCGTACTCGGCAGCGTCCTGCACGGCTCGCTGCTCGACCCCGGTGATGCCCGAGGGCACGCAGATGACCATCCGCGGCTTGCTCCACCGGCTGGCGTGGACCTTCTGGATGAAGTAGCGGAGCATCTTCTCGCACACCTCGAAGTCGGCGATGACGCCGTCCTTCAGGGGGCGGATGGTCTTGATGCGGCCAGGCGTACGGCCCATCATCCGCTTCGCCTCGTGGCCGACGGCCACGGGACGGTTGTCGAGCATGTCCATCGCCACGACGGAGGGCTCATTGAGGACGATGCCCTCGCCCCGGGCGTAGATCAGGGTGTTGGCGGTGCCGAGGTCGATGGCCAAGTCACGGCCGAGGGCCAATGGGTTGCTTCTCGCCATCACCTACCTCCAGGGCGTCGCGCCGGCCCAGGCCGGGCGTCGGGTCATCCTAGCGGGCGGTCCGTTTGTTACAGATTCGGGAAGAAAATCCCCAGCTCACGCTCAGCCGAGGCCAGCGAGTCGCTGCCGTGCACCAGGTTCTCGGTGAAGAGGATCCCGAGGTCGCCGCGGATCGTGCCCGGCGCCGCCTTGCGGGGGTTGGTGGCGCCCATCATCTGGCGGACGACCTCCCACGTGTCCTCCGGCCCCTCGAGGGCGAGCGCAACGACGGGGCCGCGGCTCATGAAGGTCACCAGATCCGAATAGAAACCCTTGCCGACGTGCTCCTCGTAGTGCCGGGCGAGCGTGTCGGCGTCGAGCGTGCGCAGGTCGAGCGCCACGACCTTCAGGCCCTTGGCCTCGAAACGGGCGAGGATCTGGCCGACAAGGCCGCGCTCGACGGCATCGGGCTTCAGCAGGACGAGGGTGCGATCTGACATGGCCGGTGAGGCTACCGGCCAGGGCTCAGCGCAGCACCTGGCGCAGATGCGGCCGGGCGGCGCCGACGATGTAGAGCGAGCCCGTGACGAGGATCGCATCCTCGGCCGCGGCACCATCCAGCGATGCGTCGATCGCCGCCTCGACCGTCGCCATCTGGCGCACGTCGTCGCACCCGAGCGTGCGCGCTGCGGCGGTGAGCTCGCCGGCGGCCAGCCCCCTCGCCGACGGCGCCGTGCAGGTGTAGACAACGTCGAACTCGTCGGCGCGCAGGGCCGAGAGCATCTCGGCCGGGTCGCGCCCCTGCAGGCATCCCACCACCATCACGCGGCGCCCCGCGGGATCGAAGTCGTCGAAGAACACTGACGCGCAGGTGTCGGCACCCGCCGGGTTGTGCGCCCCGTCGACGATGACCAGCGGCTGGCGACCCAGCACCTCGAACCTGCCAGGCATCGCAACCTGCGCGAAGCCATCCGCCACGACCTCGCCCGACAGCGGGCCACCGAAGAACTCCTCGACGGCAGTGAGCGCCACTGCGGCGTTGTCGCCCTGGTGGCGGCCGTGCAGCGGCACGAAGACGTCGGGATACACCGTCGACGGCGTCCGCAGGTCGACCATGCGTCCGCCGAGCGCCAGCTGGTTCTCGACGACATCGAAGTGCTCGCCACGGATCACGTGGCTGGATCCGCCCGCGTCGAGCCAGATGCGCACCAGGTCGGGCTCGGTCTCGCCGATCACCACAGCCGAGCCGGGCTTCACGATCCCCGCCTTCTCGGTGGCGATGTGCGCCTTCGTCGGCCCGGCGTACTCGGTGTGGTCGATGCCGATGTTGGTGAGCACCGCCACCTTCGAGTCGACGACATTCGTGGCATCCCAGCGACCGAGCAGTCCCACTTCGATCACCGCCACGTCGACAGCGACATCGGCGAACCAGCGGAACGCTGCAAGGGTGACGGCTTCGAAGTACGACGGCCGAACACCGGTGAGCACCTCGATATCGGCCACCGCCGCAACCTGCTCGGCGAACTCGTCGTCGCTGATCGGCTCGCCGTTGCGGCTGATGCGCTCGTTGAGCCGCTCGAGATGCGGGCTCGTGTAGGTGCCCACCGACAGGCCCTGGGCCATCAGCAGGCGGCTGATCATCTGCGTCGTCGATCCCTTGCCGTTCGTGCCGGTGACATGCACCACCGGGTGCGCGAGATGCGGATCGCCGAGCGCATGGACGAGCGCCTGCATCCGCCCGAGCGTCGGCGACGCGATTCGGCCAGAGACGTCGTAGTTCGAATGGTCGTCGAGGAACGCGAGCGCGTCGGCGTACGACATCGTGGACGTGCTCGGGGTGTCAGCTCGCCTGGCGGCGCGGACGCTTGGTGACCGGCTCGCGCGGCACCATCGCCGGCTGGGCCTTCGCCGTGACGGTGTCGGCGTCGATGACGACGCGACCCACGTCGGTGCGGCCGGGCAACTCGTACATCGTGGCCAGCAGCACGTCCTCGAGGATCGCCCGCAGGCCGCGAGCGCCAGTGCCGCGCACCAGCGCGAGATCGGCGATCGAGCCAAGGGCCTCATGGGTGAACTCGAGGTCGACTTCCTCGAACTCGAACATCTTGCGGAACTGCTTGACCAGCGAGTTCTTCGGCTCGGTGAGGATCTTCACGAGCGCCTCGCGGTCGAGGCTGCTCACGGCGCCCACCATCGGAAGGCGGCCGATGAACTCGGGGATCATGCCGAACTTCAACAGGTCCTCAGGCTGTACCTGGGCGAACAGCTGACCGGGGTCGCGCTCGACCTTGCTGCGGACGATGCCGTTGAATCCGACGCCCTTGTGCCCGATACGCGACTCGATGATCTGCTCGAGGCCGGCGAAGGCGCCGCCGCAGATGAACAGCACGTTGGTGGTGTCGATCTGGATGAACTCCTGATGGGGGTGCTTGCGGCCGCCCTGCGGCGGAACCGAGGCGACTGTGCCCTCGAGGATCTTCAGCAGGGCCTGCTGCACACCCTCGCCCGACACGTCGCGCGTGATCGAGGGGTTCTCGCTCTTGCGCGCGATCTTGTCGATCTCGTCGATGTAGATGATGCCGGTCTCGGCCTTCTTGACGTCGAAGTCGGCGGCCTGGATGAGCTTCAGCAGGATGTTCTCGACGTCCTCGCCCACGTAGCCGGCCTCGGTGAGCGCCGTTGCATCGGCGACGGCGAACGGCACGTTGAGAAGGCGGGCCAAGGTCTGGGCGAGGTGGGTCTTGCCGCAGCCGGTGGGGCCGAGCAGCAGGATGTTGCTCTTCGAGAGCTCGACGTCGTCGCGCCGTCCGACGCCGGCGTTCTGCTGGTACTGGATGCGGCGGTAGTGGTTGTAGACCGCGACCGAGAGGATCTTCTTGGCCTCCTCCTGGCCGACCACGTAGTCGTCGAGGAAGGTACGGATCTCGCGGGGCGTGGGGAGCTCGTCGAAGCGCAACTCGCCCGAGTCGGTGAGCTCCTCCTCGATGATCTCATTGCAGAGGTCGATGCACTCGTCGCAGATGTACACGCCGGGGCCGGCGATGAGCTTCTTGACCTGCTTCTGCGACTTGCCGCAGAACGAGCACTTCAGCAGTTCGCCGGTGTCGCCGAATTTCGCCACGGTGCTCCCCTTCGGTACGAGACAGCGTCAGATCGACGGGTCAGCGGATGGGTCCGGTGCGGTCCACCGACTGCCGCGACGAGATGACATCGTCGATGATGCCATACGCGAGGGCCTCGGATGCTTCCATCACGAAGTCGCGGTCGGTGTCGGCATGGATCCGGTCGATGGGCTGGCCCGTGTGGTTGGCCATGATTTCCTCGAGGAGGTCGCGCATCCGCAGGATTTCCTTGGCTGCCAGCTCGAGATCCGTGACCTGGCCGTAGCCGACCTGCCCGTAGGGCTGGTGCAGGAGGATGCGGCTGTGAGGGAGCGCCAGGCGCTTGCCCTTGGTGCCGGCCGCCAGCAGCACCGCCGCCGCCGAGGCTGCCTGGCCGAGGCAGATCGTGGCGATGTCGTTCTTGATGAACTGCATCGTGTCGTAGATCGCGAACATCGCCGAGATGTCGCCGCCCGGGCTGTTGATGTAGATGCTGATGTCCTTGTCGGGGTTCTCGCTCTCGAGATACACCAACTTGGCGCAGGTGAGGCTCGCCGATGCGTCGTCGATCTGCGTGTCGAGCCAGATGATGTTGTCGCGCAGCAGGCGGCTGTAGAGGTCGTAGCCGCGCTCGCCGCGGCTGGTCTGCTCGACGACGCTGGGGATCTGGTAGCCGGACATGGTGCCTCAGTGCTCGTGGTCGTGACCGTCGTGGTCGTGATGGTCGTGGTCGTGATGGTCGTGGTCGCCGTCGTTCCGATCGCCGGTGAGCAGCGAGCGCTCGATGGGCGACCCTTCGGTGTCGACGATCTCGACGTGCTCGACGAGCCAGTCGAGCGCCTTGTTCTTCAGCAGCATCGACACCAGGTCGGTGACGGCGTCGTTCTGCTCGTAGGCGCGACGCACCCGGTCGGCCTTCTGATTCGACCGGAGTCCGATCTGGCGATACTCGCGCTCGAGGTCGTCGTCGGTCACCTCCATGCTCTCGGCAGCGGCGACGGCGCGCAACGCAAGGTCGACCTTCACCGCTTTCACTGACTGCTCGCGGAGTTGCTCGACGAACTGTGCCTCGGACTGGCCGGTGATCTGCAGCAGCTGCTCGATCGCGATGCCCTGTGCCTGGAACTGCCTGACGGTGTTCTGCACGCGAGCCTGCAGGTCGCCATTCACCATGCTCTGGGGCACCGGCGAGTCGACGAGCTCGGCCAGCGCCGACGTGAGCCGATCGATGAACATGTTGCGCGCCTGGTTGAGCCGAGCCGTCCCGAGGCGATCGGCGATCGCCTGACGCCATGCGTCGACCGAGTCGTGCTCGGCGACATTCTCGGAGACCCACTCGTCGGTGACCTCGGGCAGCACCATCTCCTGCACTGCCGACACCTTCACGGTGAAGTCGGCGGGGCGATCGGTGCCGGTCGGCGTGTCGGTGAACGACAGTTCGGCGCCGGCCGAGGCGCCGACGAGGAATCCGTCGAAGCTCTCGGCAACCCAGCCCTTGCCCACTTCGTACACCCAGTCCTCGGTGTTCAGCCCAGGAACCGGCTCGCCGTCGCGCGTCGCAGCAAGATCGAGCGTCACGTGATCGCCCATGCCGGCCGGACGGTCGACGATCACGAGTGATCCGCTGCGGCGCCGTTCGGCCTCGACGGCCTCGTCGACCTCAGCATCGGTGGCGTGCGGCGCCGGCAATTCGACGCGCAGGCCGCCGTAGCCGGGAACGGTGATGACCGGTCGGATCTCGCAGACGGCGTCGAACTGCACATCGCCTTCCTTCATTCCGCCGGTGAGTTCGACTTCGGGGGTGGCGATGAGATCGACGTCGTGCTCGCGCACGGCCCGCGCGAGGTATGCGGGAAGCGCATCGTTGATGGCCTCGCCGCGCGCTGCCTCGATCCCGATGTGCGCTTCGAGCACCTTGCGGGGCGCCTTGCCCGGCCGGAAGCCCGGCAGCCGGACCTGCGCTGCGATCTTCTTGAACGCACGGTCGATGTCGGCAGCGAACTCGTCGGACTCGACGACGATCGACAGCTTCACCAGCTGCCGGGGCGCCGCCTGCTCGCCCGAGTCGTCCGCCTGCTCCGTGCGAGGGTCGTCGAGGGTCTGGATGGTGCTTCTCACAGGGCGACGACTCTACCCGTCGCACCCCTGAACCTTGCGGGGTGCCGCTGCCGCTGCGGAGGCCGGTGGGGCGTGCCAACCCCCGCTGGCACCGCCGACCGGAGGCAACCCACCCGCCCGGCAGGAGTACGGCTGCAGCAGCTCACATCGGGCAGACTGTGCCAATGACGTTCTGGAAGCCGCACGCCCTCGCTACGCCGCACGCCGACCAGCTCTCGCTGAAGATCGGCGACCGCGTCGAGAGCATCGCCGACATCTACGACGTCCCCGTCGGCACCTCAGGCAAGGTCATTCTCGCCAACGGCTTCAACTGGCTCCGGTACCGGGTGCTGTTCGACAACGGCGTCGAGGTCGGCGACCTCGACCACCGCACGATCCGCGCCAGTGGTCGAACTGCACGGCGCCTCGCCAAGCAGGCAGCCCGGCGGCAGTAGTCCTCGTCCAGCGCGGCGTGCTGTGCGGAGCAGACGCCTCACATAGTGTCGGTCCATGACCTTCACCTCGCTGCGACACAGGTTCCCGGGCGCCCAGGACGGATGGGCCCGATTCGACGGTCCGGCCGGCACACAGGCCGTCGACTCTGCGATCACGGCGATGACCGACTGGCTGCGCGACGGATCGAACAGCTGCGGCGGCGGCTACTTCTCTGCAGCCGAGAAGGCCGACGCGCTGCAGCTGCGCACGCGGGAGATCGTCGGCCGGCTGTTCGGCGCCGACCCACAGGGAATCGTCTTCGGGCCCAACATGACGACGCTGACGTTCTCGTTCTCGCGAGCGGTCGGCGCCACGCTGCAGCCGGGCGACCGGATCGTCGGCACGCGCCTCGACCATGAGGCCAACGTGAGCACGTGGCGCCTCGCGGCCGCTGGCGCCGGCGCAGAGCACGTGCTCGCGCCCTTCGACGCCGCCACCTGCACGCTGCCTCCCGAGAATGTGATCGACCTCATCGACAGCCGCACCCGCTGGGTGACACTGCCCGGCGCCTCGAACCTGCTCGGCACTGCGCCCGACCTTGCACCGATCATCGAGGCCGCCCACGCCGTCGGTGCCCGGGTGTTCATCGACGCCGTTGCACTCGCTCCCCACCGGCGGATCGACATCGGCGCCCTGGGCTGCGATGCGCTCGTCTCATCGCCATACAAGTGGTATGCGCCGCACGCCGGGATGCTGTGGGCGCGCCCGGAGATCCTCGAAGAACTGCCCGCCTTCAAGGTGAAGCCGGCGTACGACCACGGACCTCGCCGCTGGGAGACCGGAATGCCCAACTACGAGGCGCTCGCCGGCATCGAAGCCACCGCACGGTTCCTGCTCGAAGAGGGCATGGAGGCCGTCGAGGCGGCCGAGCGCGAACTGTTCGCCCCGCTCCTCGACGGATTGCTCGCCACCAAGGGTGTCACCGTCTACGGGGTGCACGGCCTCGAGGGACGCACGCCCACTGCCGCATTCACCGTGGCGGGCCACTCCCCCGCCGATGTGTGCAGGGAGCTCGGCCGCGAGCGCATCGCCGCATGGGACGGCCACAACTACGCCGTCGAGGTCGTCGAGACGCTCGGGCTCGCAGCCTCGGGCGGCGTCGTGCGAGTCGGCATTTCCCGCTACAACGAGCCTGCCGACGTCGACCACCTGCTCTCGGTGGTGCGTCGGCTCGCTGCCAGCTGAGCCCTACTGCCTGCTGAGCCGTGCCGCAGGCCGGCGCTGCGCCCGGCACGGGCACATCGCTGCGGCGCGGGACTTTGGTCCCGGGCCCGACCTCCCTCATGCCCTACACGGACGGGCGGCCGAGCCGCAGCATGGCCACCATGACCAAGGACGACCGTTCACTGCTCAGCTGGTTCGCGCTCTTCGCCGGGCTCGCCGCCCTCGTGGTCGCTGTGCTCGGAGCCCGTGACAGCGGCACGGAGTCGGCTGCCGGCAGTGACAGCAGCGGCGGCTCGAAGCCCACCATCGACGTGACCATGGGTGATCTGTACTTCACGCCCACGCAGATCGAGATCCCGCCGCAGGGCGCCACCTTCCACCTCGTCAATGAGGGCAGCGCGCTCCACAACATGGAAATCCGCGAGCTCGGGCTGAAGAGCCCCGACGTACCGGGCGGCCAGATGTACGACTGGGAGATCGGCCCGGTCGCAGAGGGCGACTACACATTCCTGTGCGCGCAGCCTGGTCACGAGGCTGCCGGCATGGTGGGCACGCTCCGGGTGACTCCGACCGCATCGACCGGAGGGACAGGCGGCGACGGCGGCGCGCCGACGGCGCACATCGACTGGTCGGCGATGGACGCGGCGATGCTGAGCCGTGCCCAGCTGTACCCGGCGGCGACGATGGGCACCGGTGGTGGCGCCCTCCGTGAGCCCGATGAGGTGCTCGCCGACGGCACGAAGGTATTCATCCTCGATGCCAAGGTGGTCGACTGGGAGGTCGAGCCGGGCAAGGTGGTGAAGGCATGGACCTACAACGGTGTCGTGCCGGCGCCCACCATCCAGGTGTACTCGGGCGACAAGGTGAGGATGATCCTGCGCAACAACCTGCCCGAGACCACCTCGCTGCACCTCCACGGCATCCAGGTGCCCAACGTGATGGACGGCGTCGATCCGTACACCGAGCGCCCGACGGTGCCGGGTGGCGAGAAGGTGTACGACTTCGTCGCCAAGGGCCCCGCCGTGGGCATCTACCACTCGCACCACAATGCCCAGGAGCAGATTCCCAACGGCATGTTCGGCGCCCTGCTCATCGACGAGATCCCGGTTCCGCAGAAGCTGATCGACAAGGGCTACCCCGAGAAGCCCACCAAGGTCGTCAACATGGTGCTCAACGATGCCGGCACGATCGGCCTGAGCCTGAACGGCAAGAGCTTCCCGGCCACCGAGCCGTACACGCTGCGTGTCGGCCAGACGATGATGGTGCACTACCTCAACGAGGGGCTCACCTCTCACCCGATGCACCTCCACCAGCCGATGGGGTGGGTCATCGCCAAGGACGGCATTCCGCTCGACGAGCCATGGCCCACCGACACCGTCAACGTGGCGCCAGGCGAGCGCTACACCGTGCTCTACATGGGCGTCGAACCCGGTGTGTGGGCATGGCACTGCCACATCCTCACCCACGCCGAGACCCCCGAGGGAATGCGCTACATGGTGACCGCCCTCATCGTGGAGCGGTGACATGAGCGGCCGCGGCCCCCGCGTGGTCGTCGGCGTCGACGGCACCGAGGGCTCGATCGAAGCGTTGCGGTGGGCCGCGCACGACGCGGCGCGTCGACAGTGCCCGCTGCACGTGATGACGTGTGCCGAACTGCCGGTGTCGGTCGAGGCGAGCCTCGTCGGCAACGGCTCGCTCGCCGGCTCGTCGATGGACGGCCTGGTGCACCAACGCGAGGAGGTGAACCGACGCGCCGTCGAGCTCGCCCGATCGTTCGGGCTCGGCATCGAGGTGTCGGGCGAGACGGTGCTCGGCGCGCCCGGCTATGCGGTTGCAAGTGCAGCGCGCGAGAACGACACCGTGGTGGTGGGTGCCACATCGCATCCGGGGCGGCTGACCGATGTGCTCGGGTCGGTCGCCACCGTCGTGGCATACCGCGCCCACGGCCCGGTGGTCGTGGTGCACGGCGCCGACCGCCCCACGCCCGAGATCGACCGCATCGTCGTCGGCATCGACGGCTCAGCGTGCAGCGACGAAGCGCTGCGCTGGGCCGTCGACGAGGCGGCGCGGACCGGTGCCGAGCTCGAGCTCGTGCATGCCTGGTCGTATCCGTACCCGAGCGCTCGGCCCGGCGCCAGCGACCCTCGCCACGAGATGCGCGTCGATGCGATGCGCATGCTCGAGTCTGCCGAGCGCAGCGCACGTGCCCAGTGCCAGCAGGTGCGCGTCCACTCGGTCGTCAGCGAGGACAATCCGGCGAAGGCCCTCATCGACGCCGGGCGCAGCGCCGACCTGGTCGTGGTCGGCTCGCGCGGCCGCGGTGGCTTCGCAGCGCTCCTCCTCGGCTCGACCAGCCGCACCGTGCTGCAGCATGCGTCGGTACCCGTCGCCCTCGTCCGCCCAGCGGCCTAGTTCGCCGCCGTCAGCAGGTCAGACTGCCGCGGCACCGCGCGGCTGACGACCAGAGATGATCACGTACGCCTTGCGCACTGTCTCGTGCACAGTCCACCTGCCCGTGCTGCCAGACGGCGTGACCAGCACCGAGCCGCGCCGCAGGTCGAACGACATACCTCCATCAAAGGCGATCGTGGCGCGGCCGCCCAGCACGCAGAACACTTCGTCGTAGCCGTCGCGGCGGAACGGGAAGACGCCGGGCGTGCACTCCCACACGCCAGCCTCGAGCTGGTTGTGCGCAGAGACCGTGGCACTGCGCTCGTGAGGGTCGCCCTCGAGCACCGTGGGCCGGCGCACGGCCTCGCCGAGCGGCGCCGAGTAGGCGTTGCCCATGTACTCGGGGGCGGCCGGCCCGCCGGGACGATTGTCGATGACGTACATCTTCCGCACGCCCTGCACGACGTCCCAGTCGCCGCGCCAGTGTCGCGGCGTCGACCACAGCACGCCGGGCGCAAGGTCGAACTCGCCGGCGTCATGGTGCACCGTGGCGCGGCCGTCGACCATCAGCATCACCTCGTCGTAGTCACCGGTAGATCCGCGCAGTTCGCCGGGCTCTGCCGACCAGATGCCCACCTGCACGCCGCCGTCATCGACGAGCATGAGGTCGGCGAACTGTGCGCCGGCTTGCTGGAGCGGCACGGTGCGGATGTCGGGTACGAACACGTCGGCCTCCTCGGCTGGCCATTGATGGTGGGTGCCTGCCGGTTCACATGCTGCCACGCCGGCCGTTGGCTGTGTCAGGGCCTGAGGTGCAGCACGAGCGGCATGGCCACACCGCAGCCCGCTTCATGCAGCATGGCGGCAGCAACGGTGAGCGTCCATCGGGTGCGTGCGCTCGCCGCGCACAGCAGCACCGGACCGTCGGGGAACGATGCCGTCGGGTCGAGTCGGATGGCGCGCTCGAGATGGGCCACGACTGCAGTGCTCGACGCATCGGCGGGCGGTGGGCCGCCCTGCCACGAGAAGGCATCCAGCACCGGCAGCCCACCCCTGCCGGCGAGGTGCTCGGCGAGTCGGCGGTTGGCGTCAGCCTCTGCGCCGTGCGCCGGCACCGGCACCATGGCGACCGGCCGCCCGATCCACGTGCTGCGCCACCGGCCGAGCGACGCCACCGCGCCGTCGAGCAGTTCGCCGGGGATGTCGGCGTACCGCGATCGCTGCAGCGCAGTGATCTCTGCGACCCAGCCTGGGTCGTCGGCGAACGCGACAGCTCGACCGTCGGCGAGGCCCACGATGGCGCCGCGGCGGGCGGCTCCCGACGGCCATCGCTTGCGCGCCTCGACGACCGTGTCGGCACCGCGTAGGAATGAGCGCGCCGCATCGACATTCGCCGCAGAGGGCGTCGCTCCCGGATGCGGCAGGTCGCCGGTGCACACCGAGCACCGCCCGCACGGCGCCGGATCGGGGTCGTCGAGTGCCGTCTGCAGATACGCCATGAGGCAGCCCTCACCGCGCGCATACCGGCGCATCAGATCGGCCTCGGAGCGCCGGACCTCGGCGAGATCGGCCCACTTGGCATGGTCGTGGGCGTACGGAACACCCGTCGACGCCCATTTCGTGCCGTCCTTGCCCACCACATCGTCGACGGCGAGGATCTTCAGCAGGGCATCGAGACGCCCGCGGCGAAGGCCGGTGGCCGCCTCGAGCTCGACTACCGACTGCGGTCCGCTGTCGAGCGAGGCAAGCACCGACTGAACAGCGGACGGATCGGGGATCGACGCAGTGGCGAAGTACTCCCAGATCGCCTCGTCGCCGGGGCCGGGCAACAGGACGGCATCAGCACGCGCCACCGCACGGCCGGCGCGGCCGACCTGCTGGTAGTACGCCACCGGCGTGCTCGGCGACCCGACGTGGAAGCAGAACGCCAGGTCTGGCTTGTCGTAGCCCATGCCCAGCGCCGACGTGGCGACGACTGCCTTCACCGAGTTGGTTCGCAACTGCTCTTCGATTCGCACGCGCTCGAGCGCATCGAGGGCACCGGTGTAGGCCGGCACGCGAAAGCCGCGCTCGCACAGAAAGGCAGCGAGACGGTCGGCCTCGGCCACCGTCAGCACGTACACGATGCCGGACCCTTCGATGGCTTCGAGCGCATCGGCCACCCATGCGTAGCGGTGCACTGCCGAGAGCCCGGGGACGACACCGAGTCGCAATGACGTGCGGGCGAGCGTGCCGCGCAGCGTGACGGCGCTGGGCCCCAGCTGTCGCGCGATGTCGGCGGTGACCCGCTCGTTTGCGGTGGCCGTCGTGGCGAGCACTGCGGCGCGCGGCGTGGCGAGCAGCGCTCGGGCGAGCCGCTGGTAGTCGGGACGGAAGTCGAACCCCCAGTCGCTGATGCAGTGCGCCTCGTCGACGACGACGAGCCCGACGCGTTCCAGCAGTTCGGGCAGACGCGCTGCGAAGCGGGGATTGCCGAGTCGCTCGGGCGACACGAGGAGCACATCCACGTCGTCGCGCGCGAGCGCTTCGAACACGGTGTCCCACTCGTCGAAGTTGGTGCTGTTGACCGTGAAGGCCCGAAGGCCAGCTGATGTTGCTGCGTCGACCTGGTTGCGCATGAGCGCCAGCAGCGGCGACACGACGAGCGACGGACCGGCCCCACCCGACCGCAGCGCTGCGGTAGCGGCCCAATAGACGGCCGACTTGCCCCAGCCCGTCGCTTGAACCACCAGCACTCGCGCCGCTGGTTGCAGGATCGCAGCGACGGCATCGACCTGATCGCCGCGCGGCTCGGCCGACGGGCCGGCAAGCCGGTGCAGCACGTCGCCGAGGTGGAGCCGTGCGAGGTCGCCAGAGTCGGTCATGCGACGAGCGTGCCACGCCGGTGTGACACCGCCGCTGGCACCAGCCGATCGAGCGAATACCCGGCACACGTCGACACACTGTCGATGGCAGCCGCCCCTGCCGACAGCCGAGGCCCGAAGGTACGCTGGCACCCAGTCCACGGGGAGTGGCGCAGTGGTAGCGTTCCTGCTTTGGGTGCAGGAGGTCGCGGGTTCAAATCCCGCCTCCCCGACCGTGTAAGGCCGAGCGTGCCTACGGCCTCGCTGTCGTGTCGAGCTGCTGCATCGCCATCAGGTCGCGAATCTGCTTCTGCATGCCCTCCGGCGAGCCGTCGAGGAACAGCACGTTGCCCTTGCCGTTCTCGGCCACGTGGCGGATGCTCTCGGTCCACATCGAGAACAGGATCAGCGACGAGTCGACATTCTGATCCTCGAGCTGACGGGCCGCCTGGGCCAGGCCGCGCGCCACCTCTTCGCGGAACAGCGCCACGCCCTGGCCGCGCAACTGAGCGGCGGTGCGCTCGGCCTCAGCGGCGATGCGGATCGCCGTTCCCTCGGCTTCGGCCTCCTTGGTGCGGCGGATCAGCAGCGCATCACCCTCGTTGGTGGCTGCAGCCTTCAGGTTGTTGCTCGCCACCACCTGAGCCATCGACGTGGTGATCGCCTGGTCGAAGGTGATGTCGTTCAGCTGCAAGTCGATGAGGTGGTAGCCCCAGCCCTCGATCACATGATCGAGGTTGTCCTTCACCTCGGCGACGATCTCGCCGCGCAGCAGCAGGATCTCGGCCTGCTTCTTCGTCGCCACGAAGCCACGCGTGCTGCCCTCGACGCTGCGGATGAGCGCCGTGAGGAAGTCCTGCTCTGACACGAACTTGAAGGCGATGTTCTTGATGGTGTCCTCGGCCTCGTTGATCGCCGCGTACAGCAGCATCGCCGTGAAGTAGACGTTGGCCTGGTCTTGGGTGATCGCCTGAAACTGCAACTCGATCGCACGGTTCTGCACGCTGATGCGGCGGTAGATGCGCTCGACGAGCGGGATGAGCAGGTTCAGGCCAGGCCGGAGTGTGCGCCGGTACTTCCCGAACACAGTGGTGACGGCCATAGTGCCCTGGCTGACTGTGCGCAGGCTGACGGCGAGCAGCAGCACGAACACCACGACGAGGATGAGGATGACGAGCGATGACATTGGCACTCCCTTCATCGGCAAATGTAGGGCCGGCGGCGGCGCGGCCCGTCACCGGTCTCGGGATCAGGACGCCGGTGTGAAGGTGAAGCTGCGGATGATGACCTCGACCGCTGCCTTCGGCGCGCGCCCCTTGTAGAGCCACAGGTTCATCCGCGGATTCTCGCCGCCGGCGGGGGGCACGTAACTGCCGGTATACGACCACGACTCGACAACGCTGCCGCCGACGAGCGTGGCGAAGTCGACTCGCGACGCCGACCACGTGAAGCGGATCACGGTGGGCACCGAACTGCCGATGGTGAAGCGGCGCAGGTTGCCGCTGACATCCCACGGTTGCACCACCCACTGGGCGTTGGTGCGATCGCGACTGTTGCCCCACCGAGCCGCCTCGAAGTCGATCTCGCGGTGGAAGTACGACGCATCGTCGTTGTTCCAGGTGAACAGGCCGAGCACGGCAAACGGGTCGAGGCTGGCGACATTCGAGCCGAGCTCCCACTCGTAGGTGCCGTATCCGAGCGACTCCTGCAGCACCACTTCGCCGCAGGTCCAGCGCCGTCCCGACTTGCTGATGCGCAAGCGCAGGTAGCCCGACGAGTCGACGACGGCGTTTGCCTCGCTGAAGACGTTGGGGCCGGGACCGACCGCCGACGAACTGGTCTTCACCGTCCACGTGCGACCCGAGAACGTCACCGTCGGCACCGCTGCGGCGTCCGGGGCGGCGCTGTCGGTGGCCGAGGTCGGCGCGGTGCCGACTGCTGCCATCGCCGTGGCCGACAGCACGAGTGCCACCATCGGCCGGATCCACCTCGACTGCGAGCGGGACATGCGCCGAGCATAGGAGACGGGACCAAGGACCCTCCTCTCACCAGTGTGCAGGTGTCGTACAGTTTCCGTATGTTCCTCCGCAACGCCTGGTACGTCGCCGAGTGGGAGCGCGCCATCGGCGACGCACCCGTTGCCGCCACCATCCTCGGCGAGCGGATCGCCCTCTATCGTCGATCGGACGGCACCTATGGCGCCCTGCACGACGCATGCCCGCACCGCAAACTCCCGCTCTCGATGGGCCGCGTGGTGGGCGACTTCGTCGAATGCGGCTACCACGGCATGACCTTCGACTGCGAGGGAACGTGCCTGCGGGCTCCCGTCAATGGCACGGTGCCGCCGAACACCTCCGTTCGCGCCTATCCCGTCGAGGCCCGCTACGGGCTGCTGTGGGTCTGGATGGGCGATCCCCGGCGTGCTGACCCATCGACCATCTTCCAGGTGCGCCATTGGGACGATACGCAGTGGGGCCGCACCGACGGTGACGACATGGTGGTCGCCTGCAACTACCTCTACATCAGCGACAACCTGCTCGACCCCTCGCACGTCGCCTGGGTGCACCGCAGCTCGTTCGCCGGAGCCGGCACCGACGACACACCGATGCAGGTCTCGATCGACGACGTCGGCGTCACCACGTGGCGCTGGCTGATGGACACGCCACCAGCACCCTTCTATGCGCCGTACGTGAAGTTCGCCGGCAACACCGACCGCAAGCAGGAGTACGAGGTGCGGTACCCGAGCCATGCGCTCATCAAGGCGATCTTCGCCCCAGCCGGCACCGGCGGCGAGGAGCGGCCGATGCACCCCGACACGTTCCTGATGGACAGCTACAACTTCCTCACGCCGGTCGACGAGCGCACCACGCGCTACTTCTGGTTCCAGACCCGCAACGTGTTCCCGGGAGATGCCGAGGTCTCGGCCACGTTCGCTGCGTCAGTGCGCGCCGCGTTCGACGAGGACAAGGCGGTGCTCGAGGCGGTGCAGCGCGGCATGGACGACGACCCGTCGAGCCTCAACCTGCGCTCGGATACGGGCGGCGTGCGGTTCCGCCGTCGACTTGCTCAGCTCATCGAGGCCGAGCAACTCGCCGAACTGCAAGACGCGTAAGCACCGCGCCGATCACCAGCAGCGACGCAGCGGCGAGAGCGACCGACGTCCCGTTCCCCGCCACCGGCATCGGGTCGTCAGGTCCGAACGTGTCGTACACCAGGATGTACAGCGCATAGTCGAAGGTCGACGTCGATCCGACGGGGCCGAGCTCGACGCAGGCGTCGCCTGTCGCAGCCCACGTGATGTCGTACGCGCCGAGGCCGGCCTCTGCAACGAGCTCGACATCGGTCGCGTCGCCGAACAGACCATCTGCTGTCTCTGAGATGAACGTTGTCGCTCCGTCATAGGCGATGCGAACGCTCAGGCCGGTCACACAGCCCTCCTCGGTGACCGTCACCGTGACGGTGGCTGCCTCCTCGTCGATGTCGACCGACACTGCGCCGGCGAGATCGGCTGGATTCGACACGAGGTCGGACTCATCGAGCTCCACCCCGTCGCCCACGGTGACCTCGGTGCGCTCGAAGACCTTCTGCTGCGCTGGATCGCCGTTCTCGAGCGTTGCTGTCATGTCGGCTGGCGACTCGAACTCGGAGAACTCGACCGTGCCGCCATCCCACACCAGCGTGCTGTCGGGCGGCATTGCCAGCGCCACCGACGGCCCCGTGATCGACAGTGCGGCAGCGCCGACCAGCACCCCGCGAAGGATTCCGCTCGCCATCCCCCACCCCCTGCGGCCACGCCCGGGTGGCAGTGACGCCGCGCCGCTAACCTACCCCTCCTTCGCGGGTGTAGCTCAATGGCTAGAGTTCCAGCCTTCCAAGCTGGCTATGCGGGTTCGATTCCCG